>NZ_WTLH01000063.1 GCF_011421595.1 Streptomyces sp. YIM 98790 | reverse complement strand
CAGGGCCGCGCCCAGTGCCAGCCGGGCGGCGAGCACCCGGTCCCGGGCGTACAGCGGGCGGCGCCGGGCCAGGACCCGGGCGGCCAGGGCGGCCCAGGCGAGGCCGATCGCGATCAGCCCGGCGAAGGCGGCTCGGGTGCGGAGCGGCAGCGGGGCGGGCTCGGTGGCCCAGAGCAGGCCGAGCAGAACGGCCCCGGCGAGCCCGGCCAGACCGGTGGCGGCGTACCGCAGCCGGGCGCGCAGTGACAGCTCGGCGGCCAGGGCGCGGGCCAGCCGGTCCGGCATGCCGGGGCTGCCGGTGGGGCCGGGGCTGGAGGAGGAGCCGGGGCTGGGGGAGGGGGTGGGTGCGGCTCCGGTCATGGCTGGTATCCCCTTTCGGTGAGGGTGCGGCGCAGCATGCGGCGGGCCCGGTGCAGCCGGCTCTTGACGGTGCCCGGCGGGACGTCGAGCACGGCGGCGCAGGCGGCCAGCGGCAGGTCGCGGAGGTGGAACAGGACCAGTACCTCCCGCTCCGGCGGCGGCAGTCCGTCCAGCCCGGCCCGGAGTTCCAGGGCGTCCAGGACCCCGGCGAGCGGATCGTCGTCCTCGGCGAGGCCGGCGGCGTCCCCGTCGGCGCCCCCGTCGGCGCCCCCGGGGGCCGGTCCGGTACGCCGCCGCAGATGGTCGGCCACGGTGCGGCGGGCGATGGTGAACAGCCAGGGCGCGAAGCGGTCCGGCTGCCGCAGCCGGGGCAGTCCGCGCACCACGGCGATCCACGCCTCCTGGGCGAGATCGTCCACGGCGTGCGGTGATCCGGCCAGGCTGTGCAGGTAGCGCCGGAGCGGCGGGTGCCAGAGCCGGACCAGTTCGGCGAAGGCGTCCCGTTCGCCGAGCTGGCAGCGGACCACCAGCAGGGTGTCGGGCGGGTCGGGTGAGGCCACCGGTGTTCTCCGTTTCCCGTGGTTTCCCGTGCGGTTCTGCCAGGACAGTCGGCCCGGGACCCGGAAAGGTTCGTCAGCCGGGCGGGCGGACGGGGACCGCGGTACGGCGGACGATCAGCCGGTCGATGGAGTGGGTGTGCCGCACGCCGTTCTCGTGCTCGTCGTCGTAGACGTGGCTGCGGGCGTGGACGGTCTGCCAGCCGCGGGTGAAGCGCTCGCGCACCTCGCGGCTGTCGGGCGGCGGGTCGGGCATCAGCGGGCGCAGGTCCTCGGGGATGGGGACGGCGGCGTTGAAGGAGGCGAGGGCCAGCATGCCACCGTCCGGGCGCACCCAGGAGGCCAGCCGGTCGTAGGCGGCGAGCCGCTGGGCACGGGCGAGGAAGTGCAGGACGCCGTAGCAGATCACCAGGTCGTAGCCGCTGCCCCGGCCGGGGACGGAGCGGGGCCGGGTGGTGAGCAGATCGCCGTTCCAGACGCGCACCTCGGTCCCGGTCCCGGTCACCGCCCCGGTCGCGGCCGGGGTGAGCAGCGCCCGGGTGGCGCGGACGCCTTCGTCGTCGATGTCGAAACCGTGCAGCGCGGTGGCGCCGGCAGCCGCGAACGGCAGCAGATTGCGGCCCCAGCCGCAGCCCGCGTCCAGCACCGAGGCGAAGCGGTGCGAGCGGGCCAGCTCCGCCAGTTCGGCACTCGGCGCGGCCCCGCCCCGCGCCGGATTCCAGACCTCCCGCCCCTCCCCGCTGTCCGCCACAGCCGTCCTCCTCCTCTTCCCTTCCCATCCCTCTTCCTTCCCCCCTTCCCCCCTTCCCCTTTCCTTTCTTTCTTCCCCTTCTCCCCTGCGGCTCGGCCCCGCACGTGCCCCGGCACATCTGCCCATGCCGGTGTGCCGGGGGAGCGCCGGACCGGTGAGGCCGGGGATAACCCGTCGCCCGCACCTGCCCGCACCGAGTACCGTCGCCCGGATGCGTGATGGCCTTCGCTTTCCGCTTCTCTGGCTCTGCGGTCCGTCCGGAGTCGGCAAGACCTCAGTCGGGTGGGAGATCTTCACCCGGCTCGACCGGGCCGGGATCACCGCCGGATACCTCGACGCCGACCAGCTCGGCCTGTGCTATCCCGCGCCCGCCGACGACCCGGAGACCCACCGCGTCAAGGCCCGCAATCTGGGCGCCATGGCGCGGACCCTCCGCGCGGCCGGGGCCCGGTGCCTGGTCCTCTCCGGCGGGGTGCAGCAGGCCGGCGACGTGCCCCCGTACGCCGAGGCCGTTCCGGACGCCGCCGTCACCCTGTGCCGCCTGCGCGCCGGGACCGGCGATCTGCGGGCGCGCTTCCTGGGCCGTGGGTGGCGGCCGGAGCTGATGGCGGAGAACGAGGCGGCCGCCGAGGCGCTGGACCGCAGCGATTTCGCCGACCTCTGCGTCGACACCACGGGTCTGTCCGTGGCGGAGGCGGCGCGGCGGGTGCGCGAGCGGGCCGGCGGCTGGCCGGGGCGGCCGGGGCCGGCAGCGGCGACGCCGGCAGCCGCGGTGCCGCCGCCGAGCCCGGAGCCCTCGCCCGCCGCACCCCGCTCGTCCGTCCCGGTGCTCTGGGTCTGCGGCCCGCCCGGTGTCGGCAAGTCCGAGGTCGCGTGGGCGGTCTTCGCCCGCCTCTTCTCCTCCGGCGTCCGGGCGGCGTACGTGGACCTCGCGCAGCTCGGTTTCCGCCGGCCCGCCCCCGCCGACGACCCGTCGGGCCACCGCCTGCGCGCCCGCGGACTGGCCGCCGTGTGGCCCACGTACCGCGCGGCGGGAGCCCGCTGCCTGATCCTGTCCGGCGGTGTCGGCGACCCGGCCACCGTCCGTGCCCATGCCGAGGCCGTGCCGGAGGGCAGGTTCACGCTGGTCCGGCTGCACGCCGGGGCGGACACGCTCCGCGAGCGCATCCTGCTGCGCGGCCGGAGCCGCGGTCCCCGGCTTCCCGGGGACGAGCTGAAGGGCCGTCCCGCCGAGGAACTGCTCCGCCACGCCGAGGCGGCGGCGCGTGAGGCCGAGACGCTGGAGCATGCCGCGATCGGCGCGCGGCGGTTGGCGACGGACGGCCGCACGATCGAGGAGATCGCGGCCGAGGCGGCGCTGTCCCTTCCGGACCCGGGCCCGGCCGCCCCGCACGGCGGCCGGGCGGCCCCGCCGGCCACGTAGCCCTCTGTGTCGCCGATCCGCCGCCCGACCGCCTTCCACCGCCGTGCGGCGGTGTGACCGAGCGCGCTCCCTCCGGCCCCTCCGGTACCGGTACGTCTGATGCTGTGGCGCGCACACCCGAGGGGGAGCGGTGCGGGGAGGGGGCATGCGCCGTGGTGGCCGCCGCGCGGGGCGAATGTGCTGCGGGCACCACCCCGTGCCCCCTGTTACACGCAGCGGGAGGAAGGGACGGTGGAACAGCGGAGAAAAGAAAAGCAAGCAGAAGGGGCACCGGCACTGTGCTTCATTTCCATATCGGGGGCAAGCTCAGCGATGAGTTTGCGTACAACGCCAACGGCAAGCTTTTTCACCCGAGGTTCCTCACTCTCCTGGTCATGCCCTCACCAGGATCATCCCTCGATGACATGCCCGATATCGCACAGCGGTGGGGGCGCATGTGGCTCGACCTCGGCACGATTCCCGGCAGCGGCCGGGAGACCGTGGTGGCCAGGGCGTACAAGGGTCACAGCGGGACGTGGACAACGGCCGAGCTGGAGGTCACTTCCCACAGGCGGATCCATGTGGGTGTCGGCCCCGGCACCCAGAAGATCACCTTGGGCAAGCGAAAGCCGGCACCGGAAGTCCCCATGAACTACGCGCCCATCACGTGGCTCCTCGAAGTCGAAAGCATCACCACCTCCGCAGGACCCCGGGAAGAGCTGTTCCTGTGACAGGGGGAGCCTGCAGTGAGGCGTTTTCCTCCTCCGGCCGGTACCGACCGGAGAACCACGGCCGCGGCATCGAGCGGCTGCGGCGGCACCGCCGTTCTTCACCACCAGCAGGGAGTCCACAAGATGCTCGGTTTCCAGATGGGTACGCTCGGTGAGGAGTTCGCCGTCCTTCAGGACAACACCTACGAAGAACGGCTGGTCACCCACCTCACGATCCCGCCCCCGGGGAACATTCCCTCATACTCGTACGAACCGCTGTACCGGTGGGGCCGCGTCTGGCTCGCGCTCGGTGCTGCACACGGCGACGCGCTGGTCCGCGTGATGGTGTTCAACGGTATGACAGGCCAGTGGCAGGCCGGCGACTGGGAGGCACCGGACCAGGGCCGAACCAGGCAGATGCTGGAGGAAGGCACCCAGATGGTCATCCTCGGCCGGAAACAGCGCTGCGCGGGCGAGACCAGCCCCAGGAACCCGATCGGCTGGCTGATCGAAACCGAAAGCCGGGCGGTGACGCCACCACGCGGTTCCCGCGGCATCCCGACATCACCGGCCGATCTCTGAGGAACACCCGCGGCCGTCCCGCCCCCGGCGCCCGCTGCCGGGGTGCGCAGTCAGGCCTCGCTGATCTCCCTCCCCGCCTCCGGCGTGACCAGGTCCGCCGCCGGCGGCTGCCGATCACCGCGCCGCTGATCGCCGGGCACCGTCCGGGCACCGCCCGGGCACCGGTACGGGCCGAGGGCGCCTCACCGCTCCGCAGCCGGGCGGCCCCGGCTGCGGGCCGGACAGCGGTCGCGGCGGGGTGGGTGTGGCGGCGTGTCGAACCATGGCTGAGTAATCGAACGAATGTATGATTCTGGGTGTGGTGGACGACGACTTCTCCTTCCCGGGCGACCTGCTCGCGGCCCAGCGGCGGCTGAGCGCCGCCGAGGCGGAGCATGTCGCGCTCTGCCGTGCCCTGCCCTCCCGTGCCCGGGCCGCCCAGCGCCGGCCGCGCGGCGGGCCGCCGCCCGGCGAATGGGTCCATGAGCAGGCCGATCACGAGCGCCGGGTGCGGGCCCGGGTACTGGAGCTGGCCGAGGCGGTGCACGGCCACCCGTACTGGCAGAGCCTGCCGCCCGACGAACGGGCCGCCGCCCGCTCGGCCCTGCGCCGTCATGGCCCCGACGCCCCGGCGGCGGCCGCCGCCACGCTGGCGGCCTGAACCGCCGGGCGCAGGCCGGCCGCGAGGGCAGCGGAGCGGGATCAGTCCGGCCGCCGGGCCGGAGCGGCAAAGCAGCTGGCCAGATGGGTGATGACGACGCGCACGGCGGGCGACGCCCAGCGGCGGGCGTGGCGGACAAGTTGCACCGGGACGTCCGGCAGCGGCGGCCCGGCGATCTCCGTCAGCCTGCCGACGCGCAGCGCCTCGGCCACGCACACCCGCGGCAGCACGGTCAGCCCCAGTCCCGCCGCCACGCAGGAGCGGGCCGCCTCGATGGAGCCGAACCGGGTCAGCCGGGGCCGGGCCCCCGGCACCGCCAGCAGTTCCCGGGCCAGTCTGTCGCTGTACGAGCAGCCCTGCTCGTGCAGGAAGAAGTCCTGGGCCGCCAGCTCCGCCCAGCCCGGCCCGCCGCCCCGGTCCGTGGTGGCCGCCAGCGGGTGACCGGGGGCGGCGACCAGGGCCAGCGGCTCGTGCCCGATGAGCTCCACGGTCAGCGTGCCCGCGCCCTCCGCCGCCACCGGCACGTCCGCGGCCTCCTCCAGCAGCAGCGCCAGATCCAGCCGCCCGGCGCGCAGCCCCTCCACCGCCCCGGCCGTGCCCGCCGGATACAGGTGCAGCTCGATCCCGGGATGGGCCCGGCGCAGCGCCGCGACCACTCCCGGCAGCCGGGCCGAGCACAGCGTCTCGCCCGCCGCCAGCACCACCCGCCCGCTCACCGCCCGGCCGTCCCCCTCGCCGCCGCCCGCCGCCTCGGCCGCCGCCGCGCGCAGCCGCGCCTCGGCGTCCAGCACCCCCTCCGCCTCGGCCAGCAGCCGCTGACCGGCGTCCGTCAGCCGCGCGCCGCGCGGCAGCCGGTCCACCAGCCGGACGCCCAGCTCCTTCTCCAGCGCCCTGAGCTGGACGGTGACCGTCGACTGGGCGAGATGCAGCTCGGCCGCCGCGCCGGTGAAGTTCTCGGTGCGGGCCAGCGTGAGGAAGGTGCGCAGCAGCCGGGTGTCCATCCGGGGACGCTAGCCCAGTCCCGCGCCCCGCGCCCCGCCGCGCACGGCCGGACGGCGGCGGGCCACCGGATCACCGGCAACCGGCCAGGTATCGGCAAACCCGATGGAGATGATGAAGAATCATCGTTTCTCTTGATGGCCCTGGGCGGGCAGCATGGATGCCATGACAGAGACCACCACGGACGTGCTGCGCTACACCGCTTTCACCACCGACCCGGCCGGCGGCAACCCCGCCGGGATCGTGCTGGACGCGGCCGGTCTGGACGAGTCCGCCATGCTCGCCGTGGCCGCCGAGGTCGGCTACTCCGAAACCGCCTTCGTCACCGCCCGCGACACCCCCGGCCGCCGCTTCTCGCTGCGCTACTTCAGCCCCCGTGCGGAGGTCGCGTTCTGCGGGCACGCCACCGTGGCGACCGCCGTGGCCCTGGCCGAACGGATCGGGCCCGGACCGCTGCTGTTCGACACCCCCGCCGGGGAGATCCCGGTGCACACCGAGCGCACCGGCGGCGCGGTGGCGGCCACCCTGACCAGCGTGCCCACCAGTTCCCGCCCGGCCGAGGAGGAGGAACTGGCCGCCCTGCTCGACGCCCTGCGCTGGCGGCGGGAGGACCTCGACCCCGAACTGCCCCCGCACATCGCCTACGGCGGCGTGTACCACCCGGTGCTGGCCGCCGGCAGCCGGGAGCGGCTGGCCGCTCTCGACTACGACATCCCGGCCCTGACCACGCTGATGCAGCGCCACGGCTGGACGACCGTGCAGCTCATCCGGCGGGAGGCGGCCGGTCTGTTCCACGCCCGCGATCCGTTCCCCGTCGGCGGCGTGGTGGAGGACCCGGCCACCGGCGCCGCCGCCGCGGCCCTCGGCGGCTACCTGCGCACCATCGGCCGGCTTCCCGCCTCCACGCCCGCCACCGGGCACGGCGGGACCGGGGCGGAGGCCGGAACCGGGGTCGCGGCGGGGGACGGGGCCGGGGACGGGGCCGGCGGCAGCGGACCGGCCGTGCTCACCGTGCGGCAGGGCGAGGACATGGGCCGCCCCAGCCTGCTCACCGTCACCGTGGACCAGCACGACCCCCGGGTCCGGGTCACCGGACACGCCGTCTCCCTCGACAGCTCCCTCGACAGCTCCCTCGGTATCTCCTCCGGCCCCGGCCCGCGCTGACCACCCCCGGCGGCGCTCAGAAGGCGAGCAGCACGATGGTGCCGGTGTAGAGCGCGAAGAGCAGGACGCCGTCGAAGCCGAGCCGCCACCAGCCCCGCTTCTGCCGCACCAGCAGACCGCCCAGCAGCACCCCGGTCATCACCACCGCGGCGCTGGTCAGGAAGAGTTCGTCCGGCGCGGTGGCGTGGAAGAGCGAGCCCTGCCGGTAGGCCACGTCGCCGATCACCAGATTGAGGGCGTCCAGGCAGTTGCCGCCGATGACGGCGGCGATGGCCAGGGTGACCGCGCCGCGCCGGACCGCCGCCACCGCCGTCACAATCTCCGGCAGCGCGTTCACCAGCCCCATGAACGCCGCCCCGACGAAGCCCGCGCGGAGTCCGGTGCCGGCCACCAGCCCGTCGGCCGCCCTGGCCACCGCCCAGCCGCCGACCACCACCAGCACCGCCACGGCCCCGAACTCCGTCCACAGCCGAGCAGTGCTGCGCCGGCCCAGCACCGGATCGTCGTGCGGCACGTCCGGCACCGTCTCGGCGGTGCGCACGGCCAGCCACATCGGCCGTGGATGGGCCTGGATGAGCCGCAGCCCGCCCCAGTAGAAGGCCACCATCGCCGCGGCGCCCGGGTGCACGCCGAGCACCGTGACATCCGGCGAGAACGCCGCCATCAGCGCCAGCCCCAGCAGCCCGATGAGCAGGCAGCCGAAGAGGAGATTGGGCAGTGAGGCCGCGGCATGCTCCAGATTGACGCCGCGGTGGAACATGTCGGCCACCACGATCGCCAGGGTCTGCGCGGCGATACCGCCGACCGCGCTGCTGTACGCCAGGGTGGGGCGGTCGACGGCGGCGCTCACCGCGGTCATCACGATCCCGGAGAGGGAGGTGGCCAGCCCGAAGAAGACCGCACCGAACAGCGCCTCCCCCCAGCCGGTGCGATCGGCCAGCACGTCGCCGAGCCCGGACAGCCGCACCGCGCACACCACCGTCAGCGCGCCGGCCAGCAGGAACACGGCAACGGACCAGCCCACCGGCCATGCGCCGGTCAGCGTCTCCAGCACCCCGCTCGCCTCCGTCCTGCGCCCCGGCCGCCCGGCCCCTGGGTACCACGCGCCGACGGCCGTACACCCCGGCTGCGCCGGGGCCGCGGCGGCCGGTCACCTCATCGGCTGCGGCTGCGGCCGAGGGCCCGAGCCCCGGCCCGGCCCCGGCCCGGGGCTGGCGGCATTCGGACATCGCACTGCCGGACCGGCCGCCGGCCGTTCCCCCGCCTCTACCGTGACCCCCATGGGGTCATCGCAGAACAGTTCGAATCCCGTCGCCGTAGCCTCCGCCTCCGCCGCGGTCACCGGGAGCACCCGGGCACACCGCCCGGACTGGCGGGCGCTTGCCGCCGCCACCGTCACGGTCTGCTTCTGGGCCTCCGCCTTCGTCGGCATCCGGGCCGCCGCCGAGCACTTCTCGCCCGGTGCGCTCGCCCTCGGCCGGCTGCTCACCGGCTCGGCCGCCCTCGCCCTGCTGCTGGCCGTCCGCCGGGTCGGCCCGCCTCCGCGTGCCGCCTGGCCCGGCATCCTGCTCTCCGGCCTGCTCTGGTTCGGCCTCTACATGGTGGCGCTCAACTGGGGCGAGGAGCACGTGGACGCGGGCACCGCCGCACTGCTGGTCAACATCGGCCCGATCGTCATCGCGCTGCTGGCCGGCCGGCTGCTGGGCGAGGGAATGCCGCCGCGCCTGCTCGCCGGACTGGCGGTCTCGTTCGCCGGAGCGGCGGTGGTGGGCCTGTCCATGTCCGGCGGCGGCACCTCCGGTGCCTCGGGGGCCGCGGCGCTGGGCGTGGTGCTCTGCCTGGTGGCGGCCTTGACCTACGCCGGGGGAGTGGTCGCGCAGAAGCCGGCCCTGCGGCACGCCTCGGCCCTCCAGGTCACGGCGTACGGCTGCTTCACGGGTACGGCGGCCTGCCTGCCGTTCGCCGGGCAGTTCGTCACAGAGACGGCCGCCGCCCCGCTGTCCGCCACCGCCTGGGTCGTCTACCTGGGTGTGTTTCCGACCGCGCTCGCCTTTGTCACCTGGGCCTATGCACTGTCCCGGACCACGGCGGGGCGGATGGGCGCGACCACCTATGCGGTGCCGGCGCTGGTGGTGCTGATGTCCTGGGCGGTGCTCCAGGAGGTTCCCGGCCGGCTGACCCTGCTGGGCGGGGTGCTCTGCCTGGCCGGCGTCGCCCTTTCCCGCTCCCGCTCCCTTTCCCGCTCCGGCTCCGCCACCCGCTCCGAGCCCGAGCCCGAGCCCGGCTCCCGCCCCGCTGAAGCTCCCCCCGCCCCCGCCCCCGCCCCCGCCCCCGGCCACGGCCGTCGCCCGTAAGGCCGAGGCCGGGTCGCCGCCCTCCCCCGCCCCCGCCATCGTGGAAGCGTGCCGTTCTCACCAGGACCCGCCGCCCCCGCCGTGCGCATCTGGCGGTGGCTGCCGGAGGCCCTCATCCTGGCGGGCGGCCTGCTCGACTTCGCCACCCCCACCCATCTGACCTTCACCCCCTTCTTCGCCGCCGCCCCGATGACCGCCGCCGCGGTCCGCTCCTTCCGCGGCACGATGCTCATCGGCATCGCCTCCACCCTGGCCATCGCCGCGCTGGTGGCCTTCTGGGACCGCCTGCCCGGCGAGCAGGAGGTGCTGAACGTCGCCACCGTCGCGACCGTTTCCGCGCTCGCCCTGGTCACCAACCGGCTGGTCACCAATCGCACCCGGCAGGCCGTCTCCGCCCGTGCCGTGGCCGAGGCCGTACAGCACGCCGTGGTCCCCGAACCTCCCCGCCGCGCCGGGGAGCTGACCATCGCCGCGCGCTACCGGGCGGCCGACGAGGAGGCCCTGATCGGCGGCGACCTCTACGCGGTCGTGGAGAGCCGCCACGGGGTGCGGCTGATGATCGGTGACGTGCGCGGCAAGGGCCTGGGCTCGGCGGAGACGGTGGCGGTGATCCTGGGGACGTTCCACGAGGTGGCGGAGGACGCCCCCGACCTGCCCGCCCTGGAGCAGCGGCTGGAGGCGGCGCTGTTCCGGGAGCGCGGGCAGCGCCCCACGCTGGACGGCCTGGAGGGTTTCGTCACGGGAGTGCTCGCCGAGTTCCCGGCCGCCGAACCGGGCCTGCTGAGGGTGCTCAACCGCGGCCATCCGCCGCCGCTGCTGCTCACCGCGGCGGGGGAGGTGCGGGTGCTGAGCCCTGCGGTGCACGCCCCGCCGTTCGGGCTGGGCGAGCTGGCGGCCGAACCGTCGCGCGCCGATCCGGTGGAGGTCCCGCCGGACGGCACCCTGCTGCTGTACACCGACGGCCTCAGCGAGACCCGGAACGCCGCCGGCCTGTTCTACGATCCGGTCGCGGCACTGCGCGGAAAGTCCTTCCCAGGGCCGGGAGAGCTGCTGGAATGGCTGCTCGCGGACAGCGTCCGGTATGCCGCCGGAGGGGCCGCGGACGACATGGCGCTGCTCGCCGCCCGGCGGGATCCGGACGGTTATCACCCACGGTGAGCAACAGTCTGCACTCTGCATAACATTTGATACACCGTCAGATGTACGGCAGGGGCAAACGGGGCTGGATTTTCGCCCGATTTGACGGACTTCGGTGGTTTAAGTCCAGGTCAAGGCTTTGTCTTTTTACGCAAGGCGGCTTGGAATCCAGCGGCCATCTCTATTAACGTTCGATAACGCAGCGCGGTCGTCACGGCCGTCACAAGAGACGGCACCGCGCCCTGCCGCCGAATCCCGTCGTGCGTTCACAACTGCACCAAGGAACCGGGGAACCACCACCCGGGGTGAATCGGGCAGCCGGCCCCCACCGGCAACCGTAGGAGACCTTCCGCTCCGAACCCGTCAGCTAACCCGGTAGGCGAGGGAAGGAAAGGAGAGCGCCACCCGTGGCGTCACAGCGGTTCGCCTCAGACGAGGTCGGCTCCACCCCGTATTCCCCGTCATATCCCCCGTACTACGCGCCTGCCGCGGCCGCGCAGGTCGCGTACGCCCCCGGCTACGACACCGCCGCCGCTGCCACCACCACCGCTCCCGGCTACGGCGGCGGCTACGGCGACCACCCGCAGCCGGACCCGTACCACGGCTTCGCCCAGGACTTCCCGCACCACCCGCACCACTCGCAGCACTCGCAGCACACCGACCCCGGGTACGGCCCGGGCGCCGGCCCGGCCCCCGCCGGGCCGGACGTGGACACCACGGCCCCCGCCGGCGCCATCCCCGAGCAGCCCGCGTCCCCGCTTCCGCTCCCCGACTACTACGGCCCCGCGCCCGAGTCGCGGGAGAACCTGCAGGAGTGGAACCCCAACGCCGAGACCCTCGCCGCCGCCAACCGCGGCCGGCACCGCGTGGCCCGCCAGCGCGGCGGCACCATCGCGCGCAGCCGCGCCGTCCTCGGCGTCGGCGTGATCGCGGCCGTCGGCGCCGGCGGCATGGCCTCCGCCAACGAGGAGGGCGCCCCCGGCATGGGCGCCGCGGCCGAGAAGGTCAAGCAGATCCCGGGCAACATACCCGGCCTGGGCGCGCTGCTCGGCGGCGACGACCGCGGCCCGGGCGGCGAGGAGGCCGGCTTCCCGGTGATCACCGCCGCGCCGCTGACCGCCAACGGTGCCGCCATGCAGACCACCGCCGCCGCCGGAACCGCCAACGGCTCCACCGCCGAATCTGCCGCCACGAGCAGCGCCGACCCGGGCGAGGCGCTGCGCGCCCGCCTGCTCCAGCAGGCCGAGCAGCAGGAGGCCGCCGCCGAGGCCGAGGAGCGGAACGCGGCGGCCGACGCCGCGCTGGCCGAGGCCGAGGAAGAGGCCGCCGCCCTGGCGGAGCAGCGCCGCCTCGAAGAGGAAGAGCGCAAGCGCCTCGAAGAGGAGCGCCGCCGCCAGGAAGAGGAGGAGCGCAAGCGGCGGGAGGAGGAGGAACGCCTCCGCCAGCTCCGCGAGAGCTACACCGCGCCGCTCAGCAGCTACACCATCTCCGCCCAGTACGGCCAGGCCGGTTCGATGTGGGCCTCCGGCTACCACACCGGCACCGACTTCTCCGCCCCGGCGGGCACCCCGGTGAAGAACGTGCACACCGGCGTCGTCCTGGAGGCCGCCTGGAACGGCAGCTACGGCTACCAGGTCGTCATCGAGCTCGCCGACGGCACCGAGGTCTCCTACAGCCACCTCTCCTCCATGGCCGTCGTCGCAGGCCAGGAGGTCATCACCGGCGATGTGATCGGCAACGTCGGCTCCACCGGCAACTCCACCGGCCCGCACCTGCATCTGGAGGTCCGCCCGGGCGGCGGCGACACCATCGACCCGCTCCCCTGGCTGCGCCAGCACGGCGTCTCCATCTGACCCGCCCGGAAGGGAAAAGGAGGCACTCCGGCTCCGGCGGGGCCACGAGGAATACCCGTGGCCCCACCAACCACCCCGGGTTACGGTCCCTGCCATGGAAACCCGTACTCGTACCCTCGGCAGTCTGACCGTCGCCCCGCTCTGCCTGGGCGGGAACGTCTTCGGCTGGACCGCCGACGAGACCGACACGTTCGACGTCCTGGACGCCTTCACCGAGGGCGGCGGCAACTTCATCGACACCGCCGACTCGTACAGCGCGTGGGTGGAGGGCCACTCGGGCGGCGAATCGGAGACCCTGATCGGCCGCTGGCTCGCCAAGCGCGGCCGGCGCGACGACGTGGTCGCCGCCACCAAGCTGGGCGCCCACCCGCAGTACAAAGGGCTGGCGCCCGCCACCATCCGGGCCGCCGCCGAAGCCTCCCTGCGCCGCCTCGGCACCGACCGCATCGACCTGCTCTACACCCACTTCGACGACGAGTCCGTCCCGGTCGCCGACATCATCGGCACCCTGGACGCCCTCGTCCACGAAGGCAAGGTCCGCGAGATCGCCGCCTCGAACATCTCCCCGGAGCGCCTGGAGGCATCCCTCGACTTCTCCCTCACCGAGGGCAAGGCCCGCTACGTCGCCCTCCAGCCCCACTACAACCTGGTCTCCTTGGGACACCTACGAGGGCCCGCTCCGCGACACCGCGGAGCGCCACGGCCTGGCCTGCGTCCCGTACTTCGCCCTGGCCCGCGGCTTCCTCACCGGCAAGTACCGCCCGGGCGGCGGGCCCGTGGACAGCCCGCGCGCCGCTTCGGCCTCCGCCTACCTCGACACCCCGCAGGGGCCGCGCGTCCTGGCGGCACTGGACGAGATCGCCGCCACCCGCTCGGTCGACGTGGCCACCGTCGCCCTCGCCTGGCTGGCCGCCCGGCCCACCGTCGCGGCGCCCATCGCCAGCGCCCGCAACACCGCGCAGCTCCTCCCCCTCCTGGCCTCCCTCACCCTCGACCTCACCCCGGCGGAACTTTCCGCCCTGACCGAAGCCTCAACCGTCTGACGCCCCCTGCCNACTTTCCGCCCTGACCGAAGCCTCAACCGTCTGACGCCCCCTGCCCGGAGGGGGCGCCTCCCCGGCGCCCCCTCCTCCCCACCCACTCCACAACCCCACACCCCACCCCCGCGACAACAAGCACTGCCCAGAACTTGACTTCCCCCGAGGCTTTGCTGGACACGTTGTCCGGAACCATGCCGGACAACAGCGATAGCACAACTGTTGCAAGCATCAGGCTCACGGGGATCATGACGAGCCAGCGCAGTACACGAGACTGGTTGGCGTTGAGCGGGCGGTCAGACATGCTCATTCCTGATCATTTGATGATGTTGTGGCACTGCACAGCTACGTCCTTGCCATCGACGATGAAGGCCGCGCAAGCCTTGCCGTAGTGCTTCAACGTGTGCTGCTTCTTGTCGATACGGCCGACGTCACTCCACTGACACGAGTTGTGCGTCGTGCCCTTGCGGACGAGGTAGGTTTTCCCGTTGGTGTCTGCGTATCGAAAATCGATCCGCCAATTGCACCAAGAGCCTCCAGCCGTGTCTGCGCCCAGGACGTCCTGCACCGACGCCTCCTGCCGTTCCACCTTGCGACCGCTGCCCTTGATGTAGTGCCCTAGCGTGATCGTCGGGATGCAGATCTCGGTCCCCGCCTTGCTCGTGCAGAACCCCTTCACCTTCGTATAGCCCACGGCGGTCGCTTCGGCGGAGGACGACATGGCGACGAAGACGGCGCAAGCAG
Source organism: Streptomyces sp. YIM 98790 (assembly GCF_011421595.1). Lineage (GTDB taxonomy): Bacteria > Actinomycetota > Actinomycetes > Streptomycetales > Streptomycetaceae > Streptomyces. The sequence continues at coordinate 16,538 of NZ_WTLH01000063.1, read as the reverse complement.
TGGCCGCGGTAAACATGCTTCGAATCAGCCGGTTCATGGGAGTCATCTCCAGGGCGTGTGATCAAGTACGCCCCCAGGAACGGTGCCAACAGCCCTATGGATGCGCCCTGTTGTGGTTCAGGGACGCAATGTCACCGTCGCGGGTGATGCAGAACCCTTACTCCCGCACGTCTGAACATCATGCGGCTGACGGCCAGTTCATGGCTCGTCCGATTCGCCCTCCCCGTACTCGTCCTTCAACCGGTGCAGAAAGCTGCGGGACTCGGGAATCCCCAGCGCGGCGGCGCGGATGTGGACGAAGGCCAGGACGTAGTTGCCGACCTCCGGCTCCGTTTCCAGGCAGAACTGGCTGGCGATGGAGTTCGCGAGGATGACGTCCTTCTCCTCCGGATTCGGGAAGGACAGGATGGAGAAGGCACCGTCGACGCCCGGGTGGGCGCCCGCCGAGTACGGCAGGATCTGGAGCGTCACCTGACTGTCTTCGGAGACGTCGAGAAGGTGGGCCATCTGCTCCGCCATGACCGGCCGGCCGCCCACCTCCTGCCGCAGCGCGGCCTCACCGATCACCGCCCAGATCTTCGGAGGCTCGTCGCGGGTGAAGATGCCGAGGCGTTCGAGGTAGGCGTCCAGGCCGCGGCCGACATCCTCCGGCGTGGCATCCGTGCAGCGTCCCTCCACCAGGGCCTTGGCGTACGCTTCGGTCTGCAGCAGCCCGGGAATGATCAAGGGCTGGAACTCACGGATCTCGCTCGCGTGTGCCTCCACGCTGACGAACTCCGGTTCCAGCCCGTTCGAGTGGTCGCCGCACTCCAGCGGATCTTCGGCGAGCTCCAGCAGTGTCGCTCTGATGAAGATGTCACTTACCCCATAGAGGTCGAGCAGCGCCTCCAGGTCGACCGGGCGGAGCCCGGGATAGCCGCTCTCGAACCGTCTGACTTGCCAGGCCGCGCAGAGCAGATGCTGCCCGACTTCATCAGCGGTCAAGCCGGCCTGCTCGCGCAGCCTCCGCAACTCTGCTCCGAGGCGGTAGCGCCGGCCGGACGATCCTTGGTCTGCGGGCATGGCGGACCTCCCGTGGTGCTCGGGAGGCAGTCTGCCCCGCGACACACCCCCATCGCTCCATATGTCCCACGACAGGAGTAACTACCCGGGTATCCCTTGAACTTGGCCCCTCAGTAGTGCTACGGCCATCACTCCCTGCGCGAGTTGCCTTCAGGCGGAGACTCGCCGTGCCGGATGGCATGGAGGAAAGCGCTCCAGCCGCCGACCGGCACAGTGAGGTGTGCGCACGTCGGGGCCTTGCTGTCGCGGGCGGAGACGGCGTCGGCTCTGTGGGCTGGTCTCGACGCAGTTGCTGTTTCCCCCGCTGTAGCTGGACCTGGTCCAGCGGATGCCATCACCATCGAACTCTGTGGACCTCATGGTGCTCACCTCGCGTCGATCTCGCGGTTGCTGTCCATATGCTCCAGCAGTACAAGGTCCAGGCTGCGTGGGATGAAGCTGAGCATGATAAGCCACCGATCAGGCCGGGATGGAGTTCCGCCGCCTTCGGCATGATCTGGATCGTGACATGCGGGCCATGCGTGGCGTCTATGAGCCGTTGCACATCGCCGAAGCATCCGCCTCCAGGCTGATCAGATCGGCGTAGACGGGCTCCGGGTTGTATATCTGCCACCAGCCGCGCTTGTTGCCGTCGCTGGGCCTGCCTGGAGAGGAAGGCCTTGATCTCTGGATACGCTCTGCTCGTCGCCTACTGCCCGTGACTGGTCCGGAGCAGCTCGCTCCGTGGCGTTGGACCTCATTGCCGGCATCCGTCACCGGCCACCACCCGGGGACATGAAGCATCATAAAGATTTCGGTGTGATTCAGGGCACCTCCGTGAACCGGCCGGATAGCTCTTCGCGCTCCTGGCCGGGCTGCACTTCACAGGCTGTGGCCCGTGCCGCGGCCTTGAGCAGCGTGCCGGCGTCGTCCACGTGACCGGCCTCACAGAGAGCTGAGGCGGTGATGATGACTCGCTTCTCTGGCTGCTCACGGCCGTACATCATCAGCATGGCATCGGCGAGGTCTGCCTGCTCCAGCCTGCGAAGCAGCGCTATGGCCGCCGCGCTCTCCAGGGGGGTGAGGACGGCGGCAGACTCGCGCATCAGGCTGATCACCTCGTAGGACTGACCCTGGCGGCTGAGTTCCGCCGCATGCCGGGCCATCTGCCTTACGGCAATGTTGTACGAAGAAGTTAGCTGCCGGTCCCCTGAACCAGGGGGGACCGGCAGCGCCCGAGGTGTCCTGCGCGCTACCGCTACGGCGGGCTGCCGCGCCCGGTTTCCGGCGGCATCGGAGCCTGTAAGGCCGGCCCGAATCTGCCGGAGCACCCCGACTTCCCGGCGCAGTCCCTCGTTCTCCCGTTGCACCTTGGGGCATGTCTTGCAGCGCCGCCACTCAGCCTGCTGGCGCAGGCGGAGGACCTCTCCCAGTGATACGCCGACTGCGCTTTCCCCGGACTGCTCAATGGCCAGACTGTAGAGCGCTTGGATGAAATCCGCTGGTGGGAGGACCTTCCCATTGAGATACCGGGACAGCGCGCTCTTGTGTGTCGGTGTCCCGGAACGCTTGGCAGCGATCCGGTCGGCAGCCTGTTCCAGCGATACCGGTTCCAGGTGTCCGTACAGACCCTTGAGTGCTACGGCAAGTGCGAACCTGCCCGGAGGGAGGTCATTGCTGATCCTGGTGCCGACCTGTCCTGTCCGCATGCCATCACCGTCCTTGCGTCGCGCCTGCCGGTGCCCTGGAGCGATTGTGCCGCAGACGGATGTTGATACGTTAGCGTGCAACTCGTGCAACATGTGGCTGGTTGTTGATCGGTAGTGCTTCACTGAGGGATCACATCGCATTTCGCGGCGTGACAGAGCGCTGCGGGAAGACACAACGGCTGTTCCCTGTGCTGCTCTGACGCCGCGGGCTGGCGAAGCCGGCCTGCCGTGCCGGTGGCACACCGGCTCCTGCCGTGCACCAAGGAGAGCTCACCAGGTATGCCGTCATCACAGACAGGAGAGGCAAGATGACCCTGCCATCGTGGCGGGACAGCAGCCGCGGAGGGAAAATCCGCGCCGCGCTGTGGCTGGAGACGGAGATCGGAGAGGGCAACGTCTTCACCAAGGCACAGCTGCGCCAGGCGTTCCCCGACGTGGCCCAGATTGACCGGCGGCTCCGCGATCTGCGGGACTATGGCTGGCGCATCGACACCTACCGCGACGACCCGTCTCTCAAGCAGGAGGAACAGAGGTACGTCAAGCGGGGAGCGGCGGTCTGGCTCCCAGGCCAGGCACGTACTCCCGAGCACAAGAACAGCCTGAGCGCCGCGCAGCGTATGAGGGTGCTTCAGGAGGATAACCACCTTTGCCGGAGCTGCGGCATCGGCAGCGGTGAGTCCTACGGTGACGGTGTTGAGCTCTCGCACCTGCACGTTGCACGCCGGAAGGTCCGCCTGCCAGACGGCACCCGGACGGTGCAGCTCGTCACCGAGTGCAAGAGGTGCGGTGCGGGAGCCGGCGACCGCGAGGTCGACATCGGTGCACTGCTGAACCAGGTTGCGGCCCTGTCCCCCCTGGAGCAGCGGATCTTCGCGGGATGGATCAAGGAAGACAGCCGTAAGCCGAGTTCTCTTGAGAAGCTTTGGGGCGTCTACCGGACTCTTCCGGAAGAGTCCAGGAAGGCCGTCGCGCTGGCCCTCAACGGCGGAGCTCAGTGATCTGAGGGGATGGGGAGAGCAAGCATGCAAGAGTTTCCGCCTCCGCCGCGCGCGGAAGAGTTCAGCGAGCTCATCAAGAAGAGGCTGGAGGAGGCAAGGGCCTCTGGCGGCACCCGCGAGACTGTTTCGGTGGACTGGAACGGCCAGCCCTTGCACGTGGAGGTCATCGACCTCCCGGTGAGTGGTCTCTACTTCAACCCGGGGACCCACCGCATCCGGGCGCAGAAGAGCCACGAGCCGCAGAAGGAGAAGGTGCTGGACTCGGAGCCGTGGAGTACCGAGAGCCAGAGCTACCTGCACCACTTGCTCCAGGCTGACCCCGCTGACCCGCGTCGCCGAGATCCCGACTTCGACAAGCTCAGGGACAGCCTGCAACAGTTCGGCCAGAACGATCCGGGCCTGGTCACTCACTACGGAATCGTCGTCAACGGCAACACGCGGATGGCAGCTCTCCGGGAACTCGGTGAGCAGTCCATGCGTGTCGGTGTCCTGCCTGAATCCTTCACCTGGAGGGACATCAATGCCGTTGAGCTCGCACTCCAGCTCCGGAAGGACCACCGGCGCGATTATTCCTACATCAACCGGCTGCTGGCCATGGAAGAGCAGGCATCGCTGGGCCGTACTCCTGAAGCCATCGCACGGGAGTTCAGGATCAGGCCAGCCACCTACCACCAGGAGCGGTGGATTCTGAGCACTATCCGTGAGCTCATCGAGAGGAGCAAGACAGCCGCCGGCGTGACACTCCGGCTTGTCGATTTCGAGGGAGACCAGGAGAAGCTGAAGGAACTCCACCGTCTGTACGAGAAGGTGGCTGCGACCGACCGGGACCGCGCTGAAGTCCTCAAGGAGACGAGGCTGGCAGCCATACTCCTCGGATTCGCCAAGACGGACATCCGGTATATCGACGATGTATTCGTAGAGAAGGATTACCTTACTGCTGCGCTTCCTTCTGGCCTCACGGCAACGGCAGACAGCGCTGCACCGGCGGCCACCGCGGTGCCGGGTCTAGGGGTTGCGGTCCCTGCGCCTTCAACGCCCGTGCTGGCTGCTCGTGAGCTCAACGACCGTATCCTCCGCGCCAAAGCCGCCACGGCTCCCGCGGGCGGCGAGGGCTTTACGGACGCTTCACGAAGCGAAGCCCAGCAACTCGTTGATGAGGCGAAAGCTGCCTTCGATAACGCTATCGAAGTCGCTGGGCGCGACGCGCGGGTGCGCAAGCGCAAGCAGCTCGCGCCGGCCCGCCTTGCCGATGCCTGTGCTGTTATCGACCAGTGTGTGACTGATCTGGTGCAGGCGCGGGCCACGCGGACCCTTGATGAAGAGGCCTTCGATGAGGCCGTGCTGAAACTCAAGGGAAGCCTGACCAAACTGGCCCAGCAGGCCGCCAGAGGGGGATCTCACCATGGCGACGGAGTGACGTGGCTGGCTGAAGCCGTGGCCCTGGAGACCGCTGATGACTGAGACGGCGGTGAGCGTATCGCTGAGGCTCAGCTTCGATGACTCGCGGACGAAAGCGGTGCTGCGGGCTACGGAGAGCCGCAGTAGCGACCTTGTCCGGCTGATCGGGCGCTTCCGTACCGGCGGGCAGCTTGACCAGCTCTCCGGCATAGTGGAACTGGACGACCTGCTCACCGCTCTCGGGGAACTCGGCAGCTGGCCGGACCCCTCGGGGGTTGAATGGGACGAAGACCTAAGAGAACTGGTCCTCGATGTCCTGCGGGATGCAGAGGCCGTCAAGAAGCGCCTGGACGGCGCCGAAAGCGCCGACGGGGTTGCCGAGCAGAGTATCCCGGGCTTGCTCGGCAGCGACTGGCAGGCAGAGCTGGGCAGGTTCCAGATAAGGGACATCGCCAAACTGCTGTCGCTCCGGCACGGTGCGAACTTCAGTGTCCCAGGCGCCGGTAAGACGCGGGTCGCCCTTGCGGTCTACTCTGCGCTGAAGAGGGACGGGGCAGTCACCCGGCTGCTTGTTGTCTGCCCCAAGTCCGCTTATGAAGCGTGGCAGTACGAGACGGGTGCGTGCTTTGTCCGGCCGCTGCGTACGCAGGTCTTCGACGGGTCTCTCGATGAGTGGGCTGAGGTGCTCATCGTCAACTACGAGAGGCTCGACCGGTCTCTTGCTGCACTGGCTTCGTGGCTCAAAGCAGCTCCCTCGATGATCATCCTCGACGAGGCTCACCGGATGAAGCTGGGCGTACGCGGTACGTACGGTGCTGCTTGCATGGCACTGGGTCCACTGGCACGTCGCCGCCTGATTCTTACCGGTACGCCGGCTCCGAACGGTGCCAGGGACCTGGAGAGCCTGATGGGATTTGTCTGGCCGGGCCATGGCCAGCGGACAGTCCAGCAGGCTGTAGCCGGCGGCGACCTTGCATACGCCAGCACGGTTCTTCGGCCGCTCTTCACCCGGACTACGAAGGACGAACTCGGCTTGCCTCCGATGGAACTCCGGATGCGCTACGTTGACCTGCCGGCGCTGCACAGCGAGATCTACGCGTCGCTGGTCGGCAGCGAAGTCTCACGTCCGGCCCGGGATGATCTGAGCGGGCTGGGACGGACTGCGCTCCGGCTGCTCATGGCCGCGACTAGTCCGGCTCTTCTCGTCGAGGGAGCGACCAGATACGAGCCCCTCGCGTATCAGCTGCCGCCTCTCGACGTGCCGGAAGGGTCGTCACTGTACGGGCTCCTGCAGAACCTGCCGGATTACGAGCTGTCGCCGAAGTACCAGGAGGCGGTGGCCATCGTGGCAGCGAACGCGGCGCGAGGGCGCAAGACCCTTTTGTGGAGCACTTTTGTGCGGAGCCTGACTACTCTTGAACAGCTGCTGAAAAAGTACGATCCCGCTATGGTCTTTGGCGGCTCTGCAGACAGACAGGAGCAGTTGCGCCGCTTCCGGGAGGATCCCGCCTGCATGGTTCTGATCTCGAACCCGGCTACACTCGGCGAGGGAATCAGCCTTCACCAGGTATGTCACGATGCCGTGTACGTTGACCGTGATTTCATCGCGGGGCGGTTCCTGCAGAGCCTTGACCGCATTCACCGGCTTGGGCTGGCTCCGGATACGGAGACACGTGTCACCGTTCTGGCTGCGCGTAACACCATCGACGAAGTGGTAGAGGCCCGGCTCACTGCGAAGCTGGAGTTCATGGGGAGGATCCTGGACGATCCTGCCGTGCAGCAGCTCGCGGATCTGCAGGAAGAGCCTTCTGTCGCAGCTGGCCTCGCCGCCAGCGATGTGCAGGCCTTGCTCAGCCATATGAGCGGGGGACCCGTATAGTAGGCAAACCGTGACGGGCCGTGCCTGGAGCCGGCCGGGCGGTACTGGGAGACTTTCAGCACTTGCCGTGAAGGCTCTAGGCTGACACGGTCCTGCCTCGTGTGCCTCATGAGGCAACTGCCGTACATCTCCCAGGAGGTCTCCCGCCCATGGGCGCCAGTCAGCCAAGCTCTCAGCGTCCCGAGACACTGACCTCCATTGAGATCTGTGCCGGAGCGGGAGGCCAGGCGGTGGGGCTGGACAGGGCCGGCTTCAGGCATCTCGCACTGGTCGAGTACGACCGCGATGCCGTCGAAACCCTGCGTGAGAACGTACAGACGCACCGGTGGGAGGGCTGGGACGGGGGCAGACTCGCCGGCCTGGAGCCCATGGACGTGAAAACGTTCCTCGACAGCCCTCTTCTCAAGGGTCTTGACCTGGGAGAGGGCGAACTGGACCTCTTTGCCGGCGGGGTGCCTTGCCCGCCGTTCTCGCTGGCCGGGAAACGGCTTGGCCGTGACGACGAACGTGATCTCTTTCCCTACGCGCTGGATATTATCGAGGCACTCAAGCCGAAAGCGGTGATGATCGAGAATGTCCGTGGCATTCTAGAGCCGCCGCATGTCTTCATCGAATACCGCAGAGGGATTCTGGAGAGCCTCGCCAAGCTCGGCTACGCTGTTCCTCAAATTGACTGTGAGCTTTCTCCGGCAGATCAGGACCGGGCGATGCGGAGCGTATGGCGCAGGATTGACGCGTATCACTTCGGTGTTCCGCAGTTGCGGCCCCGTGCGGTTCTCGTTGTTATCCGCAGAGACCTCATTGACGGGCCCGAAGATTTTCCATGGCCCCTGCGCATCCATGGTGAGCCCGTCGCCGCTGTTGATAAGCTCAGTCATTCCATGAAGGAGCGATGCCGCGCATTCTGGACAACAGAGGTACGCGGGAAGACGGGCCAGAAGGTGTACGACACCTGGCGTGAGGCTGCTGAGAAGGCCAAGAAGAGCCGCACCCGCGGTGTCGCTCCCACCCTGGTGGGCGGATCCAGGAAGCATGGTGGCGCTGACCTCGGTCCAAGCAGGGCGAAGAAGGCCTGGGAAGCCATGGGAGTAGACGCCAACGGGGTTGCGAACGACCCAGAGAAATGTGATCCAGAGCGCGACCTTTTCCGTCCGGCGGGGCCTATGCTCACGGTTTCCCAGGCCGCAATCCTGCAGGGATTCCCTGAGACCTGGAGATTTATGGGAGGAAAGACTGCCAAGTACCGGCAGGTAGGGAATGCCTTCCCTCCTCCGGTTGCAGAGGCTGTCGGGCGGGCAATTCATGCCGTCCTGCGCCCGGAAAGCCGGGAGGAAAAACTCGCGGACTATGTCATTGAAGGAGAAGGCAGCGCCCCCGAGGTGCCCGCGGAACCGGAGCAGATCCGGGTCTTCTAGTCCGCAGCTTCCTTCCCCAGTCCAGGGGAAGCACGTCTCTTCAGGACGTGGGCGGCGATGATCTCCGCACACTCTTCCGAGGATTCGTGCTCCCAGAACCGGAGCACAAGCCAACCGGCTTCGGTGAGGCGCTTGTCCGTGTCCCGGTCGCGCGCCACGTTCCGTGCGACTTTCTCAGACCAATAGCCCGGATTCGTCCGCGGAGAGACATAGTGTTCTGGGCAGCCATGCCAATAGCAGCCATCGATGAAGACCGCAACTCGTGATGGCCGGAAGACGACATCGGCTGTCCGGCGCAGTTCCGGCAAGGGCCGGGCTGCAACGCGGTAGCGGAGTCCCCGGGCGTGCAACAGCCTTCTGATCACCCACTCCGGCTTCGTGTCCCGCGCTCTGATCGCCTGCATGTTGCGCCGCCGTGCAGCCGACGAAGCCCATGACCCGGGCGGCGGAACCCATGCCTCACCTTCAGACATGCCCCTAAGCATTACAGATGCCGGGCCGCGGGCTGACCGGCCCCCGATGGTGGGTGCCACTGCCTGCTGCAGCCAACGATGGCTCGCGGGCAACGGTGATTCCGCGGAAGAGAGGACCAGGAAGATGGACGGCAGACCCGGGCCTTGGGCGAGGTGGTGTGGGTATGGGGCTTTTGTGCTGGGGGTGGGGCATGCGGGGGTGAGTTTTTATTGGGGGGCGGGGGGTGACTGGCTGCTCGACACGGTCGGGGGAGAGCTGGAGCGGCTGGCGCGGGAACGAGGGCCCGGGATACTCGCCGTGGTGTGGGGGACGGGGGTAGCGAAGCTGTTCGCTGCCGCGCTGGGGCTTGCCCTGGTGCGTGAGTGGGGCCGCGGGCACTGGCGGCGGGTGGTGCTGGCGCCGGCGTGGGCAGCCTCGGCGGTGCTGGTGCTGTACGGCGGGGTGCTGGTGGTGGGGCAGGCCCTGGTGGAAGCCGGGGTGCTGGGGGCGGCGCAGGATGCCGACCGGAAGGCGCTCCGCTGGCATCTGTACCTGTGGGACCCGTGGTTTCTGGTCCGGGGCCTGCTGCTCGGTGCGGCGGCATGGGGGTGTACCCGCGGGCGGCGGCGCCGCACCTGATGAGGCGGGATGCCGCCGGACGGTGCGCCCGGCCGTGGTGGGCCGGGCACCGACCTGTTGCTAGCCGAGCTCGATCTGGACCGTTTGCGCGGTGCCGTCCTGGGCGGTCAGGGTGACGGGGCCGAAGGTGATGATCGGGACGGCGTCGCGCCCGGACCCCCGGTAGAAGCCGGTCGCCCGGGTGACACTGACGGACACCGCCGCGAGCGCGGCGGCCGTCTCCTCACCGATCTGCAGCTTCGGCTCCGTGAAGGCGCTGTGCCCGCGGGCCTCGCCCCACTCCCGGATGCCGGCCGCCGTCCGGCTCATCTCGGGGAGGATGCTCGCGTTGGCCCATGCCCAGAGCCATGAGCCGGCCGAGGGGTTGTAGCTGCCGAGGATCTGCGCGGGCGCGGTGGCGGTCTTGTCCGGGAAGGTCCAGGTGAGGAGGCCGGTCTGCTGATCGAGCCCCCACCGGTCGGCCGTGCCGAGGCCCCAGGACATGTGTGCCTGGGCCAGCTTCCCGATCAGAACCTCGCCCTGTAAGCGCAGCAGGCGCAGTTCGTCCCCGTCGAGGCCGAGCGCACCGGCCTCCGATGCACCGGCCCTGTTGAAGAATCCCATGCGCTCGGAGTCTGCCAGAAGCCGCGCGCCGTTCCCGCCGTCATACGGCCCGGCGGAGCTGTGGGGAGAGGCGGGTGAGAGTGAGGTGATGGCGCGGGCGGGGAGAAGAGGACGCCGGTACCCGGTGGCCCCGGAGGCATGCGCGGGCCGTCCACTGGGGAACATGCCGGGAAGGGACGGACGGCGCTGGCGGCATGACGCAGCGTAAGGGGAGTGCCGGGGGATGGGCGTGTGGGGGCGTTGGCGAAAGTTCACCTGGTGGGCGCCTGGCGGTCACGGGCGCGGGCCCGGCGGTGGGCACATTGGAGGCATGGCAAGGAAATGGTTCGGCTCTGTGGCACGGGCCGAGGACCTGCTGACCGCCTGCGTCAGGGAATGCGGGCGGCATGTGGCCGGACAGGCCGTGGACCAGCGCCTGGCAGCGGCCGTGGGCGCGCTGGTGGTGGAGTACACCGCGCTGGAGCCGGACCAGGAGGCGGCCTACCGCGCGCTGCTCGGCGTCGGCCGCGCCGCCCTGGAGACGGACGAGGTACGGCTCGCCCGGCGCATGGCCGACTCCGCCGTGGCGCTGCGCCCCGGCGACAAGGACGCCTGGCTGCTGCGCGCCCGCTCTCTGGAGCTGGCCGGCCGCGCCGAGGCCGAACTGGCCTGGGAGCGCTACCGGCTGCTCGTGGGCGACGAGCAGCGGCCCGCGCGGGCCGCCTGAGCCGCCCGGACACCGGGCCGGGCAACGGGACGGGCAACGGGACGGACCGCGGCGTCCCGCGTCCGCCCTCGTCCCCGCCCCGCGCGCGGTTCAGGGCAGGCGGCGGAAGAGCAGGTCACGCACCTGGTGACCCTTGGCCAGGCCCTGCCGCTCGAAGCGGGTCAGCGGCCGGAAGTCCGGCCGCGGGGCGAAGCCGCCGTCCGGGGCCGTGTTCTCGAACGACGGGCTCGCGGAGAGGACGTCGAGCATGTGCTCGGCGTACGGCTCCCAGTCGGTGGCACAGTGCAGCAGGGCGCCGGGCGACATGCGGGAGGCGCACAGCTCGACGAACTCCGGCTGGATGATCCGCCGCTTGTGGTGCCGCTTCTTGGGCCACGGGTCGGGGAAGAAGACCCGCACCCCGGCCAGCGCTCCCTCCGGCAGCATGTCGCGCAGCAGGGTGACGGCGTCGCCGTTGGCGATGCGGAGGTTCTTCAGCCCGCGCTGTTCCATGAGTCGCAGCAGATGGCCCTGGCCGGGGGTGTGCACATCGGCGGCCAGGATGCCGGTCTCCGGATCGGCCGCGGCCATCTCGGCGGTGGCCTCACCCATGCCGAAGCCGATTTCGAGGACGACCGGGGTGCCGGGGGGCAGCGGTGCGAACAGCTCGGGCAGGGCGACGGGGGTGCGGCCGTCGATCTCCACCCCGTACCGCGGCCAGAGCCGGAGCAGCGCGTCGCGCTGCGCCTCGGTGACGCGGCTGCGGCGCGGCACGAAGCTGCGCACCCGGCGCTCGTGACCTTCGGCGGGGCGCGGCGAGGGGCCGGTCCCGGGCGGGAACATCGGCGGCTGCGGCTGCGGCTGCGGCTGCGGCCGTGGCTGCGGCAGGGGATGCGGGCTGGGCAGAGTCTGCGGATTCTCGGACACAGTGGGTCCGATTGTACGGCGGCGGCGGTAGGACCCGCCGGGGCGAGCGGCCGACCGGGCCGTCAGCGCCGTCGGGGCCTGCCGGGCCGCCGGCAGGGGGGCGGCCGGTCAGAGCTGGGTCAGCAGCCGCCGGGCGATGAGGCGGCCGATGGGCAGGGAGGCGGTGGCGGCCGGCGAGGGGGCGTTGAGCACGTGCACCGTGTGCGGTGCTTCGAGCAGTGCGAAGTCGTCGGCGAGCGAGCCGTCGGGCAGGACGGCCTGGGCCCGCACGCCCGCCGGGGCGCGGGCCAGGTCCGGCTCGGTGATGTCGGGCAGCAGCCGGCGCACGGTCTCGGTGAAGGCGCGCCGGGAGAGCGAGCGCCGGATCTCCTGGGCCCCGGTGCGCCAGTGCCGCGCGGCGAGGCGCCAGGTGCCCGGGAAGGCCAGGGTGCCGGCCAGGTCGCGGGCACGCAGTGCGGTCCAGTCGTAGCCCTCCCTGGCCAGGGCCGGGACGGCGTTGGGGCCGATGTGGACGGTGCCGTCCATCCCGGCGGTCAGATGGATGCCGAGGAACGGGAACGCCGGGTCCGGCACCGGGTAGACCAGGCCGCGCACCAGATGGCCACGGGAGGGCACCAGCGAGTAGTACTCGCCGCGGAAGGGGACGATCCGCAGGCCGGGCTCGTCCCCGGTGAGCCGGGCCACGGTGTCGCTGTGCAGCCCGGCGCAGTTGACCATGGCGCGGGCCCGGAGCACCTGCCCGGCGGCGGTGCGGACGGCCACGCCGAGTCCTGGCCGGCGGTCGACCGCGACCACCCGCGCCCCGTAGCGCATGTCGGTGAGCGAGGACAGGTGCCGGGCCACGGCGGCGAAGTCGCACCGTCCCGTGGTGGGCACGTGCAGCGCGGCCAGGCCGCGCACGCACGGCTCGTGGTTCACCAGCTGTGCCGGGGTCAGCGGGGTGGCGGGCACACCATTGGCGTTGGCGCGGGCGGCGAGCTCGCGCAGCCGCGGCACCTCCTCGGNCACCGTCCCGTGGTGGGCACGTGCAGCGCGGCCAGGCCGCGCACGCACGGCTCGTGGTTCACCAGCTGTGCCGGGGTCAGCGGGGTGGCGGGCACACCATTGGCGTTGGCGCGGGCGGCGAGCTCGCGCAGCCGCGGCACCTCCTCGGGCTCGGTGGCCACGATCACCTTGCCGGGCTGGTCGTGCGGGATGCCGTGCTCGGCGCAGAACTTCAGCATCTCCTGGGCGCCGCGCACCGCGAGCCGGGCCTTGAGCGAGCCGGGGCGGTAGTAGATCCCGCTGTGGATCACCCCGCTGTTCCGGCCGGTCTGGTGCAGCGCCGGAGCGGCCTCCTTCTCCAGGACGGTGACGGCGAGACCGGGGCGGGCGGCGCGCAGCGCGTGCACGGTCGCCAGCCCGACGATCCCGCCGCCCACCACGAGCACATCGCAGTCGTAGCGTGCCTGTGTCATGTGCGACATCATGCCGGAGAGACGAGGAGGGGGCGGGCAGCCTCCTTGAGCTCTTTGACCTGGGGCTCGTTCTGGTAGGGCTCCAGCCGCTGGAGCAGGTCGCGGACATAGTCGGTGGTGCGGGCGGAGGAGATGCGGCCGGCCACCTCCAGGGCCCGGGCGCCCGCCTCGCAGGCGGCTTCCAGATTGCCGGCCTCCAGTTCGGCCACGGCCGCCACCACCAGGCGCAGGCCGTGCGAGCGGACGAAGGTCTCGGTCGGTTCGGAGAGGGAGTCCTTGGTGAAGCGGCGGGCCTCGGCCGGTGAGCGCAGATCGGTGTAGCACTCTGCGGCATCGGCGGCCAGCCGGTCGTAGGCGTAGAAGTCGAGCCAGCCGGGGTCGGCGTCGCCCTCCCGGGAACGCTCCAGCCAGCTCTCCGCGGAGCTCAGCGCGACCGCGCAGCCCCCGGCGTCCATGGCCTTGGCCAGTGCGCGGGCCTCCACCAGGTGGAAGAAGCTCATGGTCTTGGCGGTGGCCAGCGACCGGTTGCGTTCCAGGGCGGCCTGGGCCAGGTCCACTCCCTCCTCGGCGAAGCCGCGGTAGGTGGCCTGGAGCGACATGGAGGCCAGGACGTATCCGCCGAGCGGGACGTCGCCGGCGGCCCGGGCCAGCCGCAGGGCCTGGATGTAGTAGCGCTGGGCGGCCTCCTGCTGGCCCATGTCGAAGGCCATCCAGCCGGCCAGCCGGGTCAGTTCGGCGGTGGCCCGGAAGAGGGAACGGCCCACCTCGTCGCTGTAGGTGCCCAGCAGCAGAGGGGCGGCGTCGGAGCGCAGGCACTCGGGGACCATGGCGGAACGCCANCCATGTCGAAGGCCATCCAGCCGGCCAGCCGGGTCAGTTCGGCGGTGGCCCGGAAGAGGGAACGGCCCACCTCGTCGCTGTAGGTGCCCAGCAGCAGAGGGGCGGCGTCGGAGCGCAGGCACTCGGGGACCATGGCGGAACGCCAGTCGCCGCCGCCGTACTTGGAGTCCCAGCGGCGGGCCTCGTCGGCGGCCTCGCGCAGCTTGGCCACGTCGCTGTGGCCGACGCGTACGCCGGCGCCGCCGGAGCTGCTGCCGCCGCCGGGCGCTGCGCTGCCGCTGGCGCTGGCGCTGGCGGTGCCGTTGCTGTGGCCGCTGCCCGGGCTGCCGGAGCCGACCGGGCCGCCCTGGGCCCTGGCCTTGGCGGAGCCGTTGGCCGGTGCGGTGCCGTTCTTGTGCCCGTGCCCGTGCCCGTGGCCGTTCGCCGCGTTCGCCGCCGCGCTGCCGTTGGGGTGCCCGTGCCCGTGCCCGTTGGCCCTGGCCGGGCTGCCGCCCGGCCTGCGGGCCGCGTCCGGCGACGACGGGACATCCTCGGTCTCGTTGTGCGCCACCGAGGCGTCCGCCGGGGTTATCAGCCAGCGCGCCGTGGGCGTGGCATAGGCGCTCACCGAGAACGACCCGGCAAGTGATTGCCACACGCCGCGGCCCGGGCCGGAGTCCATGCGGTACAGCTCGCTGGCGTTGCGCACCGCCTCCCGCACGTCGCGCGGGAACGCCAGGCCGACCTCGGGCGCCGGATCGGCGTCCGCCAGCCCGATCTCGTGCAGCGGGACGGGGCGGCCCAGCTTGCTGCTGATGGCCGCGGCGATCAGGTGCGGAGCGACCCCCTGCGGCACCATGCCCTTGGTCACCCAGCGGGCCACCGAGGTCTTGTCGTAACGGAGCGTCAGACCGCGTTGGGTTCCGAGGTCGTTGACGCGTCGGGCGAGGCCGGCGTTGCTCATACCGGCAAGAGCGAGGAGAGCACCGAGTTTCTCGTTCGGCCCGCGTCGCGACCTGGACATACGCGCACCCCTACACACCACTGATGGCCCCGCAACCTGCGCGGGGCACTTGCGTGCTTCCGCCAACCCAGCGTAGTTCGGTGCCTCCTGACCGTTAAGAGGCGTGTTGCGGGATGGCTTGTCTTCTTCGTTCCCTTCGGGGCGGGGCGCGCAATCCGCCGCACGGCGGCACCCCACCGCCGTCCGGACACCCGTACGAGCGCTTCCCTGTGCCCGAAACGTGCTCCGGTCATGTGGCCGTGCGCCCGTTCGTGCGCTCTGTGCAGGTGAGAGGGGTCGGGATTCCATGGGAGACGCGTGGGTCGGCCCGCTGCGCTCTGGAAACAGTGGGCCGGGGGAGATCGTCGTCTCATTCCCCGCGGACGGCGGTCACGGCTCGGGAGGCGACGTGTGCCTCCCGGGCCACAAAACGTCACAAGGCCGGTGGGCCAGGGAGCCACCTCCCTGGGCCTGCTGAAGATTGGCCGAAAATGGCCGGTTTTTGCGCCACGCGCCGGTAGCGCACGCGCGTGCCACGCGCTCCCCGGCGCACAACCGCCTGCCGGGAACGGCTTCCGGGCCGGTTCGTGGACCGGGACAGTACCGGATCGGCCGCCCGGCCGCGGCACCGCGGAAGGTTACGCGCCGTCGGCGGCTTCACCATGCCCGGTTAACTGCCCCCACGTAATGCACCCTTTACGCCCCTCCCATGGCAGCATGGGCTCACCACACCCTGGTGACGCCCGTGAAGCACGGGCCTGATGACTGCGGGGAGGGCGGGGATGCGATGGTTGGTCGGCTGGTGCGGCGCCGCCGTGAGCGCTGCCCGCGACATCCAGCCCCTGGGTGCCCAGGTGATCTGGGACGGGCCCGATCCGCTGTGGGCGGTGGGTGACTGGCGCCCGGACGAGATCCGTCTCGTCTACGCGGACGGCGACACCCATCTCGCGGTCTTCGGCTACTGCGGCGCCACCGACGAGCAGTTGCGCTCCGCCCTGATCTCCGCCCGGGCCGGCGCCCTGCGCCGGCTGACCACCTTCCCCGGCAGTTACACCGCTGTCGCCCGCTTCGGGCGGCGCACCGCCGTCCCCTCCGACCTGGCCGGTGCCCGCCCCGTCTTCCACACCGGCTGGGCCGGCGGCACCGCGTACGCCACCGCTGCCCTGCCGCTGGCCGATCTCACCGAGGCGCAGCTCAACGTCCCCTACCTGGCGGCGCTGCTGGCCTGCCCGGAGGTCCCGGAGGCGCTGGGCGACGGCACCCCCTACGCGGGAGTGCGGCGGGTCCCGCCGGGCCATGCCCTGACCCTGCGCGAGGGCGGCAGCCGGGACACCGCCGACTACGAGCCCGTGGTGAACACGGTGGTCGCCGCACCGCCGCTGGAACGCGAGGCGGCGGTGGCCGGGGTGCGCGAGGCCCTGGTCGAGGCCGTCCGCACCCGGCTCGCCGCACCGCGCCACGTGCCGGCCACCCACGCCCCCGGCCCGGTGCCGGGCATCGGCCCGCAGGAGC
>NZ_WTLH01000062.1 GCF_011421595.1 Streptomyces sp. YIM 98790 | reverse complement strand
GGGCGGCCGGCGGCGCGGTGGCGTCCCCGGCCGCCGCGGCCGTGCTCGGGGGAGTGGTGGTTCCCGCCGTCTTCGTCATCGCCGCGCGGGCCGCGCGGGTGCCGGAGGCGGATGTCCTGTTGGCCGCCGCGCGCCGTGCGGCGCGCGGCACCCGGAAACGAAGGCAACGCCCATGACTCTCGACACCCCATCCCGCTTCCCCGCCCCCGGCTCCGCCCGGGCCGCGCGGGCCTCCCGGGCCGCCCGGGCCGCCCGGGCCCTCCCCGTGGCTGCCGCGTCCCCGGCCGTCCCCGCCGCACCGGCCCCGTCCGCCGACCCCCCCGATCCCCCGGACCGCGCCGCCACCGCACCGGGGCGGCTGCCGGGTCCCCGCCGCCGGGGCGGACAGGACGGGCGCTCGCCGCTCTGGGTGTGGATGTACCACTCCGTGTCCGACCCCTCCCACGATCCCTACCGCATCACCGTCTCGCCGCGCCGCCTGGACCGCCAGCTCGGCTGGCTGCGCGCCCGCGGCCTGCGCGGCGTCTCCGTGGCCGAACTGCTGCGCGCCCGCGCCGCCGGCCGGGCCGCCGGGCTGGTCGGCCTCACCTTCGACGACGGCTACACCGACTTCCTGGAGGCCGCCGTCCCGCTGCTGCACCGGCACGGCTGCACGGCCACCGTCTTCGTGCTCCCCGGGCGGCTCGGCGGCGACAACGCCTGGGACCCGCAGGGCCCGCGCAAGCCGCTGCTGACCGCCGAGGGCATCCGCGCCGCCGCCGAGGCCGGGATGGAGATCGGCTCGCACGGCATGCGCCACCTGGACCTCACCAAGGCGTCCCCGGCCGAACTGCAGGAGGAGACCGTCCGCAGCCGGGAACTCCTGCACCGGCTCACCGGCCGCGCGCCGGACGGCTTCTGCTACCCCTACGGCGCGGTCAGCACGGCCGTGCTGGCGGCCGTGCGGCGGGCCGGCTACGGCTACGGCTGCGCCATCGACGCCGGGCCGCTCACCGGTCCGCTGGCCCTCCCCCGGGTGCACATCGGGGAGTCGGACACCGGACCCCGGCTGCATGTGAAGCGGCTGCTGCATCCGGTGCGGCGCCGCCCGGTGCTGCTGGACCCGGCCGTCGCGCCGCAGACCCGCACGGCGCCGCCGCCGTCCGGGCCGCCCGCCGGGTCCGGAGGGGGCGACGGGCGGTGAAGGTCCTGCACATCATCACCGGGCTGGGCGTCGGCGGGGCGGAGCGGCAGTTGCAGACGCTGCTGCGGCGGCTGCCCGCCCGCTGCGAGGTGGTGACGCTGGCCGGCTCCGGCCCGGTGGCCGAGGCGCTGCGCGCGGACGGCGTGCCGGTCCGCGATCTGGGCATGCGCGGCAACCGTGATCTGCGGGCGCTGCCCCGGCTGGTCCGGCACATCCGGCGCGGGCGCTACGACATCGTGCACACCCACCTCTACCGGGCCTGCGTGTACGGCCGGACCGCCGCCCGGCTCGCCGGGGTGCGCGCCGTGGTGGCCACCGAGCACTCGCTGGGTGCGCAGGAGATCGAGGGCCGCCCGCTGCGGCGCACCACCCGCGCGCTGTACCGGGCCACCGAGCGGCTGGGCGCGGCGACCGTGGCGGTCTCGCCCACGGTGGCCGGACGGCTGGCCGGCTGGGGCATCCCGGAGAACCGGATCGTGGTGATCCCGAACGCCATCGACCCGGCGCGCTTCCGCTTCGCCCCGGCCGCCCGCCGGGTGGTCCGGCAGCGGCTCGGGCTGGACCCGGACGCCTTCGTGCTGGCCGGGGTGGGGCGGCTGGTGCCGGGCAAGCGGTTCGACCTGCTGGTCCGGGCCGCGGCCCGGCTGCCGCAGGTGCGGGTGGTGCTCGCCGGGGAGGGGCCGGAGGCGGAGGCGCTGCGGCGGCTGGCCGCCGGGCTGGGTGTGGCGGACCGGGTGCGACTGGTGGGAGAGTGCGGCGGCCCCGGTGTCGCCGGGCTGCTGTCGGCCGCGGATCTGTTCGTCTCCTGCTCGCCGGAGGAGACCTTCGGGGTCGCGGTGCTGGAGGCGCTGGCCGCCGGGCTGCCGGTGCTGTACGCGGCCTGTCCGGCGGTGGAGGACCTGCCGCCCGGCGAGGCCCCGGGCGCCCGCCGGACCGACCCGGACCCCGAGGCGCTGGCCGCCGCCGTGCGGCGGGAACTGGCAGCCGGGCCGCGCCGCCTTCCGGTGCCGCCGGCGGTCCACCGCTACGGGGTCGCCGCAGCCGCCGACCGGCTGATGCGGCTCTACACCGGCCTGCACACCACGGTCGCGGCGGACCCGGCCCCCGGCGCCCGTACCGGCACGGCCGCCCGGCCCGCCGCACCCCGGCCGCCGGTGCCCTCCGCCCCGGTCCTCTCCCCGCTGCCGCCCCCTTTCCCCTCGCCCTCCCCGGGCCCGGAACCGCCGCGGTCCCCGGCACCGTCGCAGCCCACCGGAGGAGGCCGGACACGATGACGGCACCCCCCACTCCCTCCGCACCCCCCGCAACCTCCGCACCCCCCGCAACCTCTGCGCCCGCCGCGCCCGCCGCCGCTCCGGACGCCTCCGGCGCCGCCGACCGGCCGCCCCGGCTGCGGTGGCGGTGGCGGTTGCCGTCGTGGCCCCGGCCCCGACTGCGGCCCGGGTCCCGACTGCGGCCCGGGCCCCNCGGTGGCGGTGGCGGTTGCCGTCGTGGCCCCGGCCCCGACTGCGGCCCGGGTCCCGACTGCGGCCCGGGCCCCGGTCCCGGTCCTGGTCCCGGTCCTGGTCCCGGTCCTGGTCCTCGCCCCGGATGCTGTGCTCCGCTCTGCTGTCGCCGATCCGGCGGCGCCTGTCCCGGCTGCCCGGCTGGTGGCCGGTGGCGGCGGGGGCGCTGCTCGGCCTGCTGCTCGGCGGTGCGTACGCGCTGCTGACCCCGCCCCGCTACGCGGCGACCAGCCAGGTGGTGGCGGAGCCCACGGACGGAGGCGACCCGGCGGCGGCCCTGGGATGGGCCCAGCTCTACGGCCGGCTGGCCACCGACCCGGCGGTGGTGGCCGACGCCGGTGCGTCCGTCCGGGACGCCGCGCTGCGCGCCGCCACCTCCCCGGACGCGCCGGTGGTGGAGATCACCGCCACCGCCGCGTCCCCGTCCCTTGCCGCCGGTGCCGCCGACGCCCTGGCCCGGGCCCTGATCCGGTACGGGGAGGCGGCCGAGGAGGCCGGCGGAGCCCGCCTGTCGCTGCTGCTCCCCGCCGTCGCACCGGACTCTCCCGTCACCCCGGCGCCGCTGGTCTCCCTCGCCACGGCCGTCACCACCGGTACCGTGCTCGGTGCCCTGCCGCTGCTCCTGCCGCGCCGACCGCGCGGCGCGGCAGGAGCAGCGGGCCCGGCGGGCCGGGGCCGCACGGAGGTCACTGCGCCACCCGCGGCCCCCGGGGAACCCGCGGCGGAGCACCGGAGGGAGCCGGCTCCGGCTCCGCCCCCGGGCGGCGCGGGATGACGCGTGCACGGAAAGCCGCCGCCGAATCCGGATTACCGCCGCACCACCACACACCGTGCGGGCAGTAGTCGCTGATGGTGTGGTACAGCGGCTCGTGCTCGGCGATCCATTCCAGCATGCGGCGCACGTATTCCGGATTGTCGCCGTTGCGGAACAGCCCCCATTCGGGGAAGGAAATCGGCTTTCCGTGCGCGCGGGCGAAATCCACATGGTCCTGGAGCCCGTACGGCTGGCTGACGTGTTCGTCGAAGGTACGGCCCGGCGGCTGGTCGTATGTGTCCATGCCGATGATGTCCACCACGTCGTCGCCCGGGTAGCACTCGGTCCAGGCGATGGCGTCCAGGCCGCGGCTCGGGGCGAAATCGAAACGGAACTGCTGGCCGGGCACGGCCCGCATGGTGCCGACGATGCGCCGCCAGTACGCCTTCCAGGCCGCCGGGTCGGGGGCGCAGCGGTGGGTGTAGGTGGTGCCGTTCATCTCCCAGCCGAGCACGATGACGGTGTCCCGCAGGCCGAGCGCCACCAGCCGCTCGGCCAGCACCCGGAAGTGCCGGTCGAACCGTCCGGTGGCGCCGCTCCGCAGCAGGGACCGCACCTCGGCGTCCCGCACCCCCGCCTCGTTCCGCTCCAGCATCGGCACATTGAGCACGAACAGCCGGTCCGCCCCGGCCCGGCGCCACTCCGCCCAGGGGGCGAGGAACTCCGGACGCCCCTGGATGTTGATCCAGAGATCGCCCGGGAGATAGGTGTGGCCGACATGGAGCTCCATGCCGTGGAGCCAGTGCGAGAACAGCCCCATCCGCCGTACCCCCTCCGGGCCGGAGCCGAGAAAGGCACCGAAGGCCTCGGGGGCCAGGGCGAGCGGCGCGGAGGAACCCGCGAGCGGCCCGGTGTCGTCCGGAGCCCGCCCGGTGTCGTCGGGAGCCGGTGCGGTGTCGTGCGGGTCCGGTGCGGTGTCGTCGGGAGCCGGTGCGGTGTCGTGCGGGTCCGGTGCGGTGTCGTCGGGAGCCGGTGCGGAGGCGTGCGGGTCGGGTGCGGGCGCAGGGGACGGGTCCGGGGGCGGCGGCCCGGCGGCAAGGAGGAGCCCGGCCGATGCCGCGGCCAGTCCGGCACCGAATCCGAGCGGCATGGGCGACCCCTTTCTGCGACTTTCTGCGGCCCTGCACACCATTAAGCAGCAGATCTGACGAATGGTCTTTCCGAAGGGGTTTCCGGTAGCCCGATCGAGGAGTCCATTGCCGGTACCGGACGGAAGTGTGAAGGATTTCCGAATATGCCACCGCTTGACGCTCCACCTGTTTCCGGACCGGCCCCGGCGCCGCCTCCGGTGCGGCCGGCCGCCGGGCAGTTCGCCACCGACGTGCCCGCGCTGCTGCTGCGCCTGGACCGCAACCCCTTCCACCACGGGTCGCTCGGTGCCGCCCGCTCGCTGGGCCGTGCCGGAATCGAGGTGCACGCCTTCACCGAGGGGCCGCGCACCCCGCTGGCCCGCTCCCGCCATCTGCACCGGGCGCACCCCATGCCCGCCGCGGAGGGCGACCGCGACGCGGTGGTGGCCCGTGCCCTGGAGCGGGTCGCGGAGCGGATCGGCCGGCCCGCCGTGCTGATCGCCATGGACGACATGGGCGCGCTGACCGCGGCCCGGCTGGCCGGGCGGCTGCGCGGACACTTTCTGCTGCCCGGACCTCCGCCCGGCACCGCGGCCCGGCTGGCCGACAAGGCCGCACTCGCCGGGCTGTGCCGGGACGCGGAGATCCCGCACCCGGAGACCGTGGCCCCCGGCAGCGCCGCCCACGCCGTGGCCGCCGCCCGCGAACTGGGCCTGCCACTGGTTGCCAAGTGGGACCGGCCCTGGCTGCTGCCGCCGGGAGGCGCCCTGCGCAGCACCACCGTGGTCACCGGCGTCGAGCAGATCCGGCGGCTGTACGCCGCCACCCCGAGGGCGGGCGGCGCCGCGCTGCTGCTCCAGCGGTACCTGCCCGGACCGGGCGAGGACTGGTTCTTCCACGGCTGTTTCGCCGCGGACGGACGGCTGCTGACCGGCGGCACCGGCCGCAAGGAGCTGTCCTGGCCACCGGCCGCCGGACTCACCGCGGTGGGCCGCTGGCGGGACGCACCGGAGGTGGCACGCGCGGGCGTCCGGCTGGCCCGCCTGCTGCGCTACCACGGCGTGCTGGACCTGGACTTCCGGCGCGATCCCCGCACCGGCGCGTACCACCTGCTGGACGCCAATCCACGGCCCGGCGCCCAGTTCCGGCTGTTCGCCGACGGGCGGGGGACGGATGTGGTGCGCGCCCTGCACCTGGATCTCACCGGCCGCGCGGTGCCGGAGCCGCGGCCGGTGCCGGGCCGGGTGTTCGTGGCGGAGAACTACGGGCTGCTCTCCGCGCTGCGCGCGCTGCCGGGCGGCCCGCTGCCCGTCCCGGCCGGCGGCGCGGGACTGGAGACCGCGTGGTTCGCGGCCGACGACCCCCGGCCGCTGCTGACCATGGCCGGCGGCTGGCTGCGCCGGGCGGCGGGCAAGGCCGTGGCCCGCGCCGGGCGCCGCTCCTGAAGCCATCCCACCACCGGCCCGCCCGTCCTGACCGATTGCCCGTCCGACCCACCTGTTGCCCGTCCGGCCGGCCCGGACCGGCCCCGACCGTCCCGACGCACCGGACCGACCAGACCGACTGGACCGACCAGACCGACTGGACCGACGAAAGTGAGCGGCTGACCCGATGCACGATCTTGTAGTGGTAGGCGCCGGCCCCTATGGGCTGTCCATCGCCGCGCACGCCGCGGCCGCCGGGCTCGACCTGCGGGTCTTCGGCCGGCCCATGGCGTCCTGGCGGGACCACATGCCCGAGGGGATGTTCCTGAAGTCCGAACCCTGGGCATCCGACCTCTCCGACCCCTCGGGCGGCCGCACCCTGGCCGACTTCTGCGCCCCGCGCGGGCTGCGCGCCGAGCACGCCCACCCGCTGCCCCTCAGCACCTTCACCGACTACGGCCTGTGGTTCGCCAAGGAGATCGGCCCGAGGGTGGAGGACTGCCCGGTCTCGGCGGTCACCCCGCTGCCCGGCGCTGGCTTCCGGGTGACCACCGGCAGCGGTGAGGTGGTCTACACCCGCACGGTGGCCCTGGCCGTCGGCGTGATGCCGTTCGTCAGGATTCCCGAGCCGCTGCGCGACCTGCCCGCCGACCGGGTCACCCACAGCAGCCACCACCGCGCACTGGACCGCTTCCGGGACCGGGACGTCACGGTGATCGGTGCCGGTCAGGCTGCCCTGGAGACCGCCGCGCTGCTGGCCGAGAACGGCGCCCGGGCCCGGCTGGTGGCCCGCGCCCCCGCACTTCGCTGGAACACCCTGCCCCAGCCGCTGGCGCGCCCCCGCGCCGCCGCCCTGCGCTGCCCGCACAGCGGTCTGGGCACCGGCTGGAGCACCTGGGTCTACGCCGAGGTCCCCTGGGCGGTGCGGCGGCTGCCCGGCCGCCGCCGGGCCCGGATCTTCGAGTCGGCGCTCGGGCCGGCCGGAGCCTGGTGGCTGCGCGAGCGGTTCGAGGGCGTGGTCCCGGTCAGCCTGGACCGTCGGGTGGCGAGGGCCGTGCCGGACGGCGAGGAGGGCCTGCGGCTGGAGCTCGCGGACGCCCGCGGCCAGGTCCGGGAGACGGTGCGTACCGGGCATGTGATCGCCGCGACCGGCTTTCTGCCGGATCTGTGGCGGCTGGAGATCCTCGACCCCGCGGTGCGGGACCGGCTGCGCACCGTCCCGGGGACCCGGGCGCCGGAGCTGGACGGCGGGATGGAGTCCTCGCATCCGGGGCTGTTCTTCGCCGGTCTGCTGTCCGCCCCGGCGTACGGGCCGGCCATGCGCTTCGTCTACGGGGCCGGATTCACCGCCGGGCGGCTGATCCGGGGCGTGCGGCGGCGGCTGACCGCGGTGGGGCGCCGTGCCGTGCCGGTGCCCGGCCAGGCCGCGGCCGGGGCCCCCGGCGGGCCGTCCGGTACGCCGCTGCCGGCACCGTCGGCCGAGCGGGAAGGGGAGCGGGAGCGTGGGAGCCGGGTGGCGGAACGCACCGAGTGACCGGAGCCGGCCGGGCCCGGCCCTTCCTGGCCCGGCCCGGCCGGCCTGTCCGGGCCTTGGCCGGGACCTGACGTGGCTGCCTTGACCTGACCCGACCCGGCCTGAGAGGCAGCGGAGGGGCGGGGTGCCGTACCGTCCCCGGTACGGCACCCCGCCCCTCCGGCGTCCGCCGGGTGCCGGTCAGACCGCCGCGGGGAGCCGGCCGGCCAGTTCCCTGGCCCGGGCCTCGGCCCGGGCGTGCGCGTCGGCCCGGGAGGCGTCGGCCTTGTCGATCAGCCCGGCCATGGACGGCACGACGCGGGCCAGGGTCAGCTCCGGCACGATGAACTCCGGCTCCATGCCCATCGCGGCGCCCAGCACCATCCGCAGGTAGGGCACGGCGAAGTCCCTGCCCTCCTGGGGCGTGCCGGGCCCGTAGGCCCCGCCCCGGCTGGTGACCACGGTCACCGGCTTGCCCGCCACGGAGGTCGGCTCGGCCCCCGCGGTGCGGCCCATCACGATCACGTGGTCCAGCCATGCCTTGAGCGCGGAGGGCAGCGAGTAGTTGTACAGCGGCGCGCCGATCAGCACGGCGTCCGCCGACTCCAGCTCGGTGATCAGCTCCTCCCGCAGGGCCAGGATGCTGCGCTGCTCCTCGCTGCGCTCCTCGTGCGGGGTGAGCGCCGCGTAGTAGGCGGCACCGTCCAGGTGCGGGATGGGCTGGGCGCAGAGATCGCGGTGGATCACGCTGCCCTCGGGGTGCTGCTCCTCCCAGGCGCGGCGGAAGCTCGCGGCGACTTCCCGGGAGACGGAGTTCGCCCCGTTCAGGGAGGTGTCCAGGTGCAGCAGGGTGGCGGCCATGCGCATACTCCTCGCAAGGAAAGGTGAGTCCCTAGTGGGATGTACGTAGCTAGTTTTACCACAGCTACTTACTTTTCTATAGCCCGCCCTGGCGTCAGGGGTACCCTTGACTCCATGGGCGAGGCAGCGGCGGCGACGACGGCGGCGGGGGCGCGCCACGAGGCGCCGCCCGCGGACCACCAGATGTGTACGGAGCCCGAGGGCGGGCTGCAGCGGGTCTTCGGGCTGCTCGGCAAGCGCTGGACCGGGCTGGTGCTCGCGGCGCTGATGAGCGGCCCCGGCGGCTTCGCCGAGTTGAAGCGGGCGGTGCCCGGGATCAGCGAGCGGATGCTCTCGGAGCGGCTGACCGAGCTTTCCGAGCTGCACCTGGTCGCCCGCGAAGTGGAGGCCGGGCCTCCGCTGCGGGTGACGTACCGGCTGACCGAGGCCGGACACGGCCTGCGTCCGGCCATGGTGGAGCTCTCCCGGTGGGCCGACCGCCATCTGGCCGGCGGATCGGCGAACTGCCCCAGCGAGTTCCGCGACCCGCCACGCTGACCCTTACGCTGGCCGGGTGACCACCCCGGACGACCAGAACAGCCCGCGCCCCGACCGGACCGCCGACGGCACCGGAACCGACGGCACCGGAACCGACGGTGGCGGCGAGGAGGCGACGCAGCGGCTGGAACAGGCGGTGCGCGCCGCCGAGAGCGCCCTGATCGAGTTCGAGATCGCGGTCGAGAGCTTCCGCATCGAGGTGGAGAACTTCGCCCGCCTGCACGAGGAACGCCTCGGACCGCTGCACACCCGGCTGGAGGAGCTCGACGCCCGGATCGCCGAGGCCGTCGCCGCCCGTACCGGTGACCCGGAGGACGAGCGCCGGGCCGCCGACGCCCGCGCCCTGCTCGCCCCCATGCCCGGCGTCTCCGCCCTGTTCGGCGACTGGATGGACGCCGACGGCATGCGGGCGGACGCGGTCGACATGCTCACCGAACGGCCGGTGCGCACCCCGCCCCGGGTCCGCCCCGGGGAGGAGGCCCGCAAGCTGTTCCGCGAGCTGATCCGGCGCTGCCACCCCGATCTGGTCACCGACGAGCGGGAGCAGCGGCGCCGCGCCGCGTTCGTCAGCCGGGTGAACCAGGCCTATGCGCGCGGCGACGCGGAGGAACTGCGCCGGCTGTCCGAGGAGTGGGAGGCCGGGCCGCCGCCCCCGCCCGGCCCGCTGGCCCGCGCCGAGGAGCTGCTGGCCCGGCTGGAGTGGCTGGCCGGCCGCAAGGAGATGCTGGCCGCCTTCGTGCGCGACCTGGAGGCCGGCGCGATCGGCTCCATGCTGCGGCTGGCCCATGACGATCCGGACGGGCTGCTCGACGAGATCGCGGCCGATCTGCAGCGGAAGATCGCCGAGCGCGAGCAGGCACTGGCCCGCGAGCTCGCCGCCGGGGATTGAGCGGACGCCCCGGCGGCGGCCGGGGGCGTCCGGGTACTGTCGAAGGCATGTCTTTTGCGCAGTTGCCCACGGTCACCGTCGAGCAGGTCCCGGACGGAGCCCTGCTGCTGGACGTCCGCGAGGCCGACGAGTGGGCTGCCGGGCACGCCACGGCCGCGGTCCACATCCCGATGAGCGAGATCGTCGCCCGCACCGAGGAACTGGCCGGGCTGGCCGAGGGCCGCACGATCCATGTGATCTGCAAGGTGGGCGGCCGCTCGGCCCAGGTGGCCGGCTATCTGCTCCAGCGGGGGCTCGACGCGGTCAATGTGGACGGCGGCATGCTGGCCTGGCAGGCCCGCGGGCTGCCGATGACCGCCGAGGCCGCCGCGCCGGCTGTCGTGCTCTGACCGGTCAGGGCCGGCCGTGCCCCGGTCGGGCCTGACCCGGCCCGTCCCGGCCCGGTCCGGCGCCCGCCCGCCGCCTCTTCCCGTCCCCTCCCGTACGGGCGTCACCCTGTGCATTTGCTTGAGGGAAGGGTTCTGCAATCCGTGACGTCGCGCTCGGTTGAGGTATTGGCCGCAGGTAAGCCCAGTGTAAAGAAGAATCGTCTCTGCTTTGCTCGAATGGGTTAATTCGCATCCGCGCAGACATGTCCGGGCCCCGCGGCGGGGAGTAACGCACCGTCCTATCACCTGACGGTGGTATCGCCGCGTGCGATGCCTCCGACCCCGGAGGTGCTCCCCGTGGAGACATCAGAAACCGTCCCGGATACTGCTGCCGGCCGCCCGTCGCAGGCCGGAGCCGAACCCCGGACCTGTTCCTTCGCCCACGTCACGGCCCTGGAATTCGACCCGGCGCTGCGCGAGCTGATGGCCGAGGCGCCGCTGACCCGCATCCGCATGCCCTACGGCAAGGGCGAGGCCTGGCTGGCGACCCGCTACGACGACATCCGGGTCATCACCACCGACCGCCGCTTCAGCCGCAAGGCCGTCATCGGCCAGGACTTCCCGCGCATGACCCCCGAGCCCATCGTGCAGGACGAGGCCATCAACCTGATGGACCCGCCCGAGTACAACCGGCTCCGCCGTCTGGTCGCCCAGGGCTTCACCAACCGCCTGGTGGACACGCTGCGCCCGGCCACCCAGCGGACCGTCGACGGCCTGCTGGACGCCATGGAGGAGCGCGGCCGCCCCGGCGACCTGGCCGCCGACCTCGGCGCCCACCTGCCCATGACCACCATCTGCGAGCTGCTGGACATCCCGGAGGCCGACCGCTCCGGGCTGCGGGCCAACGCCATCGCCCTGATGACCCTGGGGCGCGGCGACCGGGAGGCCGCGGTCCGCGCCAAGGCCGATCTGCGCGCCTACTTCGTGGACCTCACCGCCCGCCGCCGCCGTGAGCCCGGCGAGGACCTGATCAGCCGGCTGGCCGTGGCCCGGGTCGGCGAGGAGCGGCTCGACGACGACGAGCTGGCCGTGCTCGCCATGATCCTGCTGATCACCGGCCACGACACGACCACCTACCAGATCAGCAACATGTCCTACACCCTGCTCACCCACCCGGAGATCATGGACCGGCTGCGCGCCGAGCCGGAGATCGTGCCCCGGGCCATCGAGGAGCTGCTGCGCTGGATCCCGTTCCGCAAGGGTGTCGGCATCCCGCGCATCGCCACCGAGGACGTGGAGCTGAGCGGGGTCACCATCCGCCGTGGCGACACCGTGCACATCTCCTACCTCGCCGCCAACCGCGACGAGCGGGTCTACGAGCGTCCCGACGAGATCGACCTCGACCGGGAGGCCCCGCTGCACATGACCTTCGGCTGGGGCACCCACCACTGCATCGGCTCCCACCTGGCCCTGATGGAGCTGCAGACGGTGATCTCCACGCTGATCCGGCGCTATCCCGGGCTGCGGCTGGCCGTGCCGCCCGAGCAGATCGAATGGAACACCAGCTCCATCTGGCGTTTCCCGCTGGCCCTCCCCGTCACGTGGTAACCGGCAGCCGGGCACTCGTAAGCGGAGGACAGCGGAACTGACATGGCAACACTCTGCAGACCGGCCGTGGCCGTGCCGGAACACGTCATCACCCAGGAGGAGACCCTGGAGCTGGCGCGCCGCACGCACGCCGACCACCCCCAGCTCCCCCTGGTGCTGCGCCTGATCAAGAACACCGGGGTGCGCACCCGGCACATCGTGCAGCCCATCGGCGAGACGCTCCGGCACCCCGGCTTCACCCGGCGCAATGCCGTCTACGAGGCCGAGGCCAAGGCCCGCGTCCCACCGGTGGTCACCCGGGCACTGGCCCATGCCGAGGTCGACCGCGAGGACATCGACCTGATCGTCTACGTGTCCTGCACCGGCTTCATGATGCCCTCGCTCACCGCCTGGCTGATCAACACCATGGGCTTCCGGGACGACACCCGGCAGCTGCCCATCGCCCAGCTCGGCTGCGCGGCCGGGGGCGCCGCCATCAACCGGGCCCACGACTTCTGCCAGGCCTATCCGCACGCCAATGTGCTCATCGTCTCCTGCGAGTTCTGCTCGCTGCTCTACCAGCCGACCGATCTCGGCGTCGGCTCCCTGCTCTCCAACGGGCTGTTCGGCGACGCCGTCTCCTGCGCGGTGGTGCGCGGCCGCGGCGGCACCGGGGTGCGGCTGGAGCGCAACGGCTCCCATCTGGTGCCGGACACCGAGGACTGGATCAGCTACGCGGTCCGGGACACCGGCTTCCACTTCCAGCTGGACAAGCGGGTGCCGGCCACCATGGAGATGCTCGCCCCGGCGCTGATCAGGCTGGCCGGGCAGCACGAGTGGAACGCCTCCGGCCTGGACTTCTACATCGTGCACGCGGGCGGCCCGCGCATCCTGGACGACCTGTGCCACTTCCTTGAGGTCGAGCCGGAGATGTTCCACTACAGCCGCAGCACGCTCACCGAGCGCGGCAACATCGCCAGCTCCGTGGTGTTCGACGCGCTGGACCGGCTGTTCCGGGACGGTGGTGCCACGGAGTCGGCCCGCGGGATCATCGCGGGTTTCGGCCCCGGCATCACCGCCGAGATGGTGCTCGGCCGGTGGGCCGTGCAGCAGCCCGCCGAACCGCTGCTCGACCAGGCGCTGGCCGCGGCGGTCAGCGTCGGCCGGCAGCCCGGCCGGGACGAGCCCGCGGCAGCGGCCGGTGCCGCCACGGCCGGGGAACGGTCCGGCTGAGGCACCGACTCCGCCGCGGCCGGGGGCCATGTCACATCCGGGGCCGCTGCCCTGTCCAAGCCGTCGGACAAGCCGACGGACAGGAAGGCAGGCAGTGTCATGGCCCGCATCTCGCTCACCCCGCGCCGTACCCCACTGCTCCGGCTGGCCGAGTGGTACTCCCGGCGCCGGTACGGCAAGGTGATGCAGCCCGGACTGGTCTACGCCCACAATCCCCGGGTGCTGCGTGACTACTTCGCCTTCGAACGGAGGGTCGCCCGCTGGCGGGGGCTGGATCCGGCGCTGAAACACCTGGCCGTGATGGCCGCCTCGGCCCGGATCGGCTGCGCCTGGTGCATGGACTTCGGCTACTGGGAGGCCGACCGGCTGGGGCTGCCGCTGGAGAAGGTCGGCAAGGTGCCGGCCTGGCGGGAACACCAGGAGGCCTTCACCCGGCTGGAGCGGCTGGTACTCGCCTATGCCGAGGCGATGACCGACACCCCGCCCTCGGTGACCGACGACGCCGTCCGGGAACTGGTGGCGGAGCTGGGGGAGCCGGCGTTCGTGGAGCTGACCGCCATGGTCGCGCTGGAGAACCTGCGCTCCCGGGTGAACAGCGCGGCCGGGCTGACCAGTCAGGGGTTCTCGGACTCGTGCGCGATCCCGCCCCGGGCGGCGGCCGACACCCGGGAGACGGCATGACGGGCCGTACCATCCCCTCGATGAGCGACGACCGGCAGGAGCGGGATCAGGCCCAGCGGGATCAGGCCCAGCGGGATCAGGCCGGGCGGGGCGACCGGACCGCGGTGTTCGAGGAGCACCGGGAGCGGCTGTTCGGCATCGCCTACCGGATGCTGGGCAGCGTGGCGGACGCCGAGGACCTGGTGCAGGACGCCTGGCTGAAGTGGAGCCAGGTGGACCGCCCGGTGGAGCACCCGGGTGCCTATCTGGCCCGCACGGTCACCAACCTGGCCCTCAACCGGCTCAGCTCGGCCGCGGTGCAGCGGGAGCGCTATGTCGGCCCCTGGCTGCCCGAGCCGCTGGTCCGGGCGCCGGACGTGGCCGACGAGATCGAGCAGGCGGAATCGGTCTCGCTGGCCATGCTGGTGGTGCTGGAGAGCCTGAGCCCGCTGGAGCGTGCGGTGTTCATCCTGCGGGAAGTGTTCGGCTTTCCGCACCGGGAGATTGCCCAGACGCTGGGCCGCTCCGAACAGGCGGTGCGGCAGCTCTCCCGCCGCGCCGCCTCCCATGTGGCGGCGCGGCGCCCGCGCTTCGACACCTCGGAGGAGGAGCAGCGGCAGGTCACGGCGGAGTTCCTGGACGCCTGTGTGGGCGGGGACCTGCACCGGATGCTCGCCTCGCTGGCGCCCGACGTGGTGCTGTGGTCGGACGGCGGCGGCAAGCGGTCGGCGGCACTGCGGCCGATCGAGGGCGCGGACAAGGTGGCGCGCTGGATCATGGGCGTGCGCGAGCGGTTCGGACCGGCCGTGGCGCATCCGGCGGAGGTCAACGGCGGGCCCGGCGCGGTCTTCACGGTGGCCGGGGAGGTGGACAGCGTGGTCGCGGTCGACGTGCGGGACGGCCGGGTCGTCGCGATCCGGGTGGTGCGCAACCCCGACAAGCTGCGGCACGTGCGGGTCAGCGGTGCCGCGGACGGGCCGCGGCCAGGCCGGTGACCGCCCGGCGCAGCGCGTCGGTGCGGCGGCAGAAGGAGAACCGGACCAGCCAGGGCGCCGGATCGGGGCCCTCCCGGAAGGCGGAGGTGGGGATGGCCACCACCCCGGCCAGTCCGGGCAGCTCCCGGCAGAACCGGAACCCGTCCTGGTAGCCCCAGGGGCGGACATCGGTCTGGAGGAAGTAGCCCGCCTCGGCCCGGTAGGGGCGCAGCCCGGCGGCGGCCAGGCCGTCGGCGAGCAGTATCCGGTTGCCGCGCAGCAGGGTGCGCAGCTCCTCCGCCCACGGCTCCACCGCGTCCAGCATGTGGGCCAGCGCCCGCTGGTAGGGGGTGCCCGAGGCATAGGTGAGGAACTGCTTGACCGAGGTGACCGCCGCGGTCAGCGGGGCGGGTGCGCAGATCCAGCCGACCTTCCAGCCGGTGACGTTGAAGGTCTTGCCGGCCGAGGAGATCACCACGGTCCGCTCCCGCATGCCGGGCAGGGCGGCCAGCGGCAGGTGGTCCTCGCCGTCGTAGACCAGGTGCTCGTAGACCTCGTCGGTGACCGCGGTGAGGTCGTGCTCCCGGCACAGCGCTGCCAGGATCTCCAGTTCGTCCCGGCGGAACACCTTGCCCGTGGGGTTGTGCGGGCTGTTGAACAGCAGCACCCGGGTGCGCGGGGTGACGGCGGCGCGCAGCGCGTCGGCATCCAGGGCGAAGCCGTCGCCCTCCGTCACCAGCGGAACGGGGACCAGGGCGGCCCCGCTGAGCCGGGCGCCGGCCGGATAGGCGTCATAGGCCGGGTCGAGGGTGAGGATCTCGTCGCCGGGGCCGGTGAGGGCCAGCAGAGTGGCCGCGAGCGCCTCGGTGGCGCCGGTGGTGACCAGCACCTCGCCGTCCGGGGCGTAGTCCAGGCCGTAGCGGCGCTTCTGGTGGGCGGCGACGGCCTGGCGCAGCTCGGGGACGCCGTAGGCGGGCGGGTACTGGTTGTGGCCGGCGAGGACCGCCTCGGCCACCTCGTGCAGCAGCGCGGGCGGGCTGTCCAGATCGGGCACGCCCTGGCCCAGGTTGACGGCGCCGGTGCGGCGGGCCAGCTCGGTCATCTCGGTGAAGATCGACGTGGCGATCTTCACCCGCCCTCCGCCGCCCGCCGCGCTGTCCCGGCCCGCCGCGCTGTCCTGGCCGCCCGCGCTGTCCCGGCCGCCCGCGCTGTGCGGGCCGTCTGTGCTGTGCTGGCTTCCGATCACGCATCGAAATCTAGCCGCACTTCGGCGGTGAGCGGATGGGACTGGCAGGCCAGCACATACCCGGCGTCCACTTCCTCCGGTTCCAGGGCGAAGTTCCGGTCCATGTGGACCTCGCCGGAGAGCAGCCGGGCCCGGCAGGTGCCGCACACCCCGCCCCTGCAGGCGTACGGGGCGTCCGGCCGCCCCCGCAGCACCGCGTCCAGCAGGGTCTCGTCGTCCTCCACCGGCCAGGTTCCGGAACGGCCGTCCAGGGTGGCGCTCACCGAGGCGCCGCGCGCCAGTCCCTGGGCGGGCGCGGGGGCGGCGGGCGGCAGCGGTGCGTCCTCGGCGTGGTAGAGCTCGGTGTGCACCCGCTCGCGGTCCACGTCGAGCTTGGCCAGGGCCTCCCGGGCGGCGGTGATCAGCCCGATCGGTCCGCACAGATACCAGCCGGTGACCTCCGCCACCGGCAGCAGGCGGGGCAGCAGACCGGCGATCCGGCCGGCGTCCAGGCGGCCGGTGGCCGGCCCGGCCTGCTGCTCCTCGCGGGTCAGCGCGGTGACCAGCTGGAACCGGTCGGGGTAGCGGTCCTTCAGATCCGCTGTCTCGGTGAGGAACATCGTGGAGGCGGCGGTGCGGTCGCTGCGCAGCAGGGTGAACCGGGCGGTGGGCTCGGCGGCCAGCAGGCTGGCGGCCATGGAGAGCACCGGGGTGATGCCGCTGCCGCCGGTGACGGCGGCGAACCGGCCGGGCCGCGGGACCAGGGTGAACCGCCCGGCGGGCGGCATCACCTCGATGGTCTCGCCCTCGGTGAGCCGGGTGACGGCATAGGAGGAGAAGCCGCCCTCGGTGATCCGGCGGACCCCGATCGTCAGTTCGGCCGGACCGGGAACGTCCGGACCCGGCCGCGGGGCGGGATTGCAGATCGAGTAGTTGCGCCGCAGCTCGGTCCCGTCCGCGGTGAAGTGGCGGATGGTCAGATGCTGGCCCGGCAGGAAACGGAAGGCGGGCCGCAGCTCCGGCGGCACGGCAAGGGTCAGGGCGACCGCGTCTGCCGCGTCGCCCGGATCGACGGCGCTCTCGATACGGGCCACGCGCAGCGGATGAAACACCGGTCAGACCTCCTTGACGTGGTCGAAGGGCTCCCGGCAGGTGCGGCAGCGGCGCAGTGCCTTGCAGGCGGTGGAGGAGAAGCGGCTGAGCAGTTCGGTGTCGGTGGAGCCGCAGTGCGGACAGCGGATGGCCAGTGCCACCGGTACCGGTCCGCCCGAGCCCGGCGCACCGAGGTGCCGGGGTGGGGCGATGCCCGCCTCGGCGAGCTTGCGCCGCCCCTCCTCGGTGATGTCCTCGGTGGACCACGGAGGGCTGAGCACCGTCCGCACCTCCACCCGGGTCAGCTCAGGATCGGCGCGGTGCAGGGCCTGCCGGATGTCCTCGGCCATCGCCTCCACGGCCGGGCAGCCGGTGTAGGTGGGGGTCAGCTCCACCTCTGCGGTCCGGCCGTCGTCGGTGAGCCTCAGGCCGCGCAGCACACCCAGTTCGGCCAGGGAGATCACGGGCAGCTCGGGGTCCGGCACGGCACCGGCCGCCCGGTGCAGCTCGGCTACCCGCGGTGACCGTGCCGATGTTTCATGTGAAACATCGCTGCTGGTGCCCGCCGCACCTCCCGGGACGCGGCTCACCAGACCGCTCCCGGATGACTGCGGTGCAGATACTGCATCTCGGCCAGCATCCGCCCGAACGGCTCGGTGTGGACGCCCTGCCGGCCGGCGCCCGCCGACCAGGCGTCGGCGTCCGGCCCGTCGGGCACGGCAAGGGTGGCCCGGCCGAGCACGGTCTCGATCCGCTCCCGCCACTCCCGGCGCAGCTCCTCCATGGAGACCTCCGGCCCGTCCTGCTCCGCCCGCCCGTCCAGCGGCTGGAACAGCTCACCGGTGTACCGCCAGAGGGCGTCCACCGCCTGCTGCATGCGGACATGGCTCTCCTCCGTGCCGTCGCCCAGCCGGACCGTCCACTGCTCGGCATGGTCCCGGTGATAGGCGGTCTCCTTCACCGCCTTGGCCGCCACCCCGGCCACCGGTCCGGTGCCGCCCGCCAGCCCGCCGAACAGCAGCTCCTGCCAGACGGAGAAGAACAACTGCCGGGCGATGGTGTGGGCGAAGTCGCCATTGGGGCGCTCCACCAGCTGCACATTGCGGAACTCCCGCTCCTCGCGGCGGTAGGCGAGTGCGTCCTCGTCCCCCGCCAGCGCGTAGAACGCGCGGGCCTGGCCCAGCAGGTCGAGCGAGATGTTGGCCAGCGCCAGCTCCTCCTCCAGCTCCGGGGCATGGCCCAGCCATTCGGCCAGCCGGTGGGAGAGCACCAGGGCGTCGTCGCCCAGCGGAAGGGCCACGTTCACAGGTGTTTCACCCCGTCCGGGATCTCGTAGAAGGTGGGATGACGGTAGGGCTTGTCAGCCGCCGCGGCGAAGAACGGGTCCCGTTCGTCGGGCGAGGAGGCGGTGACCGCCGTGGCCGGGACCACCCAGATCGAGACGCCCTCGCCGCGCCGGGTGTAGAGATCGCGGGCATTGCGCAGGGCCATGGCGGCGTCCGGCGCGTGCAGGCTCCCGGCGTGGGTGTGCGACAGTCCGCGGCGGCTGCGCACAAAGACCTCCCACAGCGGCCAGTCCCGGTCCGGCGCGCACTCCCCGCCGCTGTTCGGTGTCTCGCTCATGCGGCCTCCTCCCGTCCCCGGCCCCGTCCCCGCTCCCGCTCCTGCTCCTGCTCCCGGTGTGCGGCCTGCCGGGCGGCGTGAGCCGCGGCCGCCCGGCGCACCCAGGCGCCCTCCCGGTGCGCGCGCCGCCGCTGCTCCAGCCGCTGGGCGTTGCAGGGGCCGCGGCCG
The DNA here is from genome assembly GCF_011421595.1 of Streptomyces sp. YIM 98790. Lineage (GTDB taxonomy): Bacteria > Actinomycetota > Actinomycetes > Streptomycetales > Streptomycetaceae > Streptomyces. The sequence continues at coordinate 12,218 of NZ_WTLH01000062.1, read as the reverse complement.
CGCAGCACCTGGCGGAACTCCTCCCAGTCGATGGGGCCGTGGTCGTAGTGCCCGCGCTCCTCGTTCCAGCGCAGGTCAGGGTCGGGCAGGGTGAGCCCCAGGGCCTCGGCCTGGGGCACGCAGATGTCCACGAACCGCTGGCGCAGCTCGTCGTTGGAGTGGCGCTTGATGTTCCAGGCCATGGACTGCGCGGAGTGCTCGGACTCGGCATCCGGTGGGCCGAACATCATCAGGGACGGCCACCACCAGCGGTTCACCGCGTCCTGTGCCATGGCGTGCTGTGCCGGGGTGCCGCGGCTGAGGGCCAGCAGCAGTTCATAGCCCTGGCGCTGGTGGAAGGACTCCTCCTTGCAGATCCGGACCATGGCCCGGGCGTAGGGACCGTAGGAGCAGCGGCACAGCGGCACCTGGTTGGTGATCGCCGCGCCGTCCACCAGCCAGCCGATGGCGCCCACATCGGCCCAGGTGAGGGTCGGATAGTTGAAGATCGAGGAGTACTTCTGCCGCCCGCTGTGCAGCTTCTCCAGCAGCTCCTCCCGGCTGACGCCCAGGGTCTCGGCGGCGCTGTACAGATACAGCCCGTGCCCGGCCTCGTCCTGCACCTTGGCGATCAGGATGGCCTTGCGGCGCAGCGAGGGCGCCCGGGTGATCCAGTTCGCCTCCGGCTGCATGCCGATGATCTCGGAGTGGGCGTGCTGGGCGATCTGCCGGACCAGGGTGGCGCGGTAGGCGTCGGGCATCCAGTCCCGCGGCTCGATCCGCTCCTCGGCGGCCACCGCACGGTCGAACGCCCGCTGTGCCTCGGTGTCCGGCCGTGCCTCGGTCTCCGGCTGTTCCCGGACCGCCTGCGGTCCTGTCCCGGTGGTGGCGGGCAGCGTCGGGGCCATCGGCCGACCTCCTCTGTTCAACCGACCGATCGTTCGGTCCAATGGTCGGCGAGTGACGGGGTCGTGTCAAGGCAGGCCCGGGCCGGGTACTGTCGCTGGGCGGCGGGAGGAGGATCCGGAGCGATACGGTGCAGTCGTCAAAACCACCAGACGAGTGGGGGAGCCGTCCCAGCATGCAGCCACCCGAACAACCCCAGGGCGAGGACGCCGGGGCCGAGGACGCCGGCAGCGGCAGGGGCACCACGGCGTCCCTGTCCGAGGAGTCCCCGGAGACGGTGCCGTTCAGGGCGCTGTCCCCGGTCGCGCGGGGAGTCATAGCCGTGGGCGTGGGCCTGGCCACCGTTCTGACCGGCTGGCATCTGACCGCCGCGTTCCTGTTCGTGGCCCCGGACAACACCGTCACCGGGGAGTACGGCCAGACCATCCGGGACTACATCTACCCGGAGCTGGAACAGAACTGGAAGCTGTTCGCGCCCAACCCGCTCCAGCAGAACGTCGACGTGGAGGTCCGGGCCGAGTACCGCACGCCGGACGGCACGCTGGAGACCACCGAGTGGATCAACCTGTCGGCCATCGACTACGAGCACATCCGGCACAACCTCGCCCCCAGCCACACCGCGCAGAACATGCTCCGCCGCGCCTGGGACTTCTTCGACAACTCCCACACCGACGGCCGCCCCAACGGCATGCGCGGTGAGCTGTCCGGAGCCTATGTGCACCGCATCGCGCTGCTGCGGCTCAGCGAGCTGATGGACGTCGACACCGTCGAACGCCTCCAGCTGCGGTCCGCCATCCGCCGGGTCGACGCCCCGCAGTGGAGCGAGGAGAACATCGACACCTCCGCCTCCTACAACGAGCTCGACTGGTGGACGGTCCGGGACAACGACCGGCCGTCCGGCGCCCTGGCCCCCGACAAGCCCGCGGAGGACGAGCAGTGAGCAGCGACAGCGCACGCCACCTGGCCACGGGCGACAAGACGGCCGGGTCCGCGGAGCCGCCGGCCGCCGCCGGCCGGCCGGCCTCCCCCTTCGCCGGCATGGGCGAGAAGTTCGACTCCTCCCTGGCCCGCGGCATCGCCAACATCACCCGCCGGGCCCTCGGCCCCTACCAGACCGCCATCGTGCGCATCGGGTTCGCCTTCGTCTGGCTGACCTTCATGCTGCGCGAGCTCCCCTACCGGCACGAGCTCTACGGCCCGGACAGCCCCTGGGGACACGACCTCGCCGTGCGGCTGCTGAACGACAACCACGCCTTCACGGTGCTGCTGTGGACGGACAACCGGGCCTTCTTCGAGTTCGTCTACCTCGCGGGCATCGCCGTCTGCTTCGCCCTGCTGCTGGGCTGGCGCACCCGGCTGATGACGGTGCTCTTCATGGTCGTCGTGCTGTCGCTGCAGAACCGCAGCGTCTTCATGGGCGACGGCGGCGACAACGTCGTCCACCTGATGGCCCTGTACCTGGTGCTCAGCCGGTGCAGCCAGGTCTGGTCGCTGGACGCGCGCCGGGCCCGCCGGAACGCCGAGCGCGGGGTGCCCGCCACCCGTGATCCGGTCGGCGTGCTGCTCTGGGCGCTGTGCGGCGCGGTGCTGGCCGCCGCGCAGCTCACCGGCTTCGCCACCACCCTGGCACTGTTCGACGAGAACGGCCCGGTCCTGTCCTTCTGGATCTTCCCCGGCCTGGGCTGGGGCGGCATCTTCTGGGGCCTGTGGCTGATCTACGGCGGCTGGTGGGCGGTGCGCCGTTTCGCACCCGGCGAGCCGCGCCTCGTCGGCGAGATGGTGGCCAACATCATCCACAACGCCGGGCTGCTGGTGATCATGGTGCAGGTCTGCATCATCTACTCGGCCGCCGGCTGGTACAAGATCCAGGGCTCGCGCTGGCAGGACGGCACCGCCGTGCACTACCCGCTGAACCTGGACTACTTCACCCCCTGGCCGGACCTCACCGAGCGGCTGGGCAACGTCGGCATGCTGGTGATGCTGCTCACCTACGGGACCGTCTTCGTCCAGGTGGCCTTCCCGTTCGCGCTGCTGAACCGCAAGGCCAAGAACATCCTGCTGTTCCTGATGATCGGCGAGCACGTCGGCATCGCCGTGCTGCTGGGCCTGCCCTTCTTCTCCCTGGCCATGATCGCCATGGACAGCGTCTTCCTGCCGACCGTCTTCCTGATCTGGATGGGCCACCAGGCGGGCCGGGCCGGCTCCCCGGTACTGCGCCTGTTCCGCCGCCGCTCCAAGGGCCCGGAACCGGACACCCCCGTGACCGGCTCCGCACCGGCTCCGGCGACCGCCTCCGCCCCCGGCGCCGCGCGGCCGGACGAGCCCCGCATCCCGGCCCAGGCATCACCGGACGACAGCGCGGCCGGTCAGCGCACCCCGGGGACCTCAGGCGGCCCCGGCGGAGAGCCCGACGACCGGCGGCCGGCCTGGGCGGACCGCGGATGACCGAGGCGCCGCTCCGCTGGCGTGAACTGGCGGGGGAGACCGTTCTGCTGGACGGCTTCCACGCACTGAAGCACGCGCTGCGGTTCGGCGCCGACGTGCCGCTGGCCCTGGCCGCCGACAAGCCGGCCGCCATGGCCCTGGCCCGGGACCTCGCCCCGGACCTGGCCGGGCGTCTGGAGACCCTGCTCACGCCGGTGGCACCGGCCGCTCTCGCCGGCCTGGTGCCCCGTCCCCACCCCACCGGCGTGGCGGCCCTCGCGGTACCGGAACCCCGTCCGGTGCCCGCCCGGCCCCGCCCGGCCCCGCTGGTGGTCCTGGACAACCCCCGCCATCTGGGGAACATCGGCGCGGTGATCCGGCTGGCCGCGGGCTGCGGCGCGGCCGGCGTGCTGACCACCGGCAGCGTCGACCCCTGGCACCCGCACGTGATCCGGGCCGCGGCCGGCCTGCACTGGGCCGTCGCCGTGCACCGCCGCCCGGTGGAGGAACTGCCCGACGGCCCGCTCCTCGCCCTGGACCCGGACGGCACCGACCTGCGGGAGACCGCCCTCCCGCCCGACGCCCTGCTGGCCTTCGGCTCCGAACGCCACGGCCTGTCGCCCGCGCTGCGCGCCCGCGCCGACCGGCTGGTCTCCCTCCCCATGCGACCCGGTGTCTCCAGCTACAACCTGGCCACCAGCGCCGCCATGGCGCTCTACCACTGGCTCACCCGGCAGCCGCACACCGGCTGACCCCCGGCCGCACACGGCTGACCCCCGCCGGCCCCGGCCGGGCTCAGGCCGGGCGGCGGATCTCCACGAAGCGGAACCGGTCGGCGACGAACGCGGCGTCGGTGTAGGCGGCATTGGCGGCCGGATTGCCGCCCGAGCCGTGCAGATCCGAGAAGGCCGCGGTCTGGTTGACATACACCCCGCCGGTCAGATTCAGCGACAGCTGGGCGCACTCCTCCAGACACACCTCCACAAGCTGCCGCTCCACCTCCGGCGAGGTGGTGTATCCGCCGACCGTCATGGCGCCGCGCTCGGCGATGGTGCGGCGCAGCAGCGCCACGGCGTGCTCGGCGGAATCCACCGCCACTGCGAACGCCACCGGTCCGAAGCACTCCTGCTGGTACGCCTTCTCCGCCTCCGGCGCGGCCCCGTCCAGCCGCAGCAGCACCGGGGTGCGCACCGTGGCCCCGGGAAACTCCGGGTGCGCCACCGGACGGGAGGCCAGCGCCACCTCGCCCAGCGCGGGCGCGCCCTCGATCCGCTCCCGCACCGCGGGATTCACCACCGCCCCGAGCAGCGCACCGGCCCGGGTGTCGTCCCCCAGCAGCTTCTGCACGGCGGCGGCCAGATCCGCCACCACCTCCTCGTACGACTTGGGCCCGGTCTCCGTGCCGATGCCGCCGCGCGGGATCAGCAGATTCTGCGGCGTGGTGCACATCTGCCCGCTGTACAGCGAGAGCGAGAAGGCGAGATTGGCCAGCATGCCCTGGTAGTCGGCGGTGGAGTCGATGACCACCGTGTTCACTCCGGCCTTCTCGGTGTACACCCGGGCCTGCACGGCATGCCGCTCCAGCCACTCGCCGAACTCCGTGGAGCCGGTGTAGTCGATGATCCGCACCTCGGGGCGGAGCGCGAGCCCCTTGGCCAGGCCCTCACCGGGCAGCTCGGCCGCCAGCGCCACCAGATTGGGGTCGAACCCGGCCTCGGCCAGCGTCTCGCGCGCCGTCGCGACCGTCAGCGCCAGCGGCAGCACGGCCCGCGGGTGCGGCTTCACCAGCACCGGATTGCCGGTGGCCAGGGAGGCGAAAAGGCCCGGATAGCCGTTCCAGGTGGGGAAGGTGTTGCAGCCGATCAGCAGCGCGATGCCGCGCGGTACCGGCACGAACTCCTTGTGCAGCTCCAGGGCGCCGCGCCGGCCCTGCGGCTTGGACCACTCGGCCCGGGACGGGAGCCGGGTCTGCTCGGCGAAGGCATACGCCACCGCCTCCAGTCCGCGGTCCTGGGCGTGCGGCCCGCCCGCCTGCACCGCCATGCCGAAGCCCTGCCCGGTGGTGTGCATCACGGCATGCGCGATCTCCATCGTCCGGGCGTTCAGCCGGGCCAGGATCTCCAGGCAGACCAGGGCCCGCACGGCCGGCCCGGCGGAACGCCAGCCGGCCGTCCCGGCCCGCATGGCGGGCAGCAGCACCTCGGGGTCGGGATGCGGATAGCCGATCTCCAGCGCGAAGCCGTACGGCGACTCCTCGCCGCCCGCCCAGCCGTCCGTGCCGGGCTGGTCGGCCAGCGCCTCGAACCGCCCGCCGCGCAGCGCGTCGAACGCCGCCCGCCCGCGCTCCGCGCCGTCCTCCCCGTAGGCCCGGGGCGATTCCGGATAGGCCGACCAGTAGGCGCGGCTGCGCAGCGCCGCCACCGCGTCGTCCAGCGTCTGCCGGTGCCGCTCGGCGAGCACGTCCGCGGTCAGCACAGCGTTCATGGGCAGCCATCTCCTCGTCGAGTCGCGACCGGACGCCCGGACTGGAACAACCCGGGAATGTGATCGATACTGCTACCGAACGATCGGTCGGGGCAAGGGGGCCTGACGGCCCCTGTGGAAAACCTCACCCGTCCGGAATGATGGCGACCGATGACCATGGCAGCAGCGAACCGCGCGGCGAACGCGGCCCCCCGAGCGGCGAACCGCGACACCTACACGCCGCAGACCCTCCTCGAAGTCGCCGTGGAGGTCTTCAACGAACGCGGCTACGACGGCACCTCCATGGAGCACCTGTCCCGCGCCGCGGGCATCTCCAAGTCGTCGATATACCACCATGTGCGCAGCAAGGAGGAGCTGCTGCGCCGGGCCGTGAGCCACGCCCTGGAAGGGCTGTTCGCCGTGCTGGAGGAGCCCGCCGCCCGCCGGGGCCGGGCCGTCGACCGGCTGGAGCACGTCACCCGCCGCACCACCCTGACGCTGGTCGAGCGGCTGCCCTACGTCACCCTGCTGCTGCGGGTGCGCGGCAACACCGACACCGAGCGCTGGGCCCTGGAGCGCCGCCGCGAGTTCGACCACCGCGTCGCCGAGCTGCTCAAGCAGGCCGCGGCCGAGGGCGATCTGCGTGCCGATGTGGACGTCCGGCTGGCCACCCGCCTGCTCTTCGGCATGATCAACTCCATCGCGGAGTGGTACCGGCCGGCCCGCGGCGACGCCGCCTCCGCCCAGGAGATCGCCGACGCCGTGATCACCACCGCCTTCGCCGGGCTACGTCTCCGGCAGTAGATCCGTCTCCTCGAACACCAGCAGCGTGCGGGTGCTGATCACCTCCGGGATCGCCTGCAGGCGGGTCAGCACCAGCTCGCGCAGCGCCCGGTTGTCCGCCGTGTGCACCAGCAGCAGCACGTCGAAATCCCCGCTGACCAGGGCGATGTGCGCGGCGCCCGGAAGCTGCTCCAGTTTGGCGCGAACCGTCCGCCAGGAATCCTGGACGATCTTCAGCGTGATGTACGCCGAAGCGCCCTGGCCGGCCTTCTCGTGGTCTATCCGGGCCGTGAAGCCGCGTATCACCCCCGTCTCCGCCAGCCGGTTGATCCGCGCATAGGCGTTCGCCCGCGAGATGTGCACCTGCTCGGCTATCGCCCGCACCGATGCCCGCCCGTCCACCTGGAGCAATCGCACAATCGTTTTGTCAATGGGATCGAGCGGCCTGATCGGCCGATCGGCCCCATTCGGAGCCATCTGGTCGTCCGGCATGCGCTGCACCCTCCCCTCCCTGGACATCCTGCCTGCCGGACCACCGCTCGGGAACCACCCGTCCACAGGAGATCCACAGGCGTAGCCAAAATGCGTCATCAACCGAACAATCGGTAGGGAGCGCCAACCCACCCCCGGCGCCGCACCTGCACGCAGCCTCGACCAGGAGGTGCCCGCCATGACGGTGCTGGAGCACACCGGCTACCGCCCCGCCCCGCCCCCCGGCTGGCAGCCGCGCACCGACCCCGCGCCGCTGCTCCCCGACCCCGAGCCGTTCCGGGTGCTCGGCACCGGCGCCGAGCCCGGGACGCCCGGCCTGTGGACCGAGTTCTACCGCCGCCTGGTGCACGGCCGCCGCTACAACCAGCAGGCCACCGCCCTCACCAAGCAGGGCCGGCTCGCCGTCTACCCCTCCTCCACCGGCCAGGAGGCCTGCGAGATCGCCGCCGCCCTCGCCCTGCGCCCGGAGGACTGGCTCTTCCCCAGCTACCGCGACACCCTCGCGGTGGTCGCCCGCGGCGTCGACCCGGTGCAGGCGCTGAGCCTGCTGCGCGGCGACCGGCACAGCGGCTGGGACCCGCGCCGGCACCGTGTCGCACCCCTGTGCACCCCACTCGCCACCCAGCTGCCGCACGCCGTCGGCCTGGCCCACGCCGCCCGGCTGCGCGGCGACGAGGTCGCCGCCCTGGCCATGGTGGGCGACGGCGGCACCTCCGAGGGAGACTTCCACGAGGCCCTCAACTTCGCCGCCGTCTGGCAGGCCCCGGTCGTCTTCCTGGTGCAGAACAACGGCTTCGCCATCTCCGTGCCGCTGGCCAAGCAGACCGCCGCGCCCAGCATCGCCCACAAGGCGGTGGGGTACGGCATGCCCGGCCGCCTGGTCGACGGCAACGACGCCCCCGCCGTCCACCAGGTCCTCACCGAGGCCCTGGACCGGGCTCGCACCGGAGGCGGCCCCACCCTCGTGGAAGCCCTCACCTACCGGCTCGACGCCCACACCAATGCCGACGACGCCACCCGCTACCGCAGCGAGGAGGAGGTCGCCGCCTGGCGTGGCCACGACCCGCTCCACCTCCTCGAACAGGAGCTCCGCGAGCGCGGGGAACTCACCGAGGAGCTGATCGCCGACGCCCGTTCCGAGGCCGAGACCTTCGCCGCCGACCTGCGCGAGCGCATGCACGCCGACCCGGAGCTCGACCCGGCCTCGCTGTTCGGCCACGTCTATGCCTCCCCCACCCCCCAGCTCCGCGGCCAGCACGAACAGCTCCGGGCCGAACTGGACGCCGAAGCCGAAGCCGAAGCCGACGCCGAAGCCGGGACCAGGGCCGGGGCCGCGACCGAGGCCGGCCCCGGCACCGGCGGCGGCACGCACGGCCAGGGGAGGGCCGCCGCATGACCGCCTCCTCCACCGCCGCACCCGCCGCCGCCACAGCGGCCGGCACCCGCCCGGTCACCATGGCCCAGGCCCTCAACCGCGCCCTGCGCGACGCACTGGCCGCCGACCCCGCCGTGCACCTCCTCGGCGAGGACATCGGCACCCTCGGCGGCGTGTTCCGCATCACCGACGGCCTGGCCGCCGAATTCGGCGACGACCGCTGCACCGACACCCCGCTCGCCGAGGCCGGCATCCTCGGCACCGCCGTCGGCATGGCCATGTACGGTCTGCGGCCCGTCGTCGAGATGCAGTTCGACGCCTTCGCCTACCCCGCGTTCGAGCAACTCCTCTCGCACGTCTCCCGGATGCGCAACCGCACCTCCGGTGCCCTGCCGCTGCCCCTCACCATCCGCATCCCCTACGGCGGCGGCATCGGCGGTGTGGAGCACCACAGCGACTCCTCCGAGGTCTACTACATGGCCACCCCCGGCCTGCACGTGGTCACCCCGGCCACCGTTGCCGACGCCTACGGCCTGCTGCGCCGGGCCATCGCCTCCGACGACCCGGTCGTCTTCCTCGAACCCAAACGCCTCTACTGGACCAAGGCCCCCCTCGATCCCGGCAACCCGCCGGAGGCACTCCCCTTCGGCCGTGCCGCCGTCCCCCGCCGCGGCACCAGCGCCACCCTCATCACCTACGGCCCCTCGGTCCCCGTCTGCCTGGAGGCCGCCGAAGCCGCCAGGTCCGCCGAGGGCTGGGATCTGGAGGTCATCGACCTGCGCACCCTGGTCCCCTTCGACGACGACACCGTCTGCGACTCCGTCCGCCGCACCGGCCGCGCCGTCGTGGTGCACGAGGCCACCGGCTTCGCCGGGCCCGGCGCCGAGATCGCCGCCCGGGTCACCGAGCGCTGCTTCCACCACCTCGAAGCCCCGGTGCTCCGGGTGACCGGATTCGACATCCCCTATCCCCCGCCCATGCTCGAACAGCACCATCTCCCGGGTGTGGACCGCGTCCTGGACGCGGTGGCCCGCCTCCAGTGGGAATCTGCCTGGACCCCCGGAACGGAAGGCGGCCGGCATGCCTGAGGTCCGCGAATTCCGCCTCCCCGACCTCGGCGAGGGCCTCACCGAAGCGGAGATCGTCCGCTGGCTCGTCGATGTCGGCGATGTGGTCACCGTCGACCAGCCCGTCGTCGAAGTCGAAACCGCCAAGGCCCAGGTCGAGATCCCCTGCCCCTACCCCGGCGTGGTCACCTCCCGGCACGGCGAGGAGGGCGGCCAGATCCCCGTGGGCGCCCCCCTGATCACCGTGGCCTCCGCCCCCGCCCCCGATGGCGAGAGCTCCGGCAACGTCCTGGTCGGCTACGGCACCACCACCGCCGCCGCCGCGACCTCCCGCCGCCGCCGGCTCACCGCCCCCGCCTCTTCCGCCGCCCCCGCCTCTCCCGTACCCAGCTCCTCACCACCGCCCGTCATCTCCCCCCTGGTCCGCCGCCTCGCCCGCGAACGCGGCATCGACCTGCGCACCCTGCACGGCTCCGGCCCCAACGGCCTGATCCTCCGCGCCGACATCGAGCACGCCACCCGGCCCCCCGCGCCGGCCTCCGCGCCGCCGTCCCGCCCGTCCACCGCGCCGTCCCCGACCCGCATCCCGCTGCGCGGCACCGCCGGCGCCATGGCCGCCAGACTCAGCCGGAGCCGCACCGAAATCCCCGATGTCACCTGCTGGGTGGACGCCGACGCCACCGAACTCCTCACCGCCCGCCGGGCACTGGGCGAACCCCGGATCTCCCTGCTCGCCCTGCTGGCCCGCATCTGCACGGCCACCCTGGCCCGTCATCCCCGGCTCAATGCCTCGGTGGACACCGCCGCCAACGAAGTGGTCCTCCACCAGGACATCCACCTCACCCTGGCCACCCAGACCGAACGCGGCCTGCTGGTCCCCGTCGTCCGGAACGCCGGGACGCTCACCACCCAGCAGCTCCACGACGAGATCACCCGCCTCACCGAGGCGGCCCGCGCCGGCTCGCTCACCCCCGCCGAGCTGACCGGAGGCACCTTCACCCTCAACAACTACGGTGTCTTCGGCGTGGACGGCTCCACACCGATCATCAACCACCCCGAGGCCGCCATGCTCGGCATCGGCCGCATCACCGAAAAACCCTGGGCGCACCAGGGCCGGCTCGCCCTGCGCCAGGTGGTCCAGCTCTCCCTCACCTTCGACCACCGGGTCTGCGACGGCTCCGTCGCCGCAGGCTTCCTGCGGGACGTGGCCGACGCCGTCGAATCCCCCACCCGCCTGCTGCGCCACCTCTAGGACAACGGGACCCCTCCACACAGAACCCGCTGCCGTCCGTACCGGCCGGCACCACATACGGCGCCTGGCCGGGACGCCACGCCTCCGGGCAGTGCGGCCGGTCCCACCCGTCGCGCGCCCGGCGCCACCCGCCGCTCCACCTCGTCCGGAAGTTCCTGTTCCCCGCCTCCCCATCTGTGCGATCACCGTCATCCCGGCACCCCGACGCCGTACCGACCAGTCCACAGCGCCACCGGCCGCCGGGCAGGACGTTCCCCTGGCCATCGAGATCACGGAGGAGTGCCCGTCCGCCTCCGGAGCCGGGACTACGAACCGTTGACCCGGTTCCGGCGGCGCAGGGCGTAGAACGGGAGCGCGAACCAGCACAGGGCGAACCACAGCGAGACTCCGCCGACGATCCAGTACGCCGCCGAGCTCTCCAGCACGAACAGCGCGACCAGCAGCATTGCGCAGATCACCGTGCACAGCAGCAGATACAGCCCCACGATGGTCAGCTTCGAGGCCCACTCCACCGTCTCCGGCTTCAGCCGGCGGCCCGTGACCAGACGGTGCAGCGTCACCGGTGCGATCAGCGCACCCGTCGCGCCCGCGCCGAGCACCAGCGTCAGCGCATACAGCCGCACCTCGACCTGCGTCAGCTCCGTGAAGCGCGGCGCGAACGCGGCCGTGAGCAGGAACGCCAGCAGGATCTGCACGCCCGTCTGAGCGACCCGTACCTCCTGGAGCAGCTCGTTCCAGCGCCGGTCCGCCCGTTGCTCCCTGGTCTCATTGCGCCCGTTCGCCACGCCCCGGCACCTCCACAGGCCGACCGCATCAACAGATCATATGAGCCTAACGCCGCAAAGCGGTGGAAGTCGGGCATGCATCGGGAGCCGGTCAGCCCTCCCCGTACACCGCGGGCCCGACCCGCGGCTCCCGCAGAAGACCCTCATGACGCTCGCCCGGCCCCGCACCGCACACGATCCGCTGCGCGGCCGAGGGCGTTCCGGCGCGGGCCAAGGCTCGTCCGAGTGGCCTCTGAGGAGCTGGTTTGACGCTCCCCCGGCCACCCCGTAAAGTTGCTCAGGCTGTCGCGGACCCGCTCGGGTCCCGAGGCACTTCTCGCCACCGGATGTGTGGCACCACCGCTCAGATCCCTCCCAGGACGGGACCGCTTCGGCGCGCTGCATTGTTGTGCACCGAATTGGACCCACCCCCGATTTTGTCCGGGCCGGGTGAGTGCTCTACGGTGGTGATCACGCCGGAGGGCGAAAACTCAGCACCAAACCCCGCCGACCGGGGGCCAGATTCGGCCCAAACCGAATGTGGTAGCGTCGGAAGCACCGAAACGGAGAAACACCCGGAGGGATTCCCGAGAGGGTTACCGAAGGCAGTGTCCGTTCCTTGAGAACTCAACAGCGTGCCAAAAGTCAACGCCAGATATTTGGCAACCCCGTCGCCATGGGGCCGGATGTGTGTCCGGTTGTCCGTGGTGGAT
>NZ_WTLH01000061.1 GCF_011421595.1 Streptomyces sp. YIM 98790 | reverse complement strand
GGGAGCGGCGCGGGCTCCCCGCCGGCGAGCATCCGGACCGTTCCGGTGGCCGGGGCGTCCGGGGCGGGGGCGGCGCCGAGGCGGCGCAGGGCCTGGGCGGCGACCGCGCCGGCCGAGCTGTGCAGCCGGACCGGCGCGCCCGTCCGTGCCGTGAGCCGCAGCCGGATCTGCTCGGCCACCAGTTCGTAGTGGGTGCAGCCGAGCACCACGTCGCGGATGGTGACCGGGGTCAGTGCCGCCGCCGCGTCGACGGCGGCGGCCACGGCCCGCGCGTCGGCCCGCTCCACCGCGTCGGCCAGCCCGTGGCAGGGCACCTGAGCGGTCTCGGTACCGGAGGCGAAGTCGCGGATCAGCGCGCGCTGGTACGGGCTGCCGGTGGTGGCGGGGGTGGCCCAGACGGCGACCGGTCCGCCGGCCGCGGCCGCGGGCTTGACCGCGGGCACGGTGCCGATCACCGGCACCGCGGGCTCCAACTCGGCGCGCAGCGCGGCCAGGGCGTGGACCGAGGCGGTGTTGCAGGCCACGATCAGGGCGTCCGGCCGCTCGGCGGCGGCCGCCCGTGCGCAGCGCAGGGCCCGGCCGGTGATGTCCTGCGGCGTGCGCGGCCCCCAGGGCATGCCGTGCGGATCGTTGGACAGCACCAGTCCGGCGTCCGGGCGGGCCCGGCGCACGGCCGCGGCGGTGGCGAGCAGCCCGAGGCCGGAATCGATGAGGGCGATCTTCACGGACCCAGGGTACGGGGCGGCGGGCGGCTTCCGTCCCGCCGGGAGCCGGGCGGCGGTACCGGAGCGGCGGGTGCATTCCGGCGGCATTCCGCGTGGCCGGCCGGTGTGTTCCGGTGCGCCTCGGAAGAACCGGCCCGTTCCGTGCGCCTCCCCCGTCACACCGGTGGTGACCTGCGAGGACGGAGTCCGGGCAGCGGCTCCCCGGCACCCCGTCGCGAGCCGGACAGTGCAGCTTATATGCCGAATTCACCCGTCTTGGGGATTCAGAGTCAGCATGATCGCCGGAAATGACCCTCTAATCGGTCTCCCCAACGAGCACATCGTGGGCTTACCTTATGTCGCATGACCTCCCCGCGCTCGTCCTACTCGGGCGGCTACTACTCTCCGCCCCCCTTCCCGGACACCCCCATCTACGACCGGCTGGTGGCCGAGCGGGGTACCCCGCAGATCGCCCCCATCCGTGTGCCGTCGGCGTACGACGCGCTCCCCCAGTTCTCCTCGCAGCCCGCGCTGCCGGCGGCGCTTCCGGCCCTCCCCTCCGGGCCGTCCGCCCCGCAGCCCGTGGCGCACCACGTGCCGCCGCCGCAGACCGGCTACCAGGCGCCGGTGCGCCAGCCCTTCCAGGCGGCCCCGGCCCCGCAGCCGGCGGCGCCCTACATCCCGCAACAGGCCTCCCCGGCGCGGCCGTACGCCCCGCAGGCCCCGCAGCCGCCCCAGCAGCCGCAGAGGTACCCGTCGCAGGCGGGCCGTCCGGCGGCGCCCCGGCCGCCCGCGCCGCGGCAGGCGCCCGGCACCTACCAGGACCCGTACGGGCAGCAGCATCCGTACCAGTACCCGGGCCCCGGGTACTGACACGGGCTCACCGGCACGGACGGCGGATCACGCGGGGACGGCCAGGGAGCGGGCAAGGAGACAGCGACAGCAGCAGAGCGAGAGATGCCGCGGCGGCCGGCCGCGGACCCCGGCGGGCGCGGGGACGGTGCCCTGACGGGGTGGTCGGGCCGGCCGCCGTACCGGCATGCCCGCCTCCGCGCGCGCACCGGCGGCGGGCTCAGACCTCCACGTCCTCCAGGATGCCCAGGGCATCGGGGACGAGGACGGCGGCGGAGAAGTAGACGGACACCAGGTAGCCGATCAGCGCCTGTTCGTCGATGCCCATGAAGCGGACGTTGAGGCTGGGCTCGATCTCCTCCGGGATGCCCGGCTGGTGGAGTCCCACCACGCCCTGCTTCTCCACCCCGGTGCGCAGGGCCAGCACCGAGGTCAGGCCCTGGGCGGTGACCGGGATCTTGTCGCAGGGCAGCAGCGGGATGCCCCGCCAGGCGCGCACCCGGTGGCCCCGGAACCCGGTTTCCCGGGGGGCCACGCCGCGGCGGTTGCATTCCCGTCCGATGGCCGCCAGGGCACGCGGATGGGCCAGCAGGACATGCGTGTTGCGGCGCCGGGAGATGAGCAGGTCGAGGTCGTCGGGGGTGGGCGGGCCGCCGCGGGTGTGGAAGCGCTGGGCCGGGGCGGCGTTGTGCAGCAGGCCGAAGTCCCGGTTGTTGATCAGCTCGTGCTCCTGGCGCTCGCGCAGCGCGGTGACGGTGAGCCGGAGCTGTTCCCGCACCTGGTCCATGGGCTCGCTGTACAGGTCGGCGACCCGGGTGTGCACCCGCAGCACGGTCTGCGCGACGCCGAGTCGGTACTCGCGCGGCTCCGGCTCGTAGTCCGCGAAGGCGGAGGGCAGCGCGGGCTCGCCCTCGTGGCCGGAGGCGAGGGTGATGTCGGCCTCGCCGCGGCTGTTGCGCCGGGGGGTGCCGGCACCGGACCGGCCGGAGACCCCCGCCAGCCGCTCGCGCAGGGCGGCGGACCGGGCAGCCAGCCGGCGGACCCCGGCCAGCGGAAGCACCAGCACGGTGCAGCGGGTGAGCGCGGTCAGCCCGTAGCCCCAGGCCGCGGCCCCGGCACTCTCCCCGCTTCCGGCGGCGAGGGCGGTGGGCAGGGTCTCGTCACCGGCGAACTCCCCGCCCGCCAGCACGGCCAGCGCGACATCGGTGTCGTAGGCGCCGGGGGCGTGCTTGCGCACCTTGCCGTGCGCGATCATCACCACGCCCTCGGCCGGGGCGCCCGCTTCGGCGATGCGCTGGCCCGCGGCGTATTCGCGCTGCACGCAGGAATCGGCCAGCGCGCGCAGCGCCGCCTCGTCGTCCAGCCCGGCCAGGGCGGGGAGTTCGGTCAGTTCGCCGGGGATCACCCGCACCTCGGTACCGGTGGCGCAGAAGTCGATCCGGCCGTTGCCCACCTCGTAGACCAGCCGGCGGTTGACGCGGTAGGTGCCGGCGGCGACCGGCACCCAGGGCAGCACCCGCAGCAGCCAGCGGGAGGTGACGGCACGGTTCTGCGGCGGGGTCTTGGTGGTGGTGGCGAGCCGGCGGGCCGCTTCCGGGGCCAGGCTGCCGGCCGGCCGGGATGCGGCACCGTCCGGGGAGCCGGGGACGGGGACGGGCTCGGGTGCGGTGGCGGGCGTGGTCATGCGGGGGGACGCCTCCGGTGGTCGGCGGAGCGGAACGGCGGGCACACGCGGGGGGCCGCCGCGGCCCGGAGGAGCGGGCCGCGGCGGACTCCACCGGCGCGGCCGTCACTGACCGACTTCGACGTCCTCCAGGATTCCGAGGGCGTCCGGCACCAGGACGGCCACCGAGTAATAGGCGCTCACCAGATACGAGATGACGGCCTTCTCGTTGATTCCCATGAAGCGCACGGAAAGACTCGGCTGGTATTCGTCCGGAATTCCCGTGCGGTGCAGGCCGACCACGCCCTGTGCCTTTTCTCCGGTGCGCATGGCAAGAATCGAGGAGGTGCCCGAGGCGCTCACCGGAATCTTGTTGCAGGGCAGCACGGGAACTCCCCGCCAGGCCGTCACCGACCGGCCCATGAGTTCGACCGGCGACGGGTACAGGCCGCGCCGGCTGCATTCCCGGCCGAAGGCGGCAATGGCCTTGGGGTGGGCCAGGATCACGCTGGGCTCCTTCCACACCGCGGCCAGCAGCTCGTCCAGGTCGTCCGGGGTGGGCGGCCCGGTCCGGGTGTGCAGCCGCTGCCCGAGGTCGGCGTTGTGCAGCAGACCGAACTCCCGGTTGTTCATCAGTTCGTGCTCCTGGCGCTCGCGCAGCGCCTCCACGGTGAGCCGGATCTGCTCCTCGACCTGGTTCATCGGCTCGTTGTAGAGGTCGGCGACCCGGGAGTGCACCTTCAGCACCGTCTGCGCCACGCTGAGCTCGTACTCCCGCGGCGCGGGCTCGTAGTCCGCGAAGGTGGCGGGCAGTTCGGGCTCGCCCTCGTGGCCGGAGGCCAGCCCGATGTCGGCCTCGCCGTGCGCGTTGCGCTGCCGGGGCAGGGCCGTGCGGCGCTCCTGGAGATGGGCGCGCAGCCCGGGGAAGCGCTCGGCGGCCTCCTGCACCGCCCGCCGCGGCAGCAGCAGCACGGTGCCGCTGGTGACGGCCTTGAGCGTCTGCTCCCAGGTGCCGGTCTCCGGCTCGCCCAGCGCCTGGTCGCCGGCGAAGTCGCCGTCGGCCATCACGCCGAGGTCGGCGTCCTGGTCGTAGGCGCCGGGGGCCAGCCGGCGGATCTTGCCGTGCGCCACCAGCACGGCGTGCTCGGCCGGACTGCCCGCCTCGACGATGACGTCCCCGGGCGCGATGTCGCGCTGCTCGCAGGCCGCCGCGAGCGCCTGGAGGGCATCGGCGTCCGCGCAGCCGCGCAGCAGCGGGAGCTCGGTGAGCTCCGCCGGAATGACCTGGACGTCGGCTCCGGTGGAAACGAATTCCAGGCGGCCGTTTCCCAGGGTGTAGGTCAGCCGTCGGTTGACCCGGAAGGTGCCGCCGCCGACCTGCACCCAGGGGAGCACCTTCAGCAGCCAGCGGGAGGAAATCCCCTGCATCTGGGGAGGAGTCTTCGTGGTGGTGGCGAGATTGCGCGCCGCCGCCGTGCCCAGGCTCTGCTGAACGCTGGTCGTCTGGTTCTCCGGTGCCGGTTCCACCGAGGTGGTCATCTGCGTTTCCGCCAATCTCCAGGACGATAAATTCAGCCGCGCACTGTCGTGCGCCAACGAAGTTAACGCCCACCGGAGTTGGCGTGCAATCACTCAAAAGAGAGGGCCGCCGGGAGATAGTTTCAACGGAATTCTGGGTATTGCCCGCCGGTTTCCGCACACCGGAACGAAATCCGGTACCCAGGGTAATACACTGGAAGCACTGTGTGAGCGGCCGGGGGGTGCGGCGCCCGCCCGGGCACCCTCCGGACCCCGCCGGCCACCACAGTCCCAGGCCCGGCCGCGTGCCCCACAAGGGAGTTGTGGTCATCCTCCGCCCCGCGCTCGCGCTACCGTGGAGCGGCCAGTACGCGTCGCCGCGCGTTTGATCGACACACGAGGTTGGGCACAACGGTTCATGGCTGAGGGCATGGCAGAGGGCTCCGTCCATCTGACGCACACCGGCACGTCGCGCTGGCGCCGCCGCACCGCGGTCTATCACTCCGTCACCGAGGCCCTGGCGGTGGCGGCCGACGGGGACGTGCTGGTGCTGGCCCCCGGCATCTACCGGGAGAACCTGGTGATCGAGCAGTCGGTGGTGGTGCGCGGCCCGAGTTCGCCGGACGCCGGACCGGCCCGGATCGCCCCGGAGGACGGGGTGCCGCTGACCGTGCGCGGCTCGGCCACGGTCTCCCTGCTGCGCGTGGAGGGCCAGGACGCCACGGCGCCGGCGCTGCTGGTGGAGTCCGGCACCCCGGAGATCAGCGAGGTGCAGGTGCGGGCCTCCTCGGCCGCCGGCATCGAGGTGCGCGGCGGCGGGCGGCCGACGGTGCGGGGCTGCTCGGTGGACAATCCGGCCGGCACCGGCATCGCCGTGACCGACCGGGCCGGCGGACTGTTCGAGGACTGCGAGATCACCGCCGGCCGGCAGGGCGTGTCCGTGCAGGGCGCGGCCCATCTCCGGCTGGAGCGCTGCCGGGTGGAGCGGGCGGGCGGCGCCGGCCTGTCGGTGACCGGTGAGGGCAGCGCGGTGGATGCGGCCCTGTGCACGTTCCGCGGCATCCGCGGTGCCGGGGTGCGGCTGGCCGACCGGGCCACCGCGCACCTGGGCGAGTGCGAGGTGAGCGGCACCACCGGGGACGGCATAGCGCTGGAGACCGATGCGGTGCTGACCCTCTCGGACAGCCGGGTGCAGGAGATCCCGGAGAACGCGCTGGCGCTGCGCTCACGTTCGGTGCTGACCCTGGTGCGCTCCAGGGTGCGGTCGTTCGGCCGCAACGGTCTGTCCGTGTGGGATCCCGGCACCCGGGTGGACGCCCACCACTGTGAGATCAGCGGCTCCACCGGCAGCTATCCGGCGGTCTGGGTGAGCGATGGCGCGGCGGCGGTGCTGGAGGCGTCGGTGCTGCGGCAGGTGCCGGACGCGCTGTGCGTGCTGGACCCGGGCTCCCGGGCGGACGTGGTGGACAGCGAGATCTCCGAGGTGCGCGGCTCGGCGGTGTCGGTGAGCGGCGGGGCGCTGGTGCGGATGGACGCCTGCCGGGTCCGGGAGGCGGGCACCGGGGTGTGGTTCCGCGATCCGGAGAGCGGCGGCACGGTCACCGGCACCACGATCGACGAGGTGACCACCGGGGTGCTGGTGAGCAAGGGCGCCGATCCGGTGGTGACGGACTGCACGGTGACCGTTCCGGCGGAGGCCGGCGTCTATGTGTCGGCGGGCGGCCGGGGGGTGTTCCGGGACTGCCGGGTGTCCGGCTCGCGCGGCTACGGCTTCCACGTCACCGAGGGCTGCCGGGTCGCCCTGGACCGCTGCCGTGCGGAGCGGGCGGCCCGGGGCGCCTTCGTGACCGCGTCCGACGTCGTCATCACGGACTGCCGCAGTGACGAGCCGCAGCAGCCGGGGGTTCCGGTGGTCTCGGCGAGTTCGGCGGTGTCCGGGACGGGCACCGGCCGGGCGTCGTCCGCGGCGGCG
Source organism: Streptomyces sp. YIM 98790 (assembly GCF_011421595.1). Classification (GTDB taxonomy): domain Bacteria; phylum Actinomycetota; class Actinomycetes; order Streptomycetales; family Streptomycetaceae; genus Streptomyces. Next base: position 24,266 of record NZ_WTLH01000061.1, on the reverse strand, counting down.
GGCATACTTCCNCCGGTGGTCTCGGCGAGTTCGGCGGTGTCCGGGACGGGCACCGGCCGGGCGTCGTCCGCGGCGGCGGGCATACTTCCTCCGGTGCTGCCGGATCCGGTGCTGCCGGATCCGGTGCTGCCGGATCCGGCGCCGCTGCGCAGCTCCGCCGCCGGGGAGCGGGGGGCCGGCGCGGCGGCCGGGGCACCGGACCCGGCACCGTCCGGCGCCGGCGGTGAGGAGCCCGGCGCGGGCGGGGGCCGTCCCGCCGACGAGGTGCTGGCCGAGCTGGACTCGCTGGTCGGCCTGGAGTCCGTCAAGCGCGAGGTGCGCAGCCTGATCAACATGATCGAGGTGGGCCGGCGCCGGCAGGCGGCCGGGCTGAAGGCCGCCTCGGTCCGCCGCCATCTGGTCTTCACCGGCTCCCCCGGTACCGGCAAGACCACGGTGGCCCGGCTGTACGGGGAGATCCTGGCGGCGCTGGGGGTGCTGGAGCGCGGGCACCTGGTGGAGGTCTCCCGGGTGGACCTGGTCGGCGAGCACATCGGCTCGACCGCGATCCGCACCCAGGAGGCGTTCGAGCGGGCGCGCGGCGGGGTGCTGTTCATCGACGAGGCGTACGCGCTGGCGCCGGAGGACGCCGGGCGGGACTTCGGACGCGAGGCCATCGACACGCTGGTGAAGCTGATGGAGGACCACCGGGACGCGGTGGTGGTGATCGTCGCCGGCTACACCGAGGAGATGGCCCGCTTCCTGGCGGTCAACCCCGGCGTGGCCTCCCGGTTCTCCCGCACCATCACCTTCGGCGACTATGTGCCCGAGGAACTGCTGAGCATCGTGGAGCAGCAGGCCGCGGACCACGAGTACGCGCTGGCCGAGGGGTCGGCGGAAGCGCTGCTGAAACACTTCGCGGCGCTGCCCAAGGGGCCGTCCTTCGGCAACGGGCGCACCGCGCGGCAGACCTTCGAGGCCATGGTGGAGCGGCATGCGGGGCGGGTGGCGGAGCTGCCCGACCCCAGCACGGAGGAACTGACCCTGCTCCACCCCGAGGATCTGCCGCCGCCGCCGGGCATGCAGACGTCGCCGTGACCGGCACGGCCGCCGGGCCGGTCAGGCGGGCGCCGCGCCGGGGGCGGTCCCCGGGGCGGCGCCGGGGGCGGTCCCCGGGGCGGTCCCGGAGGCGGTCCCCGGGGCGGTCCCGGAGGCGGTCCCGGGGGCACGGCTGCGCAGGTCCGCAGGGCCGGGCTGTTCCGGGACGGGCAGGACGGGGTGCCCGGCCAGCCTGCGGTGCAGGGCGGCGCGCTCCTCGGCGTAGGCGGGGTCGTCTGCGTAGTCGCCGTGGCCCAGTACCGGTTCGGGCAGCGGGCGTTCGGGGGTGCGGCCGAAGCACTGCGGGTCGCGCAGCACGGGCCGGTCCACCGGGTTGCCGTCCGGGCCGGTGACCTCGACGGGCCCGCCGATCGGGTCGGTGCCGCGCCACAGGTTGCGCCAGCGCGGCATGTCGCGGGCCAGGCCCGCCAGGGCGCGCGGTCCGAAGTACTTGGGGAACCAGCGGCCGTAGAGCCGGCGCAGCGGCGAGCCGTGGGTGAGCAGGGCGACCCGGGTGCGGGTGTCCGGGTCCAGCTGCCAGACCGCGGCGGCGGCCAGCACGCTGCCCTGGGAATGGCCGGAGAGGACCAGGGTGCCGCCGGTGGCGGCGGTCCAGTGGGTCATCCGCCAGGTGAGGTCGGGCACGGCGCGTTCCGCGTAGCAGGGCGGGGCGAACGGGTGCGCGGAGCGGGGCCAGAAGGTGCCCACGTCCCACAGGATGCCGATGGTGCGGCGGGCGCTGCGGTCGCGGTAGGCACGGCGGCCCATGGCCAGCAGCAGGACGACTCCTATCCCCATCATCCAGGAGCCGACGGCCTGGCTGAGGGCGGCGAATCCGGCCAGCAGGGCCGGCCCGTCCTCGGCGGCGGCGCGGGGTGCCTCACCGGTGAGCCCGGCGCCGGCCACCGCGGCGATGCTCAGCAGCACCCCGGCCGCCGCGACGGTGCCCACCAGGAGGGGGGCGGAGTCGGTCAGACCGGCGCGGGAGACGGCACCGGCCACCCGCAGGCTGTGGCGTTCGTACGGCAGGCCGTCCGCCGTCCCGTCCCGCTGCTCCTCGGGGTAGCCGTCGCGGACCGTGGGGGCGAGGCGCCGGGTCCGCCGCCAGACGGACAGGCAGGCGGGCAGCGACAGCAGCAGCACCACGCCGAGCAGGGTGGGGATGGCCGCGGCCTGCCAGCTCAGCAGCACCGGGGGCCCGGGGACGGTGCCGGGGGTGCCGAGCCGGGAGCCGGGGTCCAGCCATTCGCCGAGCCGCTGGACCGCACCGCCGGTGAGCACTCCGGCCAGGGCGCAGGCGAGCACCGCGCAGCAGGGGCCGGCCAGGCCGCCGAGCACGCCTCGTTCGCCGGGGCCGGCGCGGCGGTGCAGGCGGAGCGCGGCGGCGGCCTGGGCCGCGAGCAGCACGCCCTGGGTGACGGTGAGCACGGTGAAGAGGCCGCTGCCGGGGTGGCTGCCGGAACTGTCCCAGCCGGGCCGGTGCCAGGCGGTGTGCACCAGGACCAGGGCGAGGACCGCGCCGGTGGCGGCGGGCAGCCAGGTGAGGATGAGCGGGTGGTACTTGTCGTCCGCGGTGCCGTACTCCAGCTCGGTGCGGCCCTGGCGGACGATGACGACGACCACGGCGGCGAAGCCGGTGACCAGCAGCACGGCGAGCGGCCAGCCGGCCGCGGCCAGCGCGGCGCTGCCGTCCGGGCCGTGGTCGTGGCCCCAGCTCGCGGTCAGCAGGGCTGCGCCGATGGTGAGGAGCCCGGCGCAGGTGTGGGCGGCGCGCAGCCGGGAGACGATGCCGCGGCCGAACCAGAAGCCGGGGAGGGCGAGCAGGTTCGGCTGCTCGGGTCCCTTCCGGGGCCCGGCCGTCCGCTCCTGCTCCGCCTCCGGCCGCCGCTGGCCGGCGGGCCGCCGCCCGGCCAGCGCGGCGAGCGGGGGCGGATAGGCGGATTCGTAGGCGCTCCAGGTGCGGTGGGAGAGCCACCACAGCAGCCAGACCAGCACCAGCGGCAGCACGGCGGCGAGCAGCAGCCGGCGGCCGGGCTCGGCCCACCAGCCGCTCCCTCCGGCCAGGAAGCCCGTCCAGTCCCGCCGCCCGGCGCAGGCCTCGGTGGCGGCGCACTGCCAGGCGAAGAGGTCGAGCGCGACGGCGCACGCTCCGGCGGTCAGCAGCACGGTGAGGCTGAGCGCCAGCAGGCGGCCGGCGATGTCGTACCCGCGGTGGGTGCGCCGGTGTCCCCGGCACGGGGGACGCATCCAGTGCGCCATATTGACGATCATGAACGGGAGCAGCAGCAGCCACAGGGCGCGGGCGCCGTTGCCGGATGTGAGGTTGGACCAGGTGTAGGCCTCGCGCAGCGGTTCCCCGTCGTCCCAGGGCCGGTCCTGCGCGTCATCGGTGCGGCGGTGCATGCTGGCGGTGCCGTCACCGGTGATCCGCCGGGTGCGGGGGTCGCCGAGCATCTCCTCGGGCCGGGCGCCGCCGACGCCGTGCACCAGCAGTTCCAGTCCGGGGGCGGGCAGGCGTTCCTCGGCCGCGGCGGCCTCCGCCGGTGCCGCCGGGCCCGGTGCCGCCGGGCCGCTCCCCTCCGCCGTCGTTCCCGCCATGTGTCCGGCCTCCCCTCCGGCCGCCCGCGGCCCTCGGGGCACCGCGCGGCGCCCGGGGGTCGTATGGTCTTCCGTACACCCCTGTCGCGTCCGCGGTACCGGGGCGGTCACGGTCCGTGGCGGGACGGAGGTGCATGGCAGGATGGCCCCTGCCCCGGACGGCGACTCCTCACACCCATGACGCTCCATCAGCTCTCCATACCACGAACGATATTGGGCTCCACGGCGGAAGGACGGTCCAGACGGTGAGCGACAACCAGAATCTGCTGGCAGGGCAGCGGCGGGCGCTCATCCTGGACGAGGTGCGCCGCCGGGGCGGGGTGCGGGTGAGCGAGCTGACCCGCATGCTGCGGGTGTCGGACATGACGGTGCGCCGGGATCTGGACGCGCTGGCCCGGCAGGGAATGCTGGAGAAGGTGCACGGCGGGGCGGTGCCGGTGCCGGAGGGCCGCACCCACGAGCCGGGCTTCGAGGCCAAGTCCGCGCTGGAGACCTCCGCCAAGTACGCCATCGCGCGATCGGCCGCGGGGTTCGCCGCGCCCGGCGGGGCGGTGGCGCTGTCCGGCGGCACCACCACCTATGCCGTCGCCCAGCAGCTGGTGGAGGTCCCGGAGCTGACCGTGGTGACCAACTCGGTGCGGGTGGCGGACGTCTTCCACACCGCACCGCGGCCGGCGGAGGGCGGTGCCGGGCGGCCGGCCACGGTGGTGCTGACCGGCGGGGTGCGGACCCCGTCCGACGCGCTGGTGGGGCCGGTGGCCGACGCGGCGATCGCCGCGCTGCACTTCGATGTGCTCTTCCTGGGCGTGCACGGGCTGTCGGAGGAGGCCGGGCTGTCCACGCCGAATCTGGCCGAGGCCGAGACCAACCGGCACTTCATCCGCTCGGCGCGGCGGGTCGTGGTGGTGGCCGATCACACCAAGTGGGGCGTCACCGGGCTGAGTTCGTTCGCCAGCCTGGAGCAGGTGGACGTCCTGGTGACCGACTCCGGGCTGGAGCCGGAGGCCCGGCGGGTGCTGGCCGACCGGGTCACGGAGCTGGTGATCGCCGACGAGGAGGACTGAGCCGGGCGGCGACGCGCCGCGGCCCGCCCCCGCGCCGCCCGCCCGCGCGTGCGGCAGGCGCGTGCGGCAGGCGCACCGGCCGCCGGCCGGGCTAGCCGGGCCAGCGGCCGGTGGCCAGGAAGGTGTCGAGCGCCTCGGTGTAGGGGCCGGTCTCCAGCCCTTCGGCGGCCAGCCAGTCGTCGGAGTAGTACTTGTCCAGGTAGCGGTCGCCGGAGTCGCAGATCAGCGTGACCACCGAGCCGCGCCCGCCCCGGCGCAGCATCTCGCCGGTGATGCGCAGGGCCGCCCACAGACCGGTGCCGGTGGAGGCGCCCGCGCGGCGGCCGATGGCCCGTTCCAGGGCGCGGGCCGCGGCCACGCTGGCGGCGTCCGGGACCTTCATCATGCGGTCGATGGCACCGGGCACGAAGCTGGGCTCCATGCGGGGCCGGCCGATGCCCTCGATCCGGGAGCCGCCCTCGCAGGCGGCGTTCTGGTCGCCGCGCACCCAGCCGTCGAAGAAGCAGGAGTTCTCCGGGTCGGCCACGCAGACCCGGGTGTCGTGCTGGAGGTAGCGCACGTAGCGGCCGATGGTGGCCGAGGTTCCTCCGGTGCCCGCGGTGGCCACGATCCAGGCGGGCTCGGGATAGCGCTCCAGGGACAGTTGTTGATAGATCGACATGGCGATGTTGTTGTTGCCGCGCCAGTCGGTGGCCCGTTCGGCGTAGGTGAACTGATCCAGATAGTGGCCGCCGGTCTCGGCGGCCAGCCGCGCGGCCTCCTGGTAGACACTGCGGGGATCGTCGACCAGATGGCAGCGCCCGCCGTGGAACTCGATCAGCCGGGTCTTCTCCCGGCTGGTGGAGCGCGGCATCACGGCGATGAACGGCAGGCCGGTCAGAGCGGCGAAGTACGCCTCGGACACGGCGGTGGAGCCGCTGGACGCCTCGATCACCGGGCGGCCGGGGCGGATCCAGCCGTTGCACAGGCCGTAGAGGAAGAGCGAACGGGCCAGCCGGTGCTTCAGGCTGCCGGTGGGGTGGGTGGACTCGTCCTTCAGGTAGAGGTCGATCTCCCAGTCCGCGGGCAGCGGGAAACGCAGCAGGTGGGTGTCGGCGCTGCGGTTGGCGTCCGCCTGGACCAGGCGCACCGCCTCGCGCAGCCAGGCGCGGTACTCGGGGTCGCTGCGGTCCACATCGAGGGTGGGCAGCATGGCGCCCGTGCCGGTGCGGGCGGATGGCCGGTTCTCTCTGCTCACCCCGGGATGATAGGCCGCCCGACGTGTCCGGCTTGCGGCGGAGTGTGACCGGCAACACACTGGGGGCCTCACGCCGGAACATCTTCACGCTCCCGTGAACACTCACCGTCGAGCCGCCGCAGGGAGTAGCTTGCCGTGACCAGTCCTCCGGAGAACCCGAGCCGGCACTGCGCCGTGGAGTTCCAGGCCCTGCCGTCGCGAATCGGCCAGGTGCGCCGCATCGTCACCGCACAGCTCCGCTACTGGGGGCTGCCGCATCTCATCGACCGGGCGGCCCTCGGGCTGACCGAACTGCTGGCCAACATCCACCGGCATGCGGGGACGGACAAGCACTGCACGGTCGAGCTCGTGCTGCTGCGCGACCGGCTGACGGTGTCGGTGCACGACCACGATCCCCGGCTGCCCCAGGTGCGCAGCCCGGGCGGGATGGCCACCAGCGGGCGCGGCCTGGCGCTGGTGGAGGCGGTGAGTGCCGACTGGGGCATGCGGGTGCGGGCCGACCACAGCGGCAAGAGCATCTGGTTCACCCTGACGGCCGATGCGGTGCGGGGACGTCCCCGGCAGCGGCCCGCGGTGCCGGCCGCGGCAGCACCGCGGCGCCACCGTGCCACCCGCCCGCAGCACGGTGCCGGTGCCGGTGCCGGGAGCGCCTCCCGCGCCGGACAGCCCGCATAGCCGGCCGCCGCCGGCCGCGGCCCGTCCGTCCGGGCGGGCGATGTCAGTGGTGGGTGCAAGAATCCGCCGCATGAGCAGGTGGGCCATGGCGGAGTATCCGGGCGGCGGGGTCCGGATCTGCCCCCTGGACGGCGACGGGCGCCGGTGCGGCCCGGTGGAGCACCATGCCGGGCCGCAGGCGGCGGTGCGGGCCCGGCCGGAGGCGGAGCGCTGGGTGTGGCGGTCCACGGCCGCGCTCCATCCGCGGCTGCTGGACGCCGGGCTGTGGGTGGCCCGCTGCTATGACGCGGAGGCCGCCGAGGCGATCCTGCTGGGGCACGAGGGCGCCGGTGGGGCGCCCCGTTCGCTGCCCGCCGCGCTGGCCCGGCTGCGCCGGCTGCCGGTGCCGGACGATCCGCCGCCGCGGGCGGTGGAGCCGGAGAAGCAGGCATCGCTGTTCGACCCGGAGCCGGGGGTGCCGCTGCCGCCCGGCGCCGACCCCCTGGAGGCACTGCTGGAGGTGTACGCCGGCCAGGTGGCACGGACCGCCGCCGCCCGGCATCCGCAGCGGATGCGGCTGCTGCTGGCCGCCGAGTCGGCGGGCACCCTGGTCGCGGTGGAGATGGGCCGCGCCGGGCTGCCCTGGCGGGCCGATCTGCACCGGCGGCTGCTGGACGAGCTGCTCGGCGAGCGGTACGCCGGCGGCCGGGAGGATCTGGAACCCCGGCGGCTGGCGGAGCTGGCCGAGGAGGTCTCGCGGGCCTTCGGGGCTCCCGTGCGGCCGGATCTGCCGGCCGAGGTGACGGCGGCGTTCCGCCGGGCCGGGATCGCGGTGACCAGCACCCGTTCCTGGGAGCTGCGGCGGGTGGAGCATCCGGCGGTGGCCCGGCTCCTGGAGTACAAGTAGCTCTACCGCATCCACACCGCGCACGGCCGGTCCTGGCTGCGCACCTGGGTGCGGGACGGCCGCTTCCGCCCGGTGTACCTGCCGGGCGGTGCGGCCTCCGGCCGGTGGACCACGCACGGCGGCGGCGCGCTCCAGATCCCGCGGATCATCCGCCGGGCCGTGGTGGCCGATCCCGGTTGGCGGCTGGTGGTGGCGGACGCGGACCAGCTGGAGCCGCGGGTGCTGGCCGCGGTCTCCCGCGACCCGGCGCTGATGGCGGTGGCCGCCGGTGACGGGGATCTCTACGCGGCGGTGGCGGACCGGGGCTTCGCGGGCGACCGGGCACGGGCCAAGCTGGCGGTGCTGGGCGCCGTCTACGGCCAGACCTCCGGGGACGGGCTGCGCCATCTGGCGGCGCTGCGGCGGCGGTTCCCGGTCGCGGTGGGGTATGTGGACGAAGCCGCCCGGGCCGGGGAGCGCGGCCGGCTGGTCCGCACCCATCTGGGCCGCACCTGCCCGGCCGGAGAGGCGGACGCGGGGGCCGGGGAGGGCGGGGACGCGGAGAGCCGGGAGGGGGCCGCGGCGCGGGCGCGCGGCCGGTTCACCCGCAATTTCGTGGTCCAGGGCAGTGCGGCCGAGTGGGCGCTGCTGATGCTGGCCGGGCTGCGCAGCGCGCTGCACGGCCGGGGCCTGGCGGCCGAGCTGGTCTTCTTCCAGCACGACGAGGTGATCGTGCACTGCCCGGCCGGGGAGGCGGAGGCGGTGGTGGCCGCCGTCCGCGCCGCGGGGGCGGAGGCGGGGCGGATCGCCTTCGGCGACACCCCGGTCCGGTTCCCGTTCACCGCCTCCGTGGTGCGCTGCTATGCGGACGCCAAGCCGGCCGTCAGCGACGGAAGCGCAGACGACGCACCGTGAGCGTGCCGTCCGGCTCCCGGACGATGACGTGCGTGGTCTCCGGGGTCGGCTCCTCGCCCTCGAAGACGGCCTGGCCGCGGGCCAGCAGATCGGCGATGAACTTCTCCCGGGCCCGGCGTTCCCGTTCCTGCTCCCGTTCCTGTTCCTGTTCCTGATGCCGTTCCCGATCCCGTTCCTGTTCCTGCTCTTCCTCGCCCGGTTCCGGCTGTCCGCTCATGGCGACGCCGTCCGTCACCGGGTCCGGGCGGCGAAGCGGCGGCGCACCAGGTGCAGGCCGTCCCCGCGGTCGGAGCGGACGATCTCATGGGTGCGGGTGCGCCGGTCGTCGGCCACGACGGAGGTGTCGGCGCGCAGTTCCTCGGGCACCTCGATCCGGCTGCGGCGGAACAGGTCCTCCAGATAGGAGGTGGCGGCCTGCCGCGGGCTGGCGGGTTCCAGGGCCCCGCCGGCCGGGTCCGAGCCGGCCACCGCGAACCGGGTCTGCTCGGTCGGCATGGTCACCGCGACCCCGTCCACCAGCCCGTAGACGTCGCCCGGAATGGTGAGGTCGGTCAGTTCCTCCTCGGCCGCGGCGGTGCCGGGGCCACCGGCCGCGGCGATGCCCCGGGCGTGTTCCCGCACGGTCTCCGCGGTCAGCGAGGTGGCGCCGGAGAGCGAGATGATGCCGTGCCGGACGAAGGCCGAGCGCAGTGCCCGTCCGTGCCGTCCGCCGTGCAGTTCCTGGTCGGCGGCGATCATGTGGGCGGCGACCTGGGCGTAGTAGCCGGTGACGACGGGTGCCGAGAGCAGCCCACGGACCAGCAGCCCGGCCGAGATCCCGGCGGCCCGGGCGAGGGCTGCGGAGTCCTTGTCCGGCTGCTGCCGGAAGATCCCGGAGACGATCTTGAGGAAGGCGCCGGTGAACACCCGGGAGAAGGAGTGCGGCTCGCTGGAGAGTTCGGTGGCCGGGGCGGACGGCGGCAGGTGCACCGGGTCCCGGTAGAAGTGCCGGTTGGAGGCCTCGCGCAGGGCGTTGGCGTCCACGCCGTTGGCGTTGCGCTGGCGCAGCGCCCAGCCCAGCTGCTCGGCGATCCGGGAGACCCGGGAGGACGCCTCCACGAAGCCGTGGGTCTCGGCCAGCACCGCGCTGCGCACCGTCTCCAGACGGAGCGCGGCGAGCAGGGCGCTGATGTCGCCGAAGGACTCGTGCAGGGCTTCCGCCTCGGCACTGGCCACGTTCCACAGCTGGGGGCGGAGCGCGTCCAGGACGGCGTGGCCCTGTTCGTGGGCGACCACTTCGGCGCTCTCGCCGCTGTAGACGTCCACGCCGGCCACGGTGGAGTGGAAGAAGGTGATGCCGCGGCGGTCGTAGTAGGCGTTGAGGTCCTCGCCCTCGTCCAGCCGGGCGGTGAGCGCCCGGCCGACGGTGCGGTGCCAGGTGGTGCCGGGGGGCATCAGCGGGCCCCAGACGGCCGAGCCGCGGCTGAGCGCGTCGGCGGCCGTCCAGTAGCGGAAGGCCGCGCTGCCGGGCATGTCGCCGTCCGGCACGGGGGCGGGCCCGGCGATGGCGGTGGGCAGCGGCGGGGTGTCGAGGTCGGGGACGGGGCGGAGTATCGGCATGCGGTCGGACGGCGGCTCGCCCGGGTCGTCCTCCCAGGCGAGCACCGTCGGTCCGACGGCTTCTTGCGGTGCCATGGCGGTTCCTGTGGGCAGTGCGGAACGCCCGGCCCGGGTCCGGCGTCCGCGGGGGTCCGCCGGGGCCGGACCCGCCGGCGGGTGTTCCGCCGAAGGATCGGTCCCCCCGCTTTCCAGTACGCTCCGCCCGCGCCGGGGTGTCAAACCGGCGGAGCCGGCGGCCCTTCCGCGGCCACGTCCCCGGCCCGCCAGGTGATGTCGTGGTGGCTGGTGAGCTCTCTCCAGCGGGCGGGGCCGGGCGCCACGCCGGGCGCCACCGGCAGCCGGTCGGCCACCGGCAGCGGCCCGAAGTCCAGGCCGGTGAGCGCGGCCACGTCCCGGACCGGGACCTGGAAGGTGCGGAACGGGCCGAGCGGGGGCGGTTCGCCGGGGGCCGGGGCGGCGCGCCGCAGGTCCGGGGTCTGGTCCAGCAGATAGCCGGTGGCGCCGAGCTCGCCGCGGTCCAGGAAGGCGGCCACCTTCCAGAAGCTCAGCGGAATCCGCACGCCCCGGTAGAGCGGGTCGCTCTCGCGCAGCACCGGGCCGGTGGACACGGCGAGCCTGCGTTCGTGGGCGGCGGCGTGCTGCAGCAGGAAGTCCTCCAGGCCCAGCCACAGCTTCCGGCCCTGGTTGAACTCCTCGGCCTGCGGGGCCGCGTTGGTGAAGTGAAAGGTGTCGTCGTCGGCGCGTTCGGCCTCGTCGCGGTCGCCCCAGACCGGGTCCAGCCGCCGCACCAGGTGCCCGCGGTCCAGGGGGTTGTCCTCGTAGAGTTCCCCGCCGGCCTGGTGGGCGGCCGGGGCCCGGGGGTCGAGCCGCCAGCGGCTGTCCCGGCCGGAGCGCCGCAGGCGGGCGCCGTCGATGGCCACCGCGGTGGCCGCGGCCAGCCGCCGGTCCGGGCGCAGCAGCACGGAGAAGTGCGTATAGGGCAGCAGCACGGTCTCCAGCAGCGGGTCGACGGGGCGGGGCAGCGGCACCTCGACGCCGAGGAACCACGGGTCGTAACCGGTGCGTCCGTCGAGCCGGGAGGCGGCCGCGCCGGCCGCGGCGGGCCCGCCCGGGCCGGTGCCGCCCGGGCCGGTGCCGGTGCCGGCCTCGTCGGCCGGGGGGCCGGGAGCGGGGGCAGGTTGCTCAGTTCCCATGACCGATGGGTACTGCCGGGCGGCGGCCCGGGCATCCGGGGCCGTCCGGCCGGGTGACCCGCCGGTGCGGCGGTGTCAGACGGCTTCCAGGGCGGTCAGCGGATCGTCCAGCACCGGCTGCCAGGCGAGTTCGGCGGCGCCGACCAGGCTGTTGTGGTCCAGGGTGCAGGGCAGGATGGGCACGCTGCCGCTTCGTCCCCACAGGCTGCGGTCCGCGACCACGGCGCGCAGCCGCTCCGGGTCGGCGGCCAGCAGGGCCCGGTGCAGCCCGCCCAGGATGATCCGGTCCGGGTTGAGGATGTTCACCAGCCCGGCCAGGCCCATGCCCAGCCGGTCGATCAGCACCCGGGCCGCGTCCCGCACCGCCGGGTCGGTGGCGTACTCGGTGCGCACCAGGCCCGCGGCCTGGTCCAGCAGGGAGCCCTCCGGGCCGGGCTCCCGGCCGGCGGTCTCCAGCAGGGCGAGCGGGTCGGTCTCCACGTCCAGGCAGCCGCGGCTGCCGCAGTGGCAGGGGCGGCCGGCGGGGTCGACGGTGAGATGGCCGACCTCCAGGGCCAGCCCGGCGCTGCCGGTGTGCAGCCGGCCGTCCAGCACCAGGGCACCGCCCACGCCGCGGTGCCCGGTGCCCACGCAGAGCAGGTGATGCGCGCCCTGTCCGGCGCCGTGCCGGTGCTCGGCGAGCGCGGCCAGGTTGAGGTCGTTGCCGCACTGGCCGGCGGCCTTGACGCCCTGTGAGTCCAGGCAGCGGTTGAAGATCTCCCGCACCGGGGCGCCGGCCGCCCAGGCCAGGTGCAGCGGGTTGAGCGCGGTGCCCTCCGGCTCGGTGACGGCGGACGGCACCGCCAGCCCGGCGCCCACGCAGCGGCGGCCGGTCTGCCGCAGCAGCTCCGCGCCCGCGGCCACCACCTCGCCGAGCACCTGGGCCGGGTCGGCGTCCACGGTCATGCAGCCCGGGGTGGTGGCCACGATCCGGCCGCCGAGGCCGACCAGGGCGGCGCGGAAGCCGTCGGCGTGCACCTGGGCGGCGAGCGCCACCGGTCCGTCGTCGGCGATCAGCAGCCGGTGCGAGGGCCGTCCCTGGGAGCCGGCCACCGCACCGGGGCGGGAGTCCACGCTGATCAGGCCGAGGGTCTGGAGCTCGGCGGCGACCGCGCCCGCGGTGGCGCGGGTGACGCCCAGTTCGGTGGTGAGCACCGCGCGGGTGGGGGCGCGTCCGGTGTGGACGAGTTCGAGTGCGGGGCCCAGTGCGTTGCGGCCCCGGTCAATTCTGCTGCGCGTGTGGGTCACTCCTCTATTCTTACTTTGTGCCGCTCATAAACAAAACGACGGCGCGGCGGTCCGTGATCCGCCGCGGCCACCACGGACCCGGTCACGGACTGCGCCGCATCCGCACCGCGCTCACCGCGTTCTTCGCCCTGGACGGCTTCGTGTTCGCCGGCTGGGTCGTCCGCATCCCCTCGGTCAAGGAGCAGACCGGCGCCTCGCCGGGCGCCCTGGGACTTGCCCTGCTCGGGGTGTCGGCAGGCGCGGTGGTCACCATGTCGCTGACCGGGTGGCTCTGCAGACGGTACGGCAGCCATCCGGTCACCGTGGTGGCCGGCGCCCTGCTGGCGCTCTCCGTGGCCCTGCCCGCGCACACCCACTCGGCGCTCGCGCTGGGCCTGGTGCTGCTGGTGTTCGGCGTCGGCTTCGGCGCCATGAACGTCGGCGCCAACAGCGCGGCGGTGGATCTGGTCGCCGCGCTGCGCCGGCCGGTGATGCCCGGCTTCCACGCCGCGTTCAGCCTGGGCGGCATGGCGGGCGCCGGACTCGGCGGGCTGGTGGCCGGGGAACTGAGCGCCGCATGGCACCTGGGGCTGCTGGCCCTGGCCGGGCTGCTGATCGCGCTGGCCGCCGGCCGGGTGCTGCTGGCGCATCCGGCACCCGCCCCGGACGGCGCCGGGCAGCCCGCCGGTGCGGCGCCCGCCCCGGCCAGCCGGCCGCACCGGGCGGCCGTCTACGGCCTGGGCTTCATCGCCCTGTGCACCGCCTACGGCGAGGGCGCGCTGGCCGACTGGAGCGCCCTGCACCTGCGGGAGTCGCTGGGCGCGAGCGAGGGCGTGGCCGCGGCCGGGTACGCGGTGTTCGCCCTGGCCATGACGGTCGGGAGGCTCACCGGCACGGCCCTGCTGGCCCGGCTGGGCGAGACCCGGGCCCTGGTGGCGGGCGGCACGGCCGGTGCCGTGGGCATGCTGCTGGGCTCGCTGGCGCCCACGGTCTGGGCGGCGCTGGCCGGTTTCGTGCTCACCGGGCTGGGGCTGGCGAACGTCTTCCCCATCGCCATCGGCCGGGCCGGGGCGCTGGCCGGGCCGCGCGGGGTGGCCACCGCCTCCACCGTGGGCTACGGCGGCCTGCTGCTGGGGCCGGTGGCGATCGGCTTCCTGGCCGAGTGGTTCACCCTGGCCACGGCGCTGACGACGGTGGCCCTGCTGTGCGCGGTGGCCTCGGCGACGACGCTGCTGAACCGGGGCGCGCTGCACGGGGCGCCGGCCGGACGCCCCGCCGCACACCCATGAGCTGCCGCTTGGCCGCCGTGCCGGCCCGGCCGGTACGGCGCGGTCCCCCGGACCCGGCACTGCGGCCGGCCATGAGCCGGCGGCCCCGTCCCGCTCCGCCGGAATCCGGGTGCCGCCCACCGCCGGCGGCTGGAGCGGCGCCCCGGTACGGACCTGCTCCGGCAGCCCTTTCGGCGCTCGCTGTCCGCCATGGCCGGTCCGTTCCGGGCGCCGCGGGTGCTGCACCGGCTCTGCGGGGGCCATGGGGTCCGGGACACGTGCGCCGGACCGGCTTCGTCCCGCCCGGACGCGGCGAGGTGTCCGCGGCCTTCCGCCTGCGGCAGGAGCGGATCGCGGAGATCCGGGCGGCCACCGCGTGGGACGCCACGTGCCTGCCCTGGTCCGGGACCGAGGTGACCGCGGCGGACCGGACGGCACGGTGGCCGCCCGGGTCCGCGGACAGCTCTACGTGCGGCGCACGCCGGCCCGGGCGTGGCCGGGGCCCGCCGGCGGGGCCGCGCCGCCCTGCCCGGCGGCCGGACCGCCCCCGTCCCCGGTGGTGGTGCCGGGGACGGGGCGGGGGTCCCCCTCGGTGAGGCCGAAGCGGGCGTGCAGCCGCCGCAGCGGAGCGGGCGCCCACCAGTTCGCCCGCCCGGCCAGCCGCATCGTGACCGGCAGCAGCACCATCCGGATCAGCGTCGCGTCCACCAGGATCACCAGCGCGGTGCCGATCCCCAGCATCTTCAGGAACACCACACCGCTGGCGGCGTAGCAGGCGAAGGTCAGCGCCAGGATGCCGGCCGCGGCCGTGACCACGGGCGCGGTCCGCCGCACCCCCTCCCCCACGGCCGCCACGGTGCCCAGCCCGCCCCGGCGGGCCGCGGTGATCCGGGACAGCAGGAACACCTCGTAGTCCATGGACAGCCCGTAGGTCACGCAGAACATCAGCACCGGGATGCTCGGCTCGATCGCTCCCAGGGGCGTGAAGCCGAGTGGGCCGGAGAGATTGCCGTCCTGGAACAGCCACACCAGGGCGCCGAACATCACACTCAGGCTGAGCAGGTTGAGCACCGTGGCCTTCAGCGGCAGCAGCACGCTGCCCGTCATCAGGAACAGCAGCCCGCAGGTGACGGTCAGGACCAGCCCGGCCACCAGCGGCAGCCGCCGCAGCAGCTCGTCCCGGAAGTCGCTGGTCTCCGCCGGGTAGCCGCCCACCAGCACCCCGTACGGCGCGGGAACCTCCCGCACCGAGGCGACCAGGCCCGGAACGCCCCCGGGCACCCCGCCCTCCATGGCCTGCTGGGTGGGCACCACGGCCAGCCGCACCCGGCCGCCGGGGTCGTCCGGCTCCCGCACCGGCGGCGCGGCCAGTGCGCCGTCCCGGTGCAGCCCGGCCGGTGACTCCACCTGGAACACGCCCGGCAGCCGGGAGAGCGCGTCCGCGTACGCCTCGGTCTCCTCCTCCGGGAACGGCCCGTTCCCGGTGCTCACCACGAACAGGGTGTCGGTGGCCTCGGCGGCGAAGTGGGCGTTGCGCTCCTCGGTGGCCACCCGGGAGGAGGCGCCCTCCGGCAGCGTCCGCTCGTCCGGCAGCCCGAACCGCAGGCCCAGCACCGGCGATCCGGCGAGCAGCAGCACGGCCAGCACGGCGGCACCGGACACCAGCGGACGGCGCATGGCGGCCAGCGCGGCCCGGTGCCACAGCCCGCCGCGGCCGGCCGGCGGACCGCCCGCCGCACCCGAGGACGGCGCCGGGCGCTCCACCCGGTGCCCCCAGCGCAGCAGCGCCGCGGGCAGCACCAGCACCGCGCCCGCCACGGCGGTGGCCACCACCAGCACCCCGGCATAGGCGAAGGACCGCAGGAAGAAGAACGGGAACACCAGCAGGGTGGCCAGCGAGACCGCCACGGTCAGGCCGCTGTACAGCACGGTGCGCCCGGCGGTGCGCACCGTGACGGCGACCGCCGCCTCCGGCGGGACGCCGGCCCGGCGTTCCTCCCGGTAGCGGCCGATCACGAACAGGCTGTAGTCGATGCCCAGTCCCAGGCCCAGCACCAGCGCCAGGTTGGCGGCGAAGACCGAGACCGGGGTGAACTGGGCCAGCAGCCGCAGCCCGGCCAGGGTGGCCAGCACCGACATCAGCCCCGTGCCCACGGTGAGCAGTGCCGCGGCGGCGCGCCGGTGGACCAGCACCAGCAGCAGCGTCACCATGGGCAGGATCAGCAGTTCGGCACGGAGGAAGTCCTGCCGGGCCCGCTCGCCCACCTGCCGGGAGATCTCCTCCTGGCCGGTCACCTCGACGGTGAACACCTCGGTCTCCCGGGCGAGTTCCGGTGACAGCGCGGCCAGTTCGGCACGGGTCTCGGTGGCGCTGCCCTCCAGGCGGGCCAGCACCAGGGCCCGGGAGCCGTCGGTGCTGCGCAGCGCCGGGTCACCGGTGGCCCAGTAGGAGCGGACATCGGTGACCATGGGGTGCGCCGCCAGCCCGGCGGCCAGCTCCCGGCCGGCCGTGCGCACCCGTGGCGCGTCCACATCGCCGCCCGCGGCGGTGACCAGCAGCGCCAGGTTGGGGTTGCCGGTGCCGAACTCCTCGCGCAGCACGTCCTGCACGGCCACCGAGTCGGTGCCGGGCGAGTCCCAGCGGGACAGCTCCAGGTCGTCCGGGGCACCGGCGCCGTAGGCCGCCAGGCCCAGCAGCAGGAGGAGCGCGGTCAGCAGCACGGCTCCGGCCCGGCGTACCGCCGGCGGCCGGGCGGCGCCCGTGTGGTGCGGGGTCATCGTCCTCGCCTTGCATCTCGGCTGTGGCGGGCCCTGCGGAAGGCCCCCTCGTCGCGGTCCAGCCTGGGCGAGGGCGCTGACCGGCCACTGGACCGCGCACGGGAACAACCGCTGGAAGAACCGCTGGAACGGCCGCTGGAACGCGCTGCCGGCCGGGCACCGCAGGCACCTCCGGCGGGTGGGGGCCGTGGCCTAGGCTCGGGGCATGGCTGACGGACTGCGGTGCGAGGTGCTGGGGCCGCTGCGGGTGCTGCGCACGGCGGGAACGGCCGCGGCCGCCGGCGGGGAGATCGCGCTGGGCGCGCCCCGGCAGCGGGCGGTGCTGGCCGTGCTGGTCCTCCAGGAGGGCCGCCCGATGACCTACGGCGCGCTGGTGGAGGCCGTCTGGGGTGCCGAGCCGCCCGGCCAGGTGCGCAATCTGGTGCAGAAGTACGTCTCGGGGCTGCGCCGCGCGCTGACCGCGGCGGCGGCCGGGACGGAGCGGGCCCCGGGCACGCCGGAGCTGTCCTGGACCGGCAGCGGCTACCGGCTCACCGGCCTGGCCCCGGACGACCTGCACGAGCGCCGGGCGCTGCTGCACCGGGCGCTGGCCGCCCGGGACGCCGGGGACCTGCGCACCGCGGCGGCGCTGGCCGCGCGCGCCGAGTCGGTGTGGCGCGGCGAGTTCGCCGAGGGCCTGGCCGGTCCGTATCTGGCGGCGGAGCGGCGGCGCTGGGCGGAGAAGCGGCTGATGGTGCTGGAGCGCCGCCTGGAGGGCGAGCTGGAGCTGGGCCGCTACCACGAGTGCGTGCACGAGCTGGTGCGGCAGGTCGCGGCGCACCCGCTGCGCGAGCGGATGGTGGAACTGCTGATGCTGGCGCTGTACCGCAGCGGCCAGCCGGCCGGGGCGCTGCGCGCCTACGAGGACGCGCGGCGGCGGTACGCCGAGGAGCTGGGCTGCGACCCCGGCCCGGCGCTGCGCGCCCTGCACCAGCGCATCCTGCGCCAGGACCCGGCCCTGCTGCCCGCCCCCGCCGCGGCCTCCTGATGCCGCCGGGCCCGCGCTCCGCGCCCGGGCCGGCGACAGGGTGCCGGGGGTGACCGGGTGCCGTGAGCGGTTACCCGGGGCGGGCGGCGCGCCAGTCGGCGACCACGGCGTCGGCGTCGAACGGCCGGAGGTTCAGCGGCGGCCCGGCCGGCGGGTGGCGCAGCGCCGCGCGGATCCGGTCATTGATCTCCGCGACGATCTCCCGCACCCGGCGCTCGGAGCCCGCGGCACGCGCCGCCGCCAGCGCGTCCTCGGCCTCCTTGCGCAGCGCCAGTGACGGCGGCAGGAACGACAGCCCCTCCCGCTCCATCTTCCGCTTGACCCACCACGCCTCGTCGTAGGGCGCGTCGGCGTCCGGCAGCGGTCTGCCCGCTCCCGGGAGGCCGTCGAACTCGCCGCGCTCGGCGGCCTCCCGGATCTGCCGGTCGACCCACGTCTCGAAGCTCATGCCATGAGGCTTGCGCTCGGTCATGGCTCCAGTGTCCCAGGCCTGCCGCACGTGCCCCCGGGCGCCCGCGGGGCCCCGCGGGCAGGCCGCCTGACCGGGAGACCGACCGGGACCGGTCACGCCCGGTCAGGCGCGGTCGAGCGCGGCGAGCACCCGGCGGGCGACCGGGCTGCTGCGCACGATGCCGCCCAGGGTCGCCGAGCCGCGGCAGATCTGGGTGAAGACGAGCCAGGCCGGGCGGAAGCCGATCATCGCGGCGTGCAGCATGCGCGGCCGGGTCGAGAACACCGTCAGCATCCGGCGTCCCACGCCCATCTCCATGCCCAGCCCTGACTTGATGGCGAAGGTGTAGTTGAGCGCCTGCCGCCGGGCGTCCACGGCGTCGGCGGCCTCGGCGATCCGTACCGCCCACTCCCCCGCCAGCCGGCCCGAGCGCAGCGCGTAGGAGATGCCCTCCCGGGTCCACGGCTCCAGCAGCCCGGCGGCGTCCCCGCAGACCAGCACCCGGCCCCGGGAGAGCGGCGAGTCGTCCGTGCGGCAGCGGGTCAGGTGCCCGGAGGAGAGGGCGGGCGGGAAACCGGACAGCCCCAGCCGGGCGGTGAAGTCCTCCAGATACTTCTTGGTGGCCGCGCCCTCGCCGCGTGCCGAGATCACCCCGACCGTGAGGGTGTCGCCCTTGGGGAAGACCCAGCCGTAGGAGCCGGGCAGCGGCCCCCAGTCGATCAGCACCCGGCCGGACCAGTCCCGGGCGACCTCCGGCGGCACCGGGATCTCCGCCTCCAGGCCGAGATCCACCTGCTCCAGCCGGACGCCCACATGGGCTCCTATCCGGCTGGCGCTGCCGTCCGCGCCGACCACCGCGCGGGCCAGCAGCGTCTCCCCGCCGGCCAGCACCACCGCGACCGTGCGCCGGTCCGGCACGGCCGTACCGTGCTGCTCCACCCGCTGCACGGACGCCCCGGTGCGCAGTTCGGCTCCGGCCTTGACCGCGTACTCCACCAGCCGCTGGTCGAACTCCGGGCGGTTCACCAGCCCGAACAGCATCCGCCGGGACCGGCGGGTACGCGCCAGCTTGCCGTTGAGGGAGAAGGTCACCGCGAACACCCGCTCCTTCAGCGGCAGTTCGAAACCGGGCGGCAGAGCGTCCCGGGACGGCCCGATGATGCCGCCGCCGCAGGTCTTGTAGCGGGGCAACTCCGCCTTCTCCAGCAGCAGAACCCGGCGCCCGGTCTCCGCCGCGGCGCGTGCCGCCGATGCCCCGGCGGGCCCCGCACCCACCACGATGACGTCCCACACCATCCGGTTCCCGGCTGCGCTCTCGCTGCTCACGATGTGCTGTCGCTCCCGATAAACGTCCCGTAACGGCCTTCGCCCCCTCGCATCCTACGGCCCGGTCGGAGCGCGTCAGGGCTGTGGGATGATCGGCCGCACCGACGAAGCCTGTCCCAGCGGGCACATCCGTTCCCCGGGTGCCCGCTGCGCACCCACAAGGAGCGAAACGCCATGGTCAGCAGTCCGGAACACGCCCCGCTCGCCGGCGCCGTGCGGGAGATGATGCCGGAAGCCCGGCGGGAACTGGCCGAACTGGTCGCCTTCCGCTCGGTCGCGGACCCCGAGCTGTTCCCGCCGGAGGAATGCCGGGCCGCCGCGGAGTGGATCGCCGCCGCGCTGCGCGCCGAGGGCTTCGCCGAGGTGGCGCTGCTGGACACCCCGGACGGCACGCAGTCCGTCTACGGCCGTCTGCCGGGGCCCGAGGGCGCTCCCACGGTGCTGCTGTACGCGCACTACGACGTGCAGCCGCCGCTCGGCGAGGAGCTGTGGACCTCGCCGCCGTTCGAGCTGACCGAGCGGGACGGCCGCTGGTACGGGCGGGGCGCCGCGGACTGCAAGGGCGGGGTGATCATGCACCTGCTGGCGCTCCGCGCGCTGCGCGCGCACGGCGGCATACCCGTGGGCGTCAAGGTGATCGCCGAGGGCTCCGAGGAGCGCGGCACCGGCGGCCTGGAGCGGTATGCCGAGGCACATCCGGAGCTGCTGCGGGCCGACGCCGTGGTGATCGGCGACAGCGGCAACTTCCAGGCCGGGCGTCCGACCGTGACCGCGGTGCTGCGCGGCATGGCGATGGTGCGGGTACGGGTGGACACCCTGGAGGGCAATCTGCACTCCGGCGCCTTCGGCGGGGCGGCTCCGGACGCGCTGGCCGCGCTGATCCGCATCCTGGACTCGCTGCGCGCGGCGGACGGCTCCACCGTGGTGGACGGCCTGGCGGCGGACGGGGTGTGGAGCGGGACCCAGTACCCGGAGGAGCAGTTCCGGGCCGATGCCGGGGTACTGGCCGGGGTGGAGCTGACCGGTTCCGGCACGGTGGCGGACCGGCTGTGGGCGCGGCCCTCGGTGACGGTGCTGGGCATCGACTGCCCGCCGGTGGTGGGTGCCACGCCGTCGGTGCAGGCGAGCGCGCGGGCGCTGGTCTCGCTGCGGGTCCCGCCGGGCACGGACGCCGGTGAGGCGGCCAGGCTGCTGGCCGCGCATCTGGAGTCGCGGGCGCCGTGGGGCGCGCGGGTGAGCGTGGAGGCGGCCGGCGAGGGGCAGCCGTTCCGGGCGGACACGGCCAGCCCGGCCTACACGGCGATGGCCGCGGCGATGCGCGAGGCCTACGACGGCGCGGAGATGGAGATCACCGGGCAGGGCGGCTCGATTCCGCTGACCAGCACGCTGGCCGGGCTGTACCCGGAGGCGGAGATCCTGCTGACCGGGCTGAGCGAGCCGGCGGCCCGCATCCACGCGGTGGACGAGAGCGTCTCCCCGGACGAGCTGGAGCGCATGGCGCTCACCGAGGCGCTGTTCCTGCGCAACTACGCCGCCCAGCGCGGCGGCTCCTGACCCGGCCGCCGCGCCGCCGGCCGGGCCGCCGCCGCGTCCCGGGGAACGTCCTTCCGGGCCCGGCGGCCGGGCGGCCACCGGTACTTTCCCGGGTCCCGTACCGGTGCGGTGCTCCCGGTGCCGCCGCTCCCCGGGCGGCCACCGGCACAAAGGCCCCGCACCGCGGCGGGTGCGGGGCGGTGACGGTCGCGGCCCGGGGCCGCGGGCCCGCTCAGCGGCGGGCCGGTCCGGCTGGGGCGGCCGGCCGGAGCCGGTGCGGCCCTGGGTCCGGGGGGAGCGCCGCCGGTACGCCCACCCCCCGGGCTATGGGATGCGGCGCCGCTCCGGCGGAAGCGGCGGTCTTCAGCGGGGACATCGCGAACTCCTCACATGGGAATGTGACAGCTCCGACGTAACCACATCTGCACGGGGCGTAACCAGGCGAGCGGGCCGAACAGGGGATGCCCGGGTGGCGGCACCCGCGGAGCGCGGGGTCAGCGGCCGACCGGGGTGCCGGCCTCCAGGTTGAGGGCGCGGCCCAGGCGGCGGGCCTCGAGGGCCCAGTGCAGGCGGCTGAACCGGCCGGGCGAGAGCAGTTCCCGCGCCTCGTTCTCGGTGACGAACCGCCAGCTGCGCAACTCGGCCCCGGGCAGCAGCACTTCGGCATGCCGCTCGTCGGCCAGCCGGCCGCCGTCGAAGAGCATGCGGAGCCCGCCGAAGGCCGGCGGGCGGGGCGGCTCCCAGTCGACCACCAGCAGCGGCGGTCCCTCCGGCAGCCGCAGGCCGAGCTCCTCGGCCACCTCGCGGACCGCCGCCCGGGCCGGGGCCTCGCCGGGCTCCACCACCCCGCCCGGGAACTCCCAGCCCGGCTTGTAGGTGGGGTCGACCAGGAGTATCCGGTCGCTCTCGTCGAACAGCAGCATCCCGGCGGCCACGGTGGCGCCGGTGGGCCGCGCGCTCTGCACGATCTCGCAGCGCCCGGCGCCCGCGCCGATCGCCCGCGCCGCGCGCTCGGCGGCGGAGCGCGGCAGGAGCGCGGAGATGTCCACGGTGTGCGCGTCCTCGCCGAGCCAGGTCAGGGCCCGGCGGTAGCGGGGCAACTGCTCCAGGTACCAGGAACGGACCCGGCCGTTGCCCGCCGGGTCCGCCGGGAAGTCCTGGCGTTGCAGTATCCGTTCTCGCAGGATCGTTTCTTCGGTATGCAGCAGGAAATGCCGGACGGTCAGCCCGCGGGAGGCCAGCCCGCCGAAGAGTTCGTCGCGGTGGTCCTGGCGGAGCACCGTCATGGGCACCACGATGGTGCCCTTGGTCTCCCGGTACAGGGCGGCGGCGGTCTCCACCACCAGCCAGCGCCATGACGGCAGGTCCTGGTAGTCGGTGACCTCCTCCAGGAGCTTGCGGGGCAGGGTGGCCCGCAGCAGGTCCCCGATCCGTTCCGGCTCGAACAGGATCCCGTCCGGAAGCAGTCCCGCCAGCTCGCACCCAGCCGCGCTCTTCCCGGCGCCGTGGGCACCGTTCAGCCAGACAATCACGGTCCACCACCCCTCCTCGTCCACCCTGATGTCAGTTGCCCGCTGCACCCGGTACGGGAAACGTCGGGTACCGGTCGGCTTGCGCCACGGTGGATCAGTGACGGAGGGTGAGACTGCGCAGGTCGTGGCTGCTGAGGCCGCTGAGCCGGGTGGTCTCCTCCGGGTCGAGTGCGCCGCAGTCGAGCCCGCGCAGGAGGAAACCGGCCAGTGCGCGGACGGTGGCCGGCTCGTCCAGCACCGCCTGCCCGCCGTCTCCGCCGTCCCGTACGTCCCCTCCGTCCCCTCCGTTCCCGCCGCCCCGTCCGGCGCTCCGCCCGCCGGCCCAGGCGGCCAGCCGGGCGGCGGCCGGCGGCAGGCCCTCGCGGTAGAAGGCGTACCCGGCCGCGTAGCGGGTGGGGAGGTGCCCGGGATGCATGTCCCAGCCCTGGTGGTAGCCGCGGACCAGGGCACGGCGCACCAGCCCGTAGTGCAGCCGCCAGGCGGCGCGCACCTGTGCGGGGGAGCCGGACGGCAGCACATTGGTGGAGCCGTCGGAGAGCCGGACGCCGGTGCCCGCCGCGGCCGTCTGCATCACGGCCTTGGCATGGTCGGCGGCCGGGTGGTCCGGGGCCTGGTGGGCGGCGGCGATGCCCAGGCCGGCGCTGTAGTCGAAGGTGCCGTAGTGCAGCCCGGTGACCCGGCCGCCGGCCGCGCCGATCATGCGTGCCACGGTGGCGGCGCCGTCCGGGCCCAGCACGGCGGGCGCGGTCTCGATCTGGATCTCGAAGCCGAGCCTCCCGTCCGGCAGCCCGCGGGCGCGTTCGAAGGCGGCGCAGATCCGGGCCATGGCGGCGGCCTGGTCCTGGTGGCTGACCTTGGGCAGGGTGAGCCGCAGGCCCTCCGGCAGACCGCCGGCGGCCTCCAGCACTCCGGTGAGGAAGATGTCCAGGGTGCGGATGGCGCGGTCCCGGACGCCGGCCTCCAGGGACTTGGGCCGGATGCCGAGGTACGGCGGGGCGGTGCCGTCGGCGCAGGCGCGGGCGACCAGCCGGGCGGCGCGGGCGGCGTCGGCGTCCTCGTCTGCGTCGGGGCGGCGGCCGTAGCCGTCCTCGAAGTCGATGCGCAGGTCCTCCACCGGCTCGGCGGAGAGCTTGGCGCGCAGCCGGGGGTACACGTCCGCGGCCAGGCGGGGGTCCAGGTCCAGGGCGGAGGCCAGCGCGGCCGGGCCGGGGGCGTGCTCGTCGAGGAGGGCCAGGGCCCGGCGGCCCCAGTCGGCGACGGTGCCGGGGCCGGCGTCACCGGCGGGCACATACACCGTGTGCACCGGCTGGCGGCCCCCGCGGTCACCGGGGTAGCGGGCGGCGAGCAGGGCGTCGGTGTCCGCCAGCATGGCCGCCACGTCCTGCCGTACGGATGCCGCCAGGCTGGTGGCGATCGGTTCCCGCTGCCCCATCCCGCCGCTCCCGTCCCGTGTGGCCGCCGGAGGTTCCGCTCGACGGAATCAACATTTTGTTGAAAACCGTAGCCGGGGGACACCGGAAACACAACGGAAGCCGCGTCATTCGCCGTTCACAGCATCGTGCCGAATCGCCACGGAGGATTGACGACCGGGCAAAGGGGACGTCATCCGCAGAGCGGAAACTCAGTACCGATGGCACATGCCATCGGTGCCGCACAGGCACGGCAATCCCATGACGCGATGACGCGATGACGCGGAGGACATGATGATCGCTCAGCATCTGATGCTCGCCCGGTTCCTGGCCGGGGCGCCCGCCGAGGGGGACCAGGGCATCGGCGCCCCGCCCGCGCTCCCGGGCCACGAGGCGGACCGCCTCGCCAGCCTCGCCCGCAGCCAGGCGCGGGCCGCCGGCGCGGACGCCGCG
>NZ_WTLH01000060.1 GCF_011421595.1 Streptomyces sp. YIM 98790 | reverse complement strand
GGTGCCGTCCGCCGCGCCGGCGCCGTCCGTGCCGCCGGCGCCGTCCGTGCCGCCCGTGCCTGCCGTGCTCACAGTGCGCTCCAGTCGTGATCGGGATAGCGGTGCACCGGGGCGGAGACATCGTCCAGCGCCCGGGTGATCTCGTCAGGAAGACTAAGGTCTTCCACCGACAGTGCCTCGGCGAGCTGCTGCGCGGTGCGGCAGCCGAGCAGCGGCGCCACCACGCCCGGCCGGTCCCGCACCCAGGCAAGCGCCACCTGCAGCGGCGTCACCGCCAGCCCTTCGGCCGCTATCGCCACCGCGTCCGTGATCCGCGCCGCGCTTTCCCCCAGATAGGGGGCCACGAACGGCGCCAGATGGTCCGAGGCGGCGCGTGATCCCTCCGGGCGCGCCCCGCCCCGGTACTTGCCGGTCAGCACTCCGCGGCCGAGCGGTGAGGAGGGCAGCAGCCCGATGCCCAGATCCATCGCCCCGGGCAGCACCTCGCGCTCCACACCCCGCTGGAGCAGCGAGTACTCCAGCTGCACCCCGGCCAGCCGGACCCGCGCCCCGGGCAGCGCCAGCTGCCAGGCACCGGCCTTGGCCAGCTGCCAGCCGCAGAAGTTGGACACCCCGGCGTAGCGCACCCGGCCGCTGCGCACCGCGTCGTCCAGCGCCTGGAGGGTCTCCTCCAGCGGCGTCACCGGGTCGTAGGCGTGGATCTGCCACAGGTCGACGTAGTCGGTGCCCAGCCGCTGGAGGGAGGCGTCCAGCGCGGCCATCAGGTGGGCGCGGGAGCCGTCGAAGCGGCGGTACGGATCGGGCACGCTGCCCGCCTTGGTGGCGATCACCAGATCCCGGCGCGGCACCATGGCCAGCAGCCGTCCCAGGAGATACTCGGAGCCGCCGTCCGCGTACACATCGGCGGTGTCCACCAGGGTGCCGCCGGCCTCCCAGAAGGTCTTGAGGAGCTCCGCGGCTTCCTCCTCGCCGGTGTCCCGTCCCCAGGTGAGGGTGCCGAGTCCGAGCCGGGAGACGCGCAGGCCGGTCCGGCCGAGGTGCCTGAGATCCATGGCCGTTGAGCGTACTTCGGGCGCGCGCTAGAGTCCGGGGGACCCATACGTTACTGATCAGTAAGGGGTGTCGGGATGCGGTTGGGAATCAACCTCGGCTACTGGGGCGCCGGGATGGACGCCGACAACCTCGCCGTGGCCCAGGAGGCCGACCGGCTGGGCTACGCGGTCTGCTGGGCGGCCGAGGCGTACGGCTCGGACGCCGCCACCGTGCTCGCCTGGGTGGCCGCACAGACCGAGAACATCGACGTGGGCTCGGCGATCTTCCAGATCCCGGCGCGGGCACCGGCCATGACCGCGATGACCGCGGCCACCCTGGACACGCTCAGCGGCGGCCGGTTCCGGCTGGGCATCGGCGTCTCCGGGCCGCAGGTCTCCGAGGGCTGGTACGGCGTGACGTTCGACAAGCCGCTGGCCCGCACCCGGGAATACGTGGAGATCGTGCGCCGGGCGATGAGCCGCGAGCGGCTGTCCTTCGAGGGCGAGCACTGGACCCTGCCGCTGCCGGGCGGCCCCGGCAAGCCGCTCAAGCTCACCGTGCACCCGGTGCGGGAGCGGATTCCGCTGTACATCGCCGCCATCGGGCCGAAGAACCTGGAGCAGACGGGGGAGATCGCCGACGGCGCGCTGCTGATCTTCTTCTCGCCGGAGCACGCCGAGCAGACCACGCTGGGCGCGCTGCGTGCCGGACGGGCCAGGGCGGGCGCGCAGCCCGGCCGGGAGCTGGAGGGCTTCGACGTGGTCCCCACCGTGCCGCTCGCCGTGGGCGAGGACGTGCCGGCCCTGGCCGACCACTTCCGCCCGTACACCGCGCTGTACGTCGGGGGCATGGGCAGCCGGAAGCAGAACTTCTACAACCGGCTGGCCCGCCGGATGGGCTACGAGCGGGCCGCGGCCGAGATCCAGGACAAGTACCTGGCCGGGGACAAGTCCGGCGCGGCCGCGGCCGTGCCGCACGAGCTGATCGACTCCACCACGCTGATCGGCCCGGTGGAGCGGATCGCCGACCGGATGCAGGCCTACGCGGAGGCCGGGGTGACCACGCTCAACCTGGCCCCGGCCGGCTTCACCCGCGAGGAACGCATCGCCTCGCTGCGCGCCGCCGTCGCCGCGACGGAGCGCGCCGGCCTCGCCTGAGAAGCCCCCACGGCGGTCACCGCAGGCCGTGGCGTACGGCGNCGGCGGTCACCGCAGGCCGTGGCGTACGGCGGGTGCACGGCGGGTGGTGCACGGCGGGTGGTGCACGGCGGGGGTGTGCGGTTCGGACCGGGCGGCCGGAGGCGGCGGCGGGCGGGGCTCTAGGGTGGGGGCATGCCGACGCTGCTGCTTGTTCGCCACGGGCGTACCGATGCCAACTCCTCGGGTCTGCTTGCCGGGAGGGCGCCCGGCGTGGGGCTGGACGAGCACGGCACCGCGCAGGCGGCGCGGCTGCCCCGCCGCCTGGCGGAGGTGCCGCTGGCCGCGATCGTGCACAGTCCGCTGCAGCGCTGCCGGGAGACCGTCACCCCGCTGAGCGAGTCCCGCCCCGGGGTGCCGGTCCACCCGGACGAGCGGATCGCCGAGTGCGACTACGGCGAATGGACCGGCCGTCCGCTCTCCGAACTGGCCCGGGAGCCGCTGATGCAGACCGTGCAGCGCTACCCCTCGGCCGCCGTCTTCCCCGGCGGCGAGTCGCTGCGCGCCATGCAGAACCGGGCCGTGGACGCGGTGCGGGAGTGGGACGCGCGGATCGCCGCCGAGCACGGTGCGGACGCCGCCTGGCTAGCCTGTTCCCACGGCGACATCATCAAGTGCCTGGTCGCGGACGCCCTCGGACTCCACCTCGACCTCTTCCAGCGGATCGGCGTGGGTCCGGGCTCCGTCACGGTGCTCCGCTACACGGCCGAGCGCCCGTTCCTGCTGCGCCTGGGCGACACCGGCGATCTGTCCGGAGTCGCCGCGGCCCGGCAGACTGCTGCCGAGGCGTCCGCACCGGGTCAGGCGGCCGTCGGCGGCGGTGCCTGACCAGCCGTACCGGGCGCGCCCCACCGCCAGCCCGGTGCGGACCCCCGGCCCCTGCCGGGCAGTAGGGTGCCAAGTGACCGCACAAGTCGATCTCACGGAGCAGCAGGTGTCCCGTCAGGTATTCCTCTATGACCCTCCGGACCGCTTCGTGGCGGGAACGGTGGGGCTGCCTGGGCATCGGTCGTTCTACCTCCAGGCCACCTCCGAGGGCCGGACCACCAGCGTGGCGCTGGAAAAGGTGCAGGTGGCGGCGCTGGCCGAGCGGATCGACGAACTGCTGGACGAAGTCGTGCGGAGGTCCGGCGGCAAGACCACCGTGCCCGCCGTGGCGCCGCCGGAACTCACCGACACCGGCCCGCTGGTGACTCCGGTGGAGGAGGAGTTCCGGGTCGGCACCATGGCCCTGGCCTGGGACGCGGACAGCGAGCGGATGCTGGTCGAGGCGCAGGCCCGGGTCGATCTGGAGGCCGACTCGGAGGAGGAGTTCGCCGAGGCCGAGGAACGCCTGCTGCGGGACGAGGAGAACGGCCCGCCGCTGCTGCGGGTGCGGCTCACCGGCAGCCAGGCGCGGGCCTTCGCCAAGCGTGCCCTGGACGTGGTCAACGCGGGCCGCCCGCCGTGCCCGCTGTGCAGTCTGCCGCTGGATCCGGAAGGACATGTATGCCCGCGCCAGAACGGATACCGCCGGGGAACATGACCGTTCTCGACGTGCTCGCCCAGGGCCGGCTGAACCTGGCCGGGCGGCTGGCCTCGGCGTCCAACGCGGTGTTCTACGGCCACGCCGAGTCCGGCGGCGAGCGGCTGCCCTGCGTCTACAAGCCGGTGGCGGGCGAGCGGCCGCTGTGGGACTTCCCGGACGGCACGCTGGCCGAGCGGGAGGTCGCGGCGTTCGAGATCTGCCGCGCGCTCGGCTGGGACTTCGTACCCCCCACGGTGCTGCGTGACGGGCCGCACGGCCCCGGCATGTGCCAGCAGTGGGTCGGCCCGCCGCCGGACCGCGAGGACGCCCCGGCGGACGACGGGGAGGCAGCCGAGGCCGGTGCCGGCGGAGCCGCACTGCTGCGGCTCGTGGACGGCGACGAGCCCGGCCCCGGCTGGCGCGCGGTGGGCCGGGCCGAGCTCGGCGGCGGACGCACCGCGCTGCTGGTGCACGCCGACGACCTGCGGCTGCGGCGGCTGGCCGCCTTCGACGCGGTGATCAACAACGGGGACCGCAAGGGCGGGCACCTGATACCGCTGCCGGACGGCCGGATGTACGCCATCGACCACGGGGTGAGCCTGCACACCGACGACAAGCTGCGCACCCTGCTGTGGGGCTGGGCGGGCGAGCCCCTCCCGGCGGACGTGGCCGCGGCCCTGCGCCGCCTGTCCGGGCGGCTGGCCGACGGCAGCCCGCTGGCGCTCCGGCTGGCCGAGCTGATCACCAAGCCCGAGCTGGAGGCGCTGCGGGCCCGCACCGAGGCCCTGCTGGCCGCCGGGCGGCACCCGGAGCCGGGCGGCGACTGGCCGGCCATCCCCTGGCCCCCGGTCTGAGGCCACGGCCGCCCGATCCGGGGCACGCACCCGGGAGCCGCCTTCGTGTAGGGGACCGTTATGCGGTTAGGCTCATGACATGCACGCCTGGCCTGCCTCCCAGGTCCCCGTCCTGCCCGGTCAGGGCCGCGACCTGAGAATCCACGACACCGCCACGGGAGCGCGGGTGGCCCTTCCGCCGGAGCGCCCCGGCGAGCCCGCCCGGCTCTACGTCTGCGGCATCACCCCCTACGACGCCACGCATATGGGTCACGCCGCCACCTACGCGGCGTTCGACCTGGTACAGCGCGTCTGGCTGGACAACGGCCGGCAGGTGGTCTACGTGCAGAACGTCACGGACATCGACGACCCGCTGCTGGAGCGTGCCGAAGCCACCGGCGAGGACTGGACCGCGCTGGCGGGGCGCGAAACCGCCCTGTTCCGGGAGGACATGGCGGCGCTGCGGATGCTGCCGCCGCGGCACTTCATCGGCGCGGTGGAGGCCATACCGCGGATCGTGCCGCTGATCGAGCAGCTGCGCGAGCAGGGCGCCGCCTACGAGCTGGACGGCGACATCTATTTCGCGGTGGCCTGCGACCCGCGCTTCGGCACGGTCTCCGGCTACGACCAGGCCACCATGCTGCAGCTGTCCGCGGAGCGCGGCGGCGACCCGGAGCGGCCCGGCAAGAAGAACCCGCTCGACCCCCTGCTGTGGCGGGCGGCCCGGGAAGGGGAGCCGTCCTGGGACGGCGCCTCCCTGGGGCCCGGCCGCCCCGGCTGGCACATCGAGTGCGTCGCCATCGCCCTCGACCACCTGGGCATGGGCTTCGACCTGCAGGGCGGCGGCTCGGACCTGATCTTCCCGCACCACGAGATGGGTGCCGCGCACGCCCAGACCCTCACCGGGCGGCACCCCTTCGCGCGCGCCTACGCGCACGCCGGGATGGTCGGCTACCAGGGCGAGAAGATGTCCAAGTCCAAGGGGAACCTGGTGCTGGTCTCGGCGCTGCGCCGGGCCGGGACCGACCCGGCCGCCATCCGGCTGGCGCTCCTTGCCCACCACTACCGCAGCGACTGGGAGTGGACCGGCCGGGTGCTGGCCGAGGCCGAGGACCGGCTCGCCCGCTGGCGGGCCGCGGTCTCGCGTCCCGACGGGCCGCCCGCCGACCGGCTGACCGAGGAGATCCGGCAGGCGCTGGCCGACGATCTGGACGCCCCCGCCGCGCTGGCCGCCTTCGACCGCTGGGCCGCCGCCCAGCACGCCGCGGGCGGTGACGACCCGGGCGCGCCCGGTGTCGCGAGCCGCGCCGCCGACGCCCTGCTGGGCGTGGCTCTGTGATCCTTCTGTGACGATCCCTCTGTGATGTGACCTTCTGTGACCCCACCGCCGGGCCGCGGCACCGCGGCCCGGCGGGCTGCCGCGCACGGGGGAGCGCGGCCCCTTCGCTCAGCCGGCGGGTCCGCGGAAGTGCGGCGGGCCGTCGTCGTCGCCCGGATCGCGGCGGCGCAGATAGCGCTCGAACTCCCGGGCGATCGCCTCGCCCGACGCCTCCGGCAGCTCCGCGGTGTCCCGCGCCTGCTCCAGAGCCTGCACGTACTCGGCGACCTCGCTGTCCTCGGCCGCGAGCTGGTCCGCCCCGATCTGCCAGGCCCGGGCGTCCTCCGGCAGCTCGCCCAGCGGAATGGACAGCTCCAGGAGATCCTCCAGCCGGTGCAGCAGGGCCAGCGACGCCTTCGGGTTCGGCGGCTGCGAGACGTAGTGCGGCACCGCGGCCCACAGGCTCACCGCCGGCAGCCCGGCATGCGCACAGGCCTCCTGGAGAATGCCGACGATCCCGGTGGGCCCCTCGTATCTGGACTCCTCCAGGTTCAGGCTCCGCGCCAGGTCCTCGTCCGCCGTCACGCTGGTGACCGGCACCGGACGGGTGTGCGGGGTGTCGCCCAGCAGCGCGCCGAGCACCACCACCATCTCCACGCCCAGCTCATGCGCGAAGCCCAGGATCTCGTTGCAGAACGAACGCCAGCGCATACTCGGTTCGATGCCGCGCACCAGCACCAGATCGCGCGCCCGGCCCCGCCCGTGTTCCTCGCCGATGCGCACCACCGAGAGCCGGGTCGTCGGCCAGGTGACCCGGCGCACCCCGCCGTCCAGCCACACATGCGGGCGGTTCACCTGGAAGTCGTAGTAGTCCTCGGCGTCCAGCGCCGCGAACACCTCGCCCTTCCAGGTCCGTTCCAGATGCGCGACCGCGGCGGACGCGGCGTCCGCGGCATCGTTCCAGCCCTCGAACGCGGCCACCATGACCGGGTCGACCAGCTCGGGAACGCCCTCGAGCTCGATCACCCAGCGCCTCCTTCCGACCAGGCCGGACACCGCGGCCCGCCTGGCTGCTGACTCCAGTTCCGTGCGTGCCCAGCCTACGGCGTCACCGTGCCCGGGCCGCAGCCCTCGTACGCCTCGACGGCCCCCGTCCGGGGCGGAATCCGCAGCCGGGCCGGCGCCGCATCCCGCCGGCGGACGCACCGTCACCGACAGCGGCCCGGCGGCCAGCGGCACCATGCCCGCGGCGATCACCCGGCGGGCGCCGGACGGCGCCGCCGGCCGGTCCCGCTTCCCGGCCCGTCAGGCGATGCCGCGGACGAGATCAACGACAGAATCGGTCGCCGGCCGGCGGACGACATCGAGTCCGAGGAGGAATGCCTGCAACGCTGCCCGCGAGATGTGGGCGGCAGGAGAACCGGCCACGCGAATCGACCTGGAGGCGGACCCGACCTGATACCGGCGTCGCGGACGGCTCCCGGCCGCGGCGGGGCGGCAGGGGCAGTGGGGGCAGTGGGGGCAGTGGGGGGTCAGTCCGTGGCGCCCCACTGGCGGCGGTAGGTGCGCCAGTCCTCGGCCGTGGCGGCGTAGTCCACGTAGAGCGCCACCCCGAAGCCCTGCCGCCCCGGGTCCTCCCGGGTCAGCCCCAGCCGCACCCCGCGCACCGCCGCCCGCACCGTCTCGGCCCGGTGGATCAGATCGCCGTTGTGGAAGAACGGCAGTCCCATCAGGAGTTCGGTCTCCTCGGGCGTCACCTGGAGGGCCAGCTCGGTCTGCTGCGCCACGTAGCCGCCGTACAGGCTCTCCACGGGGGTGATGCCGTCGTAGCTCATCACCGCGATCTGGTCCACCCGCTGCGCCACCTGGCCGAAGTACCGCTGGGACCACCACTTGTTGCGGCCGGTCACCGCCCGCATCACGGTGTTCATGCTGGGCAGCGGGTCGATCTGGTGGGCGGAGACGGACAGCACGCCGCCGCGCCCGCCCACCTCCTCGCCCAGCGCGTCCAGCAGCAGCAGATAGTCGGGGTCGCCGGACTCGATGGCCTCGACATTGAGATGCACCCCGTCGAAACCCAGGTCGAGCATCTGCCCGGCACTGGCCACCACGCCCGCACGGTCCCGGGCATCGGCCAGCCGCAGGCCGCCGTCGTCGTCGCCGTAGGTCAGCCGGTTGCCGATCCAGGCCTGCACCCGGACCCCGGGGAGCTGCTCGGCCATGGCCGCCAGCAGCCAGCCCGCCCGCGGGTGCCGCTCCGCCGGCAGGGTGCCGTCGTCCTCCATGGGGCCGGTGTGCACGTAGACGTCACGGATCCCGGTGCCCTCGATGCGCTCGGCCAGTGCCGCCAGATCGGTCTCGTCCAGGCGGCCGTCCACCCAGGCGTGGCCGAGCCAGACGGCGTCCCGGCCCCGGCTGTGCGCCTCCGCGTCGACCGGCCCGCTGTACATGCCGCGCAGGAAGACCAGCGCGGCGACCAGCGGCAGCACCACGACCAGGGCGAGCGCCCCGGCGGTCCAGCGGACCGCCGGGCGGACCCGGCGCAGGGCCGCGCCCGGCGAGAAGGTCCAGCGCATCCCAAGATCACCCCCCGTACGTCTGTCTGGAACTCTGCCACATCCCCGCGCAGGACGACCATGCCCCCGGGCCCGGCGCCGGGAACATCACATCGGGCGGCCGGCCAGCAGCGCCGCCGTGCGGGCACGCACCTCCCCGGTGTCCAGCCCCCGGACGGCCAGGGTGGTGCGGCGGCGCAGCACGTCCTCCGGCGTGCAGGCCCACTCGGCGTCCCGGGCGTGGACGACCTGCGCCCAGATGTCGGGGCCGTCCGGGTGGATGCGCTCGCCCAGTGCCGGGTCCCGCTCCGCCAGCCGGGCCAGCTCGAAGGCCAGGGACCCGTAGTGGCCGGCCAGGTGACGGGCGGTCACCGGGTCCAGCCCGCCCGGCACGCCGCCCTCGTCGCCGCCCGCGCGGCGGCCGTCCCCGCCGTCCCCGCCGTCCGCGGCCAGCCGGCGGGCCACCGCGTCGGGGTTGGCCACCCCGGGCAGCGGCACCCGCCGCACCAGCCGGGACACGGGCCCGCCCGGCGACCCCGGTGCGGAGGTGCCGGTGATCCGGGCGATCCGGGCCAGCACCTCCCGGCCGATGTGCCGGTAGGTGGTCCACTTGCCGCCGGCCACCGAGAGCATCCCGCCCGGTCCCTCGCTGATCACCGTCTCCCGTCTGGCCGAGGCCACCTCGCCGGGGCCGCCGGGCAGCACCCGCAGCCCGGCGAAGGCGTACGTGACCAGATCGGGGGAGAGGTGCTCGTCGCGCACCGAGAGAGAGGCCTCGTCCAGGATCTGCCGGATGTCGGACTCGGTGGCCCGCACCTCGCCCGGGTCGCCCTCGTAGGGCTCGTCGGTGGTGCCCAGCAGCAGATGGTCCTCCCAGGGCAGGGCGAACGTGATCCGGTAGTGGTCCACCGGCGTGGCCATGGCCGCCCGCCAGGGCACGGTGCGGCGCAGCACCACATGGGCGCCCTTGGAGAGCCGGATGCTGGGGGCGGCCTGCGGGTCCTCCATCCGCCGCAGCCGGTCCACCCAGGGGCCGGTGGCGTTGAGCACCAGCCGGGCGGAGACGCCGAACTCGCTGCCGTCCAGCCGGTCCCGCAGCTCGGCGCCGGTGACCCGGCCGCGGGTGAAGCGCAGTCCGGTCACCTCGGCGTGGTTGAGCACCGTCGCCCCGGCCTCGGCCGCGGCCCGGACGGTCAGCACCGCCATCCGGGAGTCGTTCATCTGGTGGTCGCCGTAGACGGCCACCGCGCGCAGGTTCTCGGTGCGCAGGCCGGGGTTGGCGGCCGCGGCGCGGGCCGGGGTGATGACCCGGCCCACGCCGTCGCCGAAGGCGGAGAGCGCGGAGTAGGCGAAGACGCCCGCGCCCAGCTTGGCCGCGCCGTGCGGGCCGCCCCGGTAGACCGGCAGGTGGAAGGTGAGCGGGCGCACCAGGTGCGGGGCCACGTCCCGGGCCAGCACCCGGCGCTCGCGGTGGTTCTCGGCCACCAGCCGCACCGCGCCGGTCTGCAGGTAGCGCAGCCCGCCGTGCACCAGCTTGGAGGAGGCGGAGGAGGTGGCGCCGGCGAAGTCGCCGGCCTCCGCCATGGCCACCCGCAGCCCGGCCTGGGCGGCGTGCCAGGCGACCGAGGTGCCCAGGATGCCGCCGCCGACGACCAGCAGATCGAAGGTGCCGCGGGCCAGCCGGTCGCGGGTCCGGGCCCGTGCCTCGGCCGCGGCCGGTATCAGGCCGGTGCCGGACGCGGAACCCGGGGAGCCCGCGGAACCCGGGGGGCCCGACGGGCCAGGGGAGGCAGGGGTGGGGGCGGTGGTGTGCTGCATGGTCTCTCAGCTCTCCTCGTCGAGCCAGCCCATGGTCCGCTGTACGGCCTTGAGCCACTGCTTGTACTCGCGGTCCCGCAGCTCCGGGTCCATCCGCGGGGTCCATTCCGCGGCCCGGCGCCAGTTGGCCCGCAGCTCCTCGGTGTTCGACCAGAAGCCGGTGGCCAGGCCGGCGGCGTAGGCGGCGCCCAGGCAGGTGGTCTCGGAGACCATGGGCCGCACCACCGGCACGTCCAGGAAGTCGGCGATGTTCTGCATCAGCAGGTTGTTGGCGGTCATCCCGCCGTCCACCTTCAGCGCGGTCAGGCCGGTGCCGGAGTCCTTGCGCATGGCGTCCACGATCTCCCGGGTCTGCCAGGCGGTGGCCTCCAGCACGGCACGTGCCAGGTGGGCCTTGGTGACATAGCGGGTCAGGCCGGCGATCACCCCGCGGGCGTCGGAGCGCCAGTAGGGCGCGAACAGCCCGGAGAAGGCGGGCACGAAGTAGGCGCCGCCGTTGTCCTCCACCGACAGGGCCAGGGTCTCGATCTCGGCCGCGGTGCTGATCAGGCCCATCTGGTCGCGCATCCACTGCACCAGCGCGCCGGTGACCGCGATGGCGCCCTCCAGCGCGTAGACGGGCCGCTCGTCGCCGATCCGGTAGCCGACCGTGGTGAGCAGCCCGTGGTAGGAGCTGACCGGCTTCTCGCCGGTGTTCATCAGCAGGAAGGTGCCGGTGCCGTAGGTGGACTTGCCCTCGCCCACCGAGTAGCAGGTCTGGCCGAACAGCGCCGCCTGCTGGTCGCCGAGGGCGGAGGCGACCGGGGTGCCGGCCAGCGGCCCGCCCGCGGCGGTGCCGTAGACCTCGGCGGAGGAGCCGATCCGGGGGAGGACGGCGGCCGGCACGCCCATGGCTTCCAGGATGGCCTCGTCCCACTCCATGGTGTGCAGATTCATCAGCATGGTGCGGGAGGCGTTGGTGACGTCGGTGACGTGCCGGCCGCCGTCCGGGCCGCCGGTGAGGTTCCAGATCACCCAGGAGTCCATGGTGCCGAACAGAATCTCGCCGCGCTCGGCGCGTTCCCGCAGGCCGGGCACGTTGTCCAGCAGCCAGCGCACCTTGGGTCCGGAGAAGTAGGAGGCCAGCGGCAGGCCGGTCTCCCGCCGGAACCGCTCCTGGCCGGCGTCCCGGCCGAGTTCGCGGCAGAGCTGGTCGGTGCGGGTGTCCTGCCAGACGATGGCGTTGTGCACCGGGCGGCCGGTGGCCTTCTCCCACAGCAGGGTGGTCTCCCGCTGGTTGGTGATGCCGATCGCCTTGACCTCGTCGTTGGTGATGCCGGACTTGGCGAGCGCGCCGGCGATCACCTCCTGGACGTTGCGCCAGATCTCGGCGGCGTCGTGCTCGACCCAGCCCGGCCGGGGGAAGATCTGCTCGTGCTCCTTCTGGTCGACGGAGACGATCCGGCCGTCCCGGTCGAAGACGATGCAGCGGCTGGAGGTGGTGCCCTGGTCGATGGCGGCGATGAACTCGCGGGGGGCGTCGGGGCTGGCGTTCATACGGCGGCTCCTGCGGGGTCGGGGTGCGGGGTGTCGGGGCGGGGCACGGGATCAGAAGGCGAGCCGGCTGATGCCGGCGGCCAGGGCGGCCCCGGCCAGCGGTCCGGCCACCGGGATCCAGGCGTAGCTCCAGTCCGAGCTGCCCTTGTTGGGCAGCGGCAGCAGCGCGTGCACGATCCGGGGGCCGAGGTCGCGGGCCGGGTTGATGGCATAGCCGGTGGGTCCGCCCAGCGACATGCCCAGTCCGACCACCACCAACGCCACGATCAGCCCGCCCAGTGCGGTGACCTGGAGCTGTTCGTTGACGCCGACCTGGAGCACGGCCAGCACCAGCACGGCGGTGGCGATGATCTCGGTGGTGAGGTTCTGCACCGTGTTGCGGATCTCCGGCGCGGTGGAGAACACGCCGAGCACCGGTCCGGGGCGGTGGGTCTCCACCGGGCCGGGGTGGGCGGGCTTCTCGGGAATCCGGATGATCTCCGGGTCCCGCAGATGGGCCTGGAAGTGGCCGTAGTAGGCCAGCCAGGCCAGGGTGGCGCCGAGCATGGCACCCAGCATCTGGCCGCCCAGATAGGCCGGCACGTCGCCCCACTCGCCGCTGTCCAGGGCGATGCCCACGGTCACGGCCGGGTTGATGTGCGCGCCGGAGAGCGGACCGGCGATGAAGACCGCGGTCATGACCGCCAGCCCCCAGCCGAAGGTGATGACGGTCCAGCCGGCTCCGTAGGACTTGGACTTCCTGAGCACCACGCCGGCGACCACGCCGGCGCCCATCAGGATCAGCACGGCGGTGCCGATGATCTCGCCGAAGAAGATGTCGGAACTGGACATGGGCGGCTCCTTTGCCTGGTCCAGGGCAGCGGGAAGGGAGCGCGCCGGGTGGCGCGGCTGTGGGTCTTACGACCAGCGTTCGACAATGTCGACCGATGACCGGCAGTTTTTCGCCCTGGTGTCTTCCGCGTCAAGGGGTGCGCAGCCGCCCGCTCGCCGGACGTCCGGCCGGCGGCCGGTGGTGAAGAAGAGCTTGAAATCCGTATTGTCCTAGAAGCGACCGGCGCCCAGGTCGCGCGACACGGACCGGGCGCAGTCCCGGACCGCCGCGATCAGCCGCGGGCTGAGCTCGCCGTCCGGGCCGGCGCCGCCGCTGCTTTCTCCGGTCCCGCCGCCCACGGTCATGCGCTCCACGGCGCCGGTGATCGCCACCGCCCCCACCGGCATCCGCCGCCGGTCGAAGACCGGCGCGGCGATCGAGGCCACGCCCTCCCAGGTCTCGCCCAGGTCGCTGGCCCAGCCCCGGTCCCGCACCCGGAGCAGCTCCTTCTCCAGCGCGTCCCGGTCGGTGACGGTGCGGTCGGTGACCGCGGTCAGCTCCAGTTCGGCCAGCTCGCTGTGCGCCACCGGGTCGTAGGCGCTGAGCACCTTGCCCAGCGCGGTGCAGTGCAGCGGCTGCAGGGCCCCGATCTCCAGCACCTGACGGCTGTCGTCCGGGCGGAAGACGTGGTGCACTAGCAGCACCCCGCCCTGGTGCAGCACCCCCAGGTAGGAGCTCTCCCCGCTGGCCCGGGCCAGGTCGTCGGTCCACACCAGGGCCCGCGCCCGCAGCTCGTGCACGTCCAGATAGCTGTTGCCCAGCCGCAGCAGCTCGGCGCCGAGCTGGTACTTGCCGGAGCGTTCGTCCTGCTCCACGAAGCCCTCCTGCTGCAGGGTGCGCAGCAGGCCGTGGGCGGTGGCCTTGGCCAGTCCCATGGCGGAGGCGATGTCGGACAGGCCCAGCCGGCGCTCCCCGCCGGCCAGCAGGCGCAGCAGGGCGGCGGCCCGTTCCAGGGACTGAATCGTGCGGGCCATCGGGCTGCCTCCTCCGGTCGTGCGCGCGGATGGCCGGACAGGGGAAGTCTGGCCACCTCGGCCGTCATTCGGTATTGCCGAACACTATCCGCTCATGCCGATACAGCGCTTTCGAGACGAGTTTAGGCTGTCCGGCCATCGGAATGATCCCGGCGGCGCGGCCCCGGACCGATACGCTGGCCGGGTGCGCCCCGCACCGGCGCATAGCCGACAGCCGTCGCATCCAGGGAGCACCCCATATGGCTTCGCCGACCCTGCCCGATTCCTCCACCGCCGCGGCCCACGGCGCCGCCGCCCCACCGGCCGCACCCGCCCCGGCCGCCGAACGCGCCCGCGCGCTGCGGGAGGCGTTCGCCGCCCGCGTGGTCGTCGCCGACGGCGGCATGGGCACCATGCTCCAGGCGCAGAACCCGTCCCTGGAGGACTTCCAGCAGCTCGAAGGCTGCAACGAGGTGCTGAACGTCACCCGCCCCGACATCGTCGCCGGTGTCCACCGCGCATACTTCGCGGCCGGGGTGGACTGCGTGGAGACCAACACCTTCGGCGCCAACCTCTCCGCCCTCGGTGAGTACGACATCGCCCACCGGGTCCACGAGCTCTCCGAGGCCGGCGCCCGCGTCGCCCGCGAGACCGCCGACGCCGTCACCGCCGAGGACGGCCGGCAGCGCTGGGTCCTCGGCTCCATGGGCCCGGGCACCAAGCTGCCCACCCTGGGTCACGTGGCGTACGGCCCGCTGCGCGACGCCTACCAGGCCAACGCCGAGGGCCTGCTGGCCGGCGGTGCCGACGCCCTGCTGGTGGAGACCAGCCAGGACCTGCTGCAGACCAAGGCCGCCGTGCTGGGCGCCCGCCGTGCCCTGGAGACCGCGGGGCTGGACGCCCCGCTGCTGGTCCAGGTCACCGTGGAGACCACCGGCACCATGCTGCTCGGCTCCGAGATCGGCGCCGCGCTCACCGCCCTGGAGCCGCTGGGCATCGACATGATCGGCCTCAACTGCGCGACCGGCCCGGCCGAGATGAGCGAGCACCTGCGCCATCTGGCCCGCCACTCCCGGCTGCCGCTTTCCTGCATGCCCAATGCGGGCCTGCCGGTGCTGGGCAAGGACGGCGCCCACTACCCGCTCACCCCGGCCCAGCTGGCCGACGCCCACGAGACCTTCCTCACCGAGTTCGGCCTGTCGCTGGTCGGCGGCTGCTGCGGCACCACGCCCGAGCATCTGCGCCAGGTGGTCGAGCGGCTCCGCGGGCGCCGCCCGGAGCCCCGCGTCCCGGCCCCCGAGCCAGGCGCCTCCTCGCTCTACCAGGCCGTCCCCTTCCGGCAGGACACCTCCTACCTGGCCATCGGCGAGCGCACCAACGCGAACGGCTCCAAGAAGTTCCGCACCGCCATGCTGGAGGGCCGGTGGGACGACTGCGTGGAGATCGCCCGCGACCAGATCCGCGAAGGCGCCCACATGCTGGACGTCTGCGTCGACTACGTGGGCCGGGACGGCACCGCCGACATGCGGGAGTTCGCCTCCCGGCTGGCCACCGCCTCCACCCTGCCGGTGGTGCTGGACTCCACCGAGCCCGAGGTGATCCGCACCGGACTGGAGTGCCTGGGCGGCCGGGCCGTGATCAACTCGGTCAACTACGAGGACGGCGACGGCCCGGACAGCCGCTTCGCCAGGATC
This sequence comes from Streptomyces sp. YIM 98790, assembly GCF_011421595.1. Lineage (GTDB taxonomy): Bacteria > Actinomycetota > Actinomycetes > Streptomycetales > Streptomycetaceae > Streptomyces. The sequence continues at coordinate 16,301 of NZ_WTLH01000060.1, read as the reverse complement.
ACCCGGCTGGCCCAGGAGCACGGGGCCGCGCTGATCGGCCTCACCATCGACGAGGAGGGCCAGGCCCGCACCGCGGAGAAGAAGGTCGCCATCGCCGAGCGGCTGATCGCCGACCTCACCGGCAACTGGGGCTTCCGGGAATCCGACATCATCATCGACTGCCTCACCTTCACCATCTGCACCGGCCAGGAGGAGTCCCGCAAGGACGGCGTGGCCACCATCGAGGCCATCCGGGAACTCAAGCGCCGTCACCCCGAGGTGCAGACCACCCTCGGCCTGTCCAACATCTCCTTCGGCCTCAACCCGGCCGCCCGCATGGTGCTCAACTCGGTCTTCCTGGACGAGTGCGTCAAGGCCGGCCTGGACTCCGCCATCGTGCACGCGGCCAAGATCCTGCCCATCGCCCGGCTGGAACCCGAGCAGGTCGAGACCGCCCTGGACCTCATCCACGACCGGCGCCGCGAGGGCTACGACCCGCTGGCGAAGCTGCTGGAACTCTTCGAGGGCGTGGACACCAAGGCCATGCGGGCCGGCAAGGCCGAGGAACTGGCCGCCCTGCCGCTGGACGAACGGCTCCAGCGCCGCATCGTGGACGGCGAGCGCAACGGCCTGGAGGCGGACCTGGACGCCGCCCTCGCCGAACGCTCCGCCCTGCAGATCGTCAACGAGGTCCTGCTGGAGGGCATGAAGACGGTCGGCGAACTCTTCGGCTCCGGGCAGATGCAGCTGCCCTTCGTGCTCACCTCCGCCGAGGTGATGAAGTCCGCCGTGGCCCACCTCGAGCCCCACATGGAGCGGTCCGACGAGGCCGGAAAGGGCACCATCGTGCTGGCCACGGTGCGCGGCGACGTGCACGACATCGGCAAGAACCTGGTCGACATCATCCTCACCAACAACGGCTACAACGTGGTCAACCTGGGCATCAAGCAGCCCATCTCCGCCATCGTCGAAGCCGCGGAACAGCACCGGGCCGACGTCATCGGCATGTCCGGCCTGCTGGTGAAGTCCACCGTGGTGATGAAGGAGAACCTAGAGGAGCTGAACAGCCGGGAGCTCGCCGCCCGCTACCCCGTCATCCTCGGCGGCGCCGCCCTCACCCGCGCCTATGTCGAGCAGGATCTGCACGAGGTGTACCAGGGCGAGGTCCGCTACGCCCGGGACGCCTTCGAGGGGCTCAGCCTGATGGACGCGCTGATCGCCCACAAGCGCGGCACCGACGGCCCCGCCCTGCCCGAGCTGCGGCACCGCCGGGTCCGGGCCCGGGACGTGGCGGCCGAGCCGCTGCCCGACGTCACCGACGACTCCGTCCGCTCCGACGTGGCCACCGACAACCCGGTCCCGGTCCCGCCGTTCTGGGGCACCCGGGTGGTGAAGGGCATCGCGCTCAAGGACTACGCCTCCTGGCTGGACGAGGACGCGCTGTTCAAGGGCCAGTGGGGACTGAAGGCGGCCCGTGGCGACGGCCCCTCCTACGCCGAACTCGCCGAGACCGAGGGCCGCCCCCGGCTGCGCGGCTGGCTGGACCGGCTGCACACCGAGAACCTGCTGGAGGCCGCCGTGGTGCACGGCTACTTCCGCTGCTGGTCGGAGGGCAACGACCTGGTCGTGCTGGACGAGGACGGCCGTGAGCGCAGCCGCTTCACCTTCCCCCGCCAGCGCCGCGGACGCCGGCTCTGCCTGGCCGACTTCTTCCGCTCCAAGGACTCCGGCGAGACGGACGTGGTCGGCCTGCAGGTGGTCACCGTGGGCTCGCGGATCGGCGAGGCCACCGCCGAGCTGTTCGCCGCCGACGCCTACCGGGACTACCTGGAGCTGCACGGCCTGTCCGTGCAGCTGGCCGAGGCCCTGGCCGAGTACTGGCACGCCCGGGTGCGCGAGGAGCTGGGCATCGCCGGGGCCGACCCGGACAGCCTGGCCGGCATGTTCCGCACCGAGTACCAGGGCTGCCGCTACTCCCTGGGGTATCCGGCCTGCCCCGAGCTGGAGGACCGGGCCAAGATCGCCGACCTGCTCCGGCCGGAGCGGATCGGGGTCAAGCTGTCGGAGGAGTTCCAGCTGCACCCGGAGCAGTCCACCGACGCCATCGTGCTCCACCACCCCGAGGCCAACTACTTCAACGCCCGCTGACCCCTCCGGGCACCGGCCGCGCCCGGCCGCGCGCTGTGCGACAGTGCCTCCACGGGCGTAGACTGGCCGGTCCGGAAAAGGCCGGCCGGGGTTCCCGAGGGAATCACGGCCGGCCTTCGTGTCCCGTGCGGGACGTGGCCCCATCGGAGGTATGCGGATGACGACCTTCCTGCCCGCCACCGGCACCCTGCCGGACTCGGCCGCGGCCCCCCAGGCCGTGCTGCTGGACATGGACGGCACCCTGGTGGACACCGAGGGGTTCTGGTGGGACGCCGAGGTCGCCGTGTTCGCGTCGCTCGGGCACACCCTGGCCGAGGAGCACCGGGAGATCGTGGTCGGCGGCCCGATGACCCGCAGCGCCGGCTACCTGATCGACGTCACGGGCGCCGACATCACCCTGGACGAGCTGACCGTGCTGCTCAACACCGCCTTCCTGCGGCGGATCGAGCGCGAGGTGCCGCTGATGCCGGGCGCCCGCCGGCTGCTCACCGAACTGGCCGCCCACCGGGTGCCCGCCGCCCTGGTCTCGGCCTCGCACCGGGCCGTGGTGGACCGGATGCTGCGCCACCTCGGCCCGGAGAGCTTCGCCCTCACCGTGGCGGGTGACGAACTGGCCCGCACCAAGCCGCACCCCGACCCGTATCTCACCGCCGCCGCCGGGCTGGGCGCGGACCCGGCGCGCTGCGTGGCCATCGAGGACACCCCGACCGGGGTGGCCTCCGCCGAGGCCGCGGGCTGCCGGGTGGTGGCGGTGCCCTCCGTCGCCCCGGTGCCGGGCGCCCCCGGACGCAGCGTGGTGGGCTCGCTCACCGAGGTTGACCTGCCGTATCTGCGCGCCCTGTGGGCCGACCCCGTGGACGAGCCGCTGCCCGCCGTCTGACGGCCCCTCCGGTGATGTTTCTCACGGTGCGTCGGGCAACTCCTGATGCGGGTGTGGCGAAGCTTCCGGGCTACTGTCTTCTGGGCCCGCATGGGCGCGGACACCCCGGATGACCTGGCCGGACCTGGTCACAGCCGCGGAACGCAAAGGACAGGCACGTGAGGAAACGCGTCCAGTGGGCGGCGCTCGCCGTCTCGGCGGGAACCGCCGCCGCCCTGCTCACCGGATGCGGATGGACCGGGGACCCCGGCGCCGGGGGCGACGGACGGATCGTCATGGGGATGACGGACACCGTCTCCTCCCTCGACCCGGCCTCCGGCTACGACCCCGGCTCCTGGCTGGTGTTCAACAACGTCTTCCAGTCGCTGCTCAGCTTCCCGGCCGGCGGCAGCGAGCCGCAGGCCGAGGCCGCCGAGAGCTGCCAGTTCACCGACCCGGCGAACCAGCGCTACATGTGCGTGCTGCGCGAGGAGCTGACCTTCAGCAACGGCCGCCCGCTGACGTCGAAGGACGTGAAGCACTCCTTCGACCGGTCGATCCGCATCGACGACGAGAACGGCCCGGCCGCGGTGATGCTCTCCACCATCGACCGCATCGAGACCCCGGACGAGCGCACCGTGGTCTTCCACCTCAACCAGCCGGACGCCACCTTCCCGCTGAAGATCGCCTCCGGCGCCGGCTCGATCGTGGACCACCGGGAGTACCCGGCCGACGCCCTGCGCACCGACGGCAGGGCGGTCGGCTCCGGCGTCTACACCCTGGACTCCGCCGACGGCGACCGGCTCACCTTCTCGGTGAACGACAGGTACCGCGGGCCCGCGCGGGCCAAGAACGACGGAATGACCCTGAGACTCTTCGAGGGCGACCAGCAGGGCCTGAAGGAGGCCCTGGAGTCCGGCCGGGTCGACATCGCCTACCGCGGTCTGGCGGCCGAGGACATCGCCGGCCTGGACCGCTCGGCCACTCTGGGCCAGGGCACCCTCAAGGTGGTGGACGGCACCAGCGCCGAGGTCCTGCACATGGTCTTCAACCTGGACGACCCGGTGGCCGGGAACGAGGGAGTGCGGCGCGCCGTCGCCCATCTGCTGGACCGCTCCTCGGTGGTGCGCGACGTCCACCAGCGGACCACCGAGCCGCTCTACTCGGTGATCCCGGCCGGCATCACCGGCCACAACACCGCCTTCTTCGACCGCTACAGCGACTATCCGCAGCCGGACAAGGCGCGCCGGGCGCTGCTCGACGAGGGCATCACCGAGCCGGTCGACCTCACCCTGTGGGTGACCCCGGTGCGGTTCGGGCCCGGCGTCGAGCCGGCCTTCGAGAACATCGCCGGCCAGCTCAACGCCAGCGGCCTGTTCAACGCCACGGTGGAGAGCCTGGACACGGACGCCTACCTGGACGGCATCGCGGCCGGCGAGTTCGGCGTCTATGTGCGCGGCTGGGTGCCCGACTACCCGGACCCGGAGAACTTCACCGCACCCTTCTTCGGCCCGGACAACGTGCTCAACAACAACTACGACGCCGGCCCGATCACCGAGCGGCTCATCCCCCGCACCGCCGGGCAGAGCGACCGGGCCCGCACCGTCGCGGACTTCCAGAAGATCCAGGACATCGTCGCCGAGGAACTGCCGCTGATCCCGCTCTGGCAGGGCCGGCAGTACGCCGTGGCCGCCGAGGACATCAACGGCCTGCAGTGGAGCCTGGACGCCTCCACCGTCTTCCGCTTCTGGGAGATCAGCCGCACCGGCGGCTGAGCCCGGCCGCGCACCGCCTGCCCCGCCCGCCCCGGCCGCTCACTGGCCGGGGCGGACCAGCCCGCTCTCATAGGCGTACACCGCCGCCTGCACCCGGTCCCGCAGATCCAGCTTGGTCAGCACATGGCCCACGTGAGTCTTCACCGTGGTCTCGCTGACGAACAGATCCGCGGCGATCTCGGCATTGGACAGCCCGCGTGCCACCAGCTTCAGCACCTCCACCTCCCGCTCGGTGAGGGTGCTCAGGGAATGGGGCGCCTGCTGCTCGGCGGCGGGCAGATGCCCGGCGTACTTGTCCAGCAGCCGGCGGGTGACACTCGGTGCCAGCATGGCCTCGCCCGCCGCCACCACGCGGATGGCCTGTACCAGTTCGGCGGCCGGAGCGTCCTTCAGCAGAAAGCCGCTGGCACCCGCGCGCAGCGCCTCCACGACGTATTCGTCCAGATCGAAGGTGGTCAGCACCACCACCTTGGCCGGACCGTCCTTGGCCGGGCCGGTGATCCGCCGGGTGGCCTCCACGCCGTCCATCCGCGGCATGCGGATGTCCATCAGCACCACATCCGGCTGCAGGGCCCGCACCTGTTCCAGCCCCTGCTGGCCGTCTCCCGCCTCGCCGACCACGGCGATGTCCTGTTCGGCCTCCAGAATCATCCGGAAACCGGTACGCAGCAGCGGCTGGTCGTCCACCAGCAGCACCCGGATCGGCACGGCAGCTCCCCTCAAGCATCTGCACCGTCGACGGCTGTCATTCTCGCCCACCCGCCCCGCCTTCTCCCGGTGCGTCCCGCCGCGCGTCCGCCGCGGCGGTGCCGCCCTCCCCGGCGGCCTCGGCCGGACGGGGGCCGGGAACGGCCTCCGCCGGCAGCGCCGGCTGCACCGCCGGCGGATACGGCGGGGGAGTGCCGCCGAACTCCGGGCACCGCTCCTGATGGCTGCACCAGCCGCACAGCCTGCCCCGCTTCGGCCGCCAGTCGCCCGACTCGGTCGCCGCCCGGATCGCCTCCCACAGCGCCAGCAGCTTGCGCTCCACCGCCCGCAGCTCCGACTCCTCCGGATCATGCGTCAGCACCTCGCCGCTGCCCAGATAGACGAGCTGGAGCCGGCGCGGGATCACGCCCTTCAGCCGCCACACCACCAGCGCGTAGAACTTCATCTGGAACAGCGCCTCGGCCGCGAACTCCGGCCTCGGCGCCCGGCCGGTCTTGTAGTCCACGATGCGCACCTCGCCGGTCGGCGCCACGTCGACCCGGTCGATCACCCCGCGCAGCCGCAGCCCGGAATCGAGCTGCGCCTCCACGAACAGCTCCCGCTCGGCGGGCTCCAGCCGGGACGGATCCTCCAGCGAGAACCAGCGCTCCACCAGCTCCTCGGCATCCGCCAGCCAGCGTGCCAGCCGCGCACCCGGCCCGTCCTCCGCGGCCCCTGCGGTGTCTCCGGTCTCCGCGGTGCCGCCGGGGGCGGCGGCGTCGTCCTCGGCGAACAGCGAGGCCAGCTCCGGACGGCGGGTCAGCAGCCGCTCCCACTCCCGCACCACCAGGGCCCGCGCCCCGGGCACACTGCGCTCCGCCGCCGGGGCGTCGAAGACCCGCTCCAGCACGGCATGCACCAGGGTGCCCCGGGCCGCCTCCGGACTCGGCTCCTCCGGCAGCCTGTCGATCACCCGGAACCGGTACAGCAGCGGACACCGGAGGAAATCCGCCGCCCGGGAGGGCGACAGCGACGCGACGGGCGGGCGGGGCGGCGCGGACCGGGAACCGTTCATGGTCGGCAACCCTATGCCCCGGTACTGACACTCAGCGGCATACCATCGACAGCACAGCCGACTGAACGGCGGAACCCCGGGGCAGGATCGGACGGCCCGGGCGGTTCGCGCCGGAGCCCGGGGACCGGGGACCGGGCCAGCAGAGGGGAAGCGGTGGCAGGAAGCGAGAACGGGCGGTCCGCCGACGCGGAACGGCCGCGTGCCCGGGAGGCCGGCGGAGGCATCCTCATGGGCCGCCTCTTCGGCGTACCCGTCTACGTGGCGCCGAGCTGGTTCCTGGTCGCCGCCCTCATCACCTGGTTCTTCGGCAACCAGCTCGGCCGCGTGCTCCCCGAGCTGGGCACCGGCCGCTACCTGGTCTCGCTCTTCTTCGCGGTCGCCTTCTACGCCTCGGTCCTGGTCCACGAGCTCGCGCACACCGTGGCCGCGCTCCGCTTCGGCCTCCCGGTCCGGCGCATCCGCCTGCAGTTCTTCGGCGGCGTCTCGGAGATCGAGAAGGAGTCCGAGACCGCCGGCCGGGAGTTCGTCCTCGCCTTCGTCGGCCCGCTGCTCTCCCTGGTACTGGCCGGTGTCTTCTACGCCGGGATGCGCGTGGTCGCCGCCGGGACCGTGCCGGGGGTGCTGCTCGCCGGCCTGATGATCTCCAACCTGATCGTCGCCGTCTTCAACCTGCTGCCCGGCCTGCCGCTGGACGGCGGCCGGATGCTGCGTGCCGTGATCTGGAAGCTCAGCGGCAACGCGATGACCGGGACCGTGGCCGCCGCCTGGGTGGGCCGGGTGCTGGCCGTGGCCGTGCTGATCGGCTTCCCGCTGGCCACCCACACCAGCGGCCTCACCGACCGCTCCTCGCTCACCGGCGTGGACTCGCTCACCGACGGACTGCTGGCCGCCATCCTGGCCGCCATCATCTGGACCGGCGCCGGCAACAGCCTGCGCATGGCCCGGCTGCGGGAACGGCTGCCCTCGCTGCGCGCCCGTGCCCTGACCCGCCGGGCCGTGCCGGTGGCCGGCGACACCCCGCTGTCCGAGGCGCTGCGCCGGGCCAACGACTCCGGGGCCCGCGCCCTGGTGGTGGTGGCCGGGGACGGCAGCCCGCGGGCCATCGTGCGGGAGACCGCCATCGCCCAGGTCCCCGAGCACCGCCGCCCCTGGGTGGCGGTGGGCACCCTGGCGCAGGAGCTCACCGAGGGCATGCGGGTGCCCGCCGACCTCACCGGCGAGCAGCTGCTGGAGCATCTGCGGGCCACCCCCGCCACCGAGTACCTGGTGATCGAGGAGGGCGGCGAGATCTACGGGGTGCTCTCCGCCGTCGACGTGGAGCGCGCCTTCGTCAACGCCATGGCCAAGCACTCCGGCCCGCCCGCCGGCTCCTCCTGACCCCGGCCCGCGGCCGCCGGTCCGGCCGCCCGTCCGGCGGCCGGCCGGGCCCGGCCGTTGCACTAGGCTTGCGCATATGTCCGAACCGACCGGTGCCGCCCGCCGTCGCGGGCCCTTCCAGGTCGGGGACCAGGTTCAGCTCACCGACCCCAAGGGCCGCCACTACACCTTCACGCTCGAAACCGGGAAGAGCTTCCACACCCACAAGGGTGCCTTCCCGCACGACGAGCTGATCGGCGCGCCCGAGGGAACCGTCGTCCGCACCACCGGCAACGTCGAGTACCTCGCGCTGCGCCCCCTGCTCCCCGACTTCGTCCTGTCCATGCCCCGCGGGGCAGCCGTCGTCTACCCCAAGGACGCCGGGCAGATCCTGTCCATGGCCGACATCTTCCCCGGCGCCCGGGTGGTGGAGGCCGGGGTCGGCTCCGGATCGCTCTCCATGTTCCTGCTCCGCGCGGTCGGCGACGGCGGCATGCTGCACTCCTACGAGCGGCGGGCCGACTTCGCGGAGATCGCCCGGGGCAACGTCGAGCGCTACTTCGGCGGCCCGCACCCGGCCTGGCGGCTGACCGTCGGTGATCTGCAGGACACCCTCGGCGACACCGAGGTGGACCGGGTGATCCTGGACATGCTGGCCCCCTGGGAATGCCTGGAGGCGGTCGCCAAGGCCCTGGTGCCCGGCGGCCTGGTGTGCGCCTACGTGGCCACCACCACCCAGCTCGCCCGCACCGTGGAGACCCTGCGCGAGCACGGCAGCTTCACCGAGCCCGCGGCCTGGGAGACCATGGTCCGCACCTGGCACGTGGAGGGGCTGGCGGTCCGGCCCGACCACCGCATGGTCGGCCACACCGGCTTCCTGCTCACCTCCCGGCGGCTGGCCGACGGGGTGCAGCCGCCGCGCCGGCGCCGCCGCCCGGCACCGGGTGCCTACGGCGAGGACTACACCGGTCCCGGCGGCGGCCGCGGCTGAGCGGGGCCCCGGCCCTCCGGCCGCGGCACCCGCGCGGTGCGGAAATCCCGGCCGGGGGACGGGTTTTCCGTCCCCCGGCCGCGTCGCACGGGTGTGAGATGTGGCACGATGCTGGCCACCTCCACCGGCCCGTGCCACCCCGTTCCCCCCAGGAGTCCCCCGCGTGCAGCCCACGGCAGGCCCCGACCTCCCCCACACCCGTTCCGGTCCGCTCCACTGGCTCGCCACCGCGGTGCTGGTCGCCGCCGGGACCTGGGCGGCGTCCCTGGCCGGCCCGTCCGGCGCCGCGGCGGGTCCCCCGGCGGCCCCGGCCGTTCCGCAGGACGGCCCCGGGGCGGAGCCCGGGATCTCCGTCACGCCCCCCGACCCGGAGGCCGCCGCGTACCCGCTCGACTGCGGACCGTACGAGGTCGCGGTCACCGACCGGGCCGAAACCGATCTGGACCGGGACGGCCGGCCGGAGACCGTGGCCGTGGTCCGCTGCGACGCCGGCGGCGGCACCCCGCCCAACGGCGTCTACCTGCTCACCCACCCCGCGCCCGAGGCCGGCCCGCGGGCCGCCCCGGTGGTGGCCCACACCCTGGTCGACCCGGCGGACGGCATGCTGGTGGACCGGCTGGAGACGGACGGCGCCACGGTCACCGTGGCACTCTTCGGCTACTCCGGTCCCGAGGTCCCGCGGGCCGCCCCCGACCTGCACGGCGAGGCCACCTGGTCCTGGCGGGACGGGAAGCCCGTCATCGAGCAGGGCGCCCCGCCGGCCGCCCTGGCCGACCTGCACGGCGCCTGAGCCGCCCGGCCCGCGCGGGCACCGGCCCGCGCGGGCAGCCCCGCGCAGGCGCCGCCCGGGGCGGCTACGGCGCGTCCGGGCCGTGGACCTCGGCGCCGTCCGAGACCCGGCGCACATGGATGCACTCGCCCGGGCAGTCCCGGGCCGAGGAGACCACGTCGTCCAGCAGCGGCAGCGGCACCGGGGCCGCCGCGCCCGGCTCGGTGAGCAGCGGCGCCTCCTCGCCCGGCGCGGCCGGCGGCTTCACGTAGGCCAGCCCGTCGATGTCCAGCTCGAACACCTCCGGCGCGTACTGGGCGCAGATCCCGTCGCCGGTACACAGGTCCTGGTCGATCCAGACCTCCAGGGCGTCGGTTCGTTCCCCGGCGGATCGCTGCTGCGCGGTCATCGTCCCCTGCCCGTCCTTCGTCTGCGCCTGCCGCCGCCCGCGCCGCCCGCCCGTCCTGCCGGACGTGGTCCGGTGCCGGTCGGGCGGTGGTCCGGTGCCGGTCAAGCGATGGTTCGGCACTGGTCGGAAAATGCCGGTTCCGGTGCTCGTTGGCCGGCTACGACCATACATCTGTCCGCTTTGCGATGCCGTTGGGGATGCTGTGGGATGGGGTGCGGCGCTCGCTGGGTATTCCCCTTGAGTGAGGGAGTGCGCAAGGGTGAAGATCGGACACACCTTGGCCCGGTTCGTGATCTAGGGGTTTCGAACGACACCCGGCCAGGTAGGGTCAGAAAGCGTCCAGCTCCCCCTGGAGGAGGTGAGGACCGTGGCATCCCACGATGACGACATCAACCGCGGTATCCGGTCCGGTCGGGGGTCCGATGATCCCTCCCGGCAGGTTGCCGACCTGGAGCAGGAGATCACCGTCCTGCGCCGCAAGCTGGCCGACTCTCCGCGCCACACCCGGATCCTTGAGGAACGGATTGTCGAGCTGCAGACCAATCTGGCCGGGGTGACCGCGCAGAACGAGCGGCTCGCCAACACTCTGCGCGAGGCCCGCGACCAGATCGTGGCCCTCAAGGAGGAGGTCGACCGGCTGGCGCAGCCGCCGTCCGGGTTCGGCGTCTTCCTCGGCGCCAACGAGGACGGCACGGCCGACATTTTCACCGGCGGGCGCAAGCTGCGGGTGAACGTCAGCCCGTCCATCGACCTGGCGGAGCTGCGGCGGGGCCAGGAGGTCATGCTCAACGAGGCGCTCAACGTCGTTGAGGCCATGCTGTTCGAGCGGGCCGGGGAGATCGTCACCCTCAAGGAGATCCTGGAGGACGGCGAGCGCGCCCTGGTCGTCGGCCACACCGACGAGGAGCGCGTGGTGCGCCTCGCCGAGCCGCTGATGGACGCCACCCTGCGGGCCGGCGACGCCCTGCTGCTGGACACCCGCTCGGGCTTCGTCTACGAGGTGGTGCCCAAGAGCGAGGTCGAGGAGCTGGTGCTGGAAGAGGTGCCGGACATCGACTACGGCAAGATCGGCGGCCTGGGCGGCCAGATCGAGCTGATCCGCGACGCGGTGGAACTGCCCTACCTCTACCCCGATCTCTTCCGGGAGCACGAGCTGCGCCCGCCCAAGGGCGTGCTGCTCTACGGCCCACCCGGCTGCGGCAAGACGCTGATCGCCAAGGCGGTCGCCAATTCCCTGGCCAAAAAGGTCGCCGAAGTCACCGGCCAGCCCGCGGGCAAGAGCTTCTTCCTCAATATCAAGGGCCCCGAGCTGCTGAACAAGTACGTCGGCGAGACCGAGCGGCACATCCGGCTGGTCTTCCAGCGGGCCCGGGAAAAGGCCAGCGAGGGCACACCCGTCATCGTCTTCTTCGACGAGATGGATTCCCTCTTCCGCACCCGCGGCTCCGGGGTCAGCTCGGACGTGGAGAACACCATCGTGCCGCAGCTGCTCTCCGAGATCGACGGTGTGGAGGGCCTGGAGAACGTCATCGTGATCGGCGCCTCCAACCGCGAGGACATGATCGACCCGGCGATCCTGCGGCCCGGGCGGCTCGATGTGAAGATCAAGATCGAGCGGCCGGACGCCGAGGCGGCCAAGGACATCTTCTCCAAGTACCTCACCCCCACGCTGCCGATCCACGAGGACGACCTCCGCGAGCACCAGGGCAGCGCCGAGGCCGCCGTGGACGCCATGATCCAGACGGTGGTCGAGCAGATGTACTCGGAGACCGAGGAGAACCGCTTCCTGGAGGTCACCTACGCCAACGGCGACAAGGAGGTCCTGTACTTCAAGGACTTCAATTCCGGCGCCATGATCCAGAACATCGTGGACCGGGCCAAGAAGATGGCGATCAAGGACTTCCTGGACAAGGACCAGAAGGGCCTGCGGGTGTCGCACCTGCTCGCCGCCTGTGTGGACGAGTTCAAGGAGAACGAGGACCTGCCCAACACCACCAACCCGGACGACTGGGCCCGGATCTCCGGCAAGAAGGGCGAGCGCATCGTCTTCATCCGGACCCTGGTCACCGGGAAGCAGGGTGCGGACACCGGCCGGTCCATCGACACCGTGTCCACCGGACAGTATCTGTAATCGGGCGGATACTGGTAGAGCACCGACGCAGCGCAACCACGCCGGCTGCGGGGCGCGCCCTGGGCGGGCCCCGCAGCCGGCTGGTTTTCCCAGACAGTCCACAGGAAACCCGCAGTGATCTCGTCAGCGCGATCCGTGCCCCGTAGCCTCGAAGTAGCCTCGGTAGAGGCACGGCGGTCGCGACGGCGGCACCGGCGGGCAAGGAGGGCCGCATGACTGTACGGCGAGTGATGGGCATCGAGACGGAGTACGGCGTTTCCGTCCCCGGTCACCCCAATGCCAATGCCATGCTCACCTCGTCCCAGGTAGTGAACGCCTACGCGGCAGCCATGCACCGGGCCCGGCGCGCCCGCTGGGACTTCGAGGAGGAGAACCCGCTGCGGGACGCCCGCGGCTTCGACCTGGCGCGGGAGAACGCCGACGCCAGCCAGCTCACCGACGAGGACATCGGGCTGGCCAACGTCATCCTGACCAATGGCGCCCGGCTCTACGTGGACCATGCCCATCCGGAGTACAGCGCCCCCGAGGTGACCAATCCGCTGGACGCCGTGCTCTGGGACAAGGCGGGCGAGCGGATCATGGCCGAGGCCGCCCGGCGGGCCGCCGAGGTGCCCGGCACCCAGCCCATCCAGCTGTACAAGAACAACACCGACAACAAGGGCGCGTCCTACGGCTGCCACGAGAACTACCTGATGAAGCGGGAGACCCCGTTCTCGGACATCGTGCGGCACCTGACGCCCTTCTTCGTCAGCCGCCAGGTGGTGACCGGGGCCGGCCGGGTCGGCATCGGCCAGGACGGCGGCGAGCACGGCTTCCAGCTCAGCCAGCGCGCCGACTACTTCGAGGTCGAGGTGGGCCTGGAGACCACCCTGAAGCGGCCCATCATCAACACCCGGGACGAGCCGCACGCGGACGCCGAGAAGTACCGGCGGCTGCACGTGATCATCGGGGACGCCAACCTCTCGGAGATCTCCACCTACCTCAAGCTGGGCACCACCTCGCTGGTGCTGTCCATGATCGAGGACGGCTTCATCGCCGTGGACCTGGCCGTGGACCAGCCGGTGCGCACGCTGCACCGGGTCAGCCACGACCCCGGCCTGCGCGAACTGGTCACGCTGCGCAGCGGGCGCACCCTCACCGCGGTGCAGCTCCAGATGGAGTACTTCGAGCTGGCGCGGAAATACGTCGAGGAGCGCTGGGGCGACGACGCCGACGACCAGACCAAGGACGTCCTCGCCCGCTGGGAGGACGTGCTCACCCGGCTGGAGACCGATCCGATGAGCCTGGCCGGGCAGCTCGACTGGGTGGCCAAGCGGGAGCTGCTGGAGGGCTACCGCCGCCGGGACGGCCTGGGCTGGGACGCCGCCCGGCTGCACCTGGTGGATCTCCAGTACGCCGACGTGCGGCCCGACAAGGGCCTGTACAACCGTCTGGCGGCCCGCGGACGCATCGACCGGCTGCTGGACGACCAGGACGTGCTGCGGGCCCAGCGGACCCCGCCGGAGGACACCCGGGCCTATTTCCGGGGACGGTGCCTGGAGCAGTACGCGGGAGACGTGGCCGCCGCGTCCTGGGATTCGGTGATCTTCGACCTGCCCGGCCGGGACTCGCTCCAGCGGGTGCCCACCATGGACCCGCTGCGCGGCACGAAGGAGCACGTCAAGGATCTGCTGGACCGGTGCCGCACGGCGGAGGATCTTGTCCGGGCGCTCTCCGGGGGCTAGGTGCCCGCCAGGAGGGAATGATCGCAGTGGCTTCCCGCACCGGCGCCGCCGGTCACGGCGGTGACGCGGTCACCGGGGAGCCGATGTCAGCCCCTGCTTGTAGGGTCTGATCTCGAAGCTTCGAACCGAGCGGGGTGAGGCAGATGGCAAAGGACAACGGCGGCCAGCAGCGGGCGTCGCGCACCACCGAGGAAACCGAGGAACAGACTCAGGACGTCGAGGTCTCCGAGGAGCTCAAGGAGCGCCAAGAGGCCCTGAGTGACGACGTGGACTCGGTGCTCGACGAGATCGACGAGGTCCTGGAGTCCAACGCCGAGGATTTCGTGCGGGGCTTCGTGCAGAAGGGCGGGGAGTAGGCGCGGCGGGCGGGCCGGGCGCAGCCGCCCGGCCCGCCCGCGGAAGGCATTGCCCTCCGGGGCGGATGCGGGCCGGAGCCCGCAGCACGGGCGGGCGCGGTCATCGGCCGCGCCCGCCCCTGACCGGGCCGGAGCGGGGCGCCGCCGTATGATCCGCCCGGAGCTGCCGCCACCATGTGGATCATGGCCGCCCGGCGGGTAGGGTCCGTGTCGTACTCTGCTTCGCCTGCGCCCTGCTTGCGTCCTGCAGTCCGTCAACACTCCGGAAGGAATCCTGTGGCAGCCAACTCCCACGAACAGGGTCGTCTCCCGGCAGCCTTCCTGACACCGGGCTCCGCCTCGTTCCTCGACTTCCTTTCCGACCATGCCCCGGAGCGGCTGCCGAGCGGCCGGGGTCTGCCGCCGGTGAAGGGCCCGGTGGAGGCGCCGCACGGCACCACCATCGTGGCCGCCATCTTCCCCGGCGGCGTGGTGGTCGCCGGCGACCGCCGGGCCACCATGGGGAATCTGATCGCCCAGCGGGACATCGAAAAGGTTTTCCCCGCCGACGACTACTCCGCGGTCGGTATCGCCGGCACCGCCGGCCTGGCCGTGGAGCTGGTGAAGCTGTTCCAGCTGGAGCTGGAGCACTTCGAGAAGGTCGAGGGTGCGGTGCTGTCGCTGGAGGGCAAGGCCAACCGGCTGTCCGCCATGATCCGCGGCAACCTCGGCATGGCCATGCAGGGGCTCGCGGTCATCCCGCTGCTGGCGGGCTGGGACACGGACCGGGAGAAGGGCCGCATCTTCTCCTACGACGTCACCGGCGGCCGCTCCGAGGAGTACGGCTTCGCCGCCGTGGGCTCCGGCTCGCTCTTCGCCCGCGGCGCTCTGAAGAAGCTGCACCGGGACGATCTGACCGAGCAGCAGACCGTCACCGCCGTGATCCAGGCACTGTACGACGCGGCCGACGAGGACTCGGCGACCGGCGGTCCGGACGTGTCCCGGCGCATTTATCCCATCGTGGCAGTGATCACCGAGGACGGATTCCGTAAGCTCACCGAGGCAGAGGTCTCGGAGACCGCCCGCGCGGTGCTCGACCGCCGCCTGGAGCTGCCCAACGGGCCGCAGGCTCCGGTCCTCTGACCCCAGGTCCGATACAGGAAGGGACGCATCCGGTGACCACGCCGTTCTATGTCTCACCCCAGCAGGCCATGGCGGACCGCGCCGAGTACGCCCGCAAGGGCATCGCGCGGGGCCGCAGTGTGGTGGTGCTGCAATACACCGACGGCATCCTGTTCGTGGCCGAGAACCCTTCCCGGGCGCTGCACAAGGTGAGCGAGATCTACGATCGCATCGCCTTTGCCGCGGTCGGCAAGTACAACGAGTTCGAGAACCTGCGCATCGGCGGCGTCCGCTACGCCGACCTGCGCGGCTACACCTACGACCGCACCGATGTCACCGCCCGCGGCCTGGCCAACGTCTACGCCCAGACCCTGGGCACGATCTTCTCCAGCGCGGGGGAGAAGCCCTACGAGGTGGAGCTGATCGTCGCCGAGGTCGGCGAGACCCCGGAGGACGACCAGATCTACCGGCTGCCGCACGACGGCTCCATCGTCCACGAGCACGGCTCGGTGGCGATCGGCGGGAACGCCGACCAGATCGGCAGCCACATGAGCCAGCGGCACCAGGACGGCATGACCCTGGGTGCGGCGCTGCGGCTGGCCGTGGAGTCCCTCACCCGGGACAGCAACGGCTCCGAACGGGAGCTGACCGCGGATCAGCTGGAGGTGGCGGTGCTGGACCGCACCCGCCCGCAGCGCCGCAAGTTCAAGCGGATCGTCGGCCGCCCGCTGGCCCGTCTGCTGGAGGGCGACACCACCGCCGCCGAGGACGACGAGGAGGAGCCCGGCGGCAACGGGACCGGGAAGCCGGGCGGCTCCGCGGCCGGAGGCGGCGCGAGCGAGGACTGAGCGGCCGGGGCGGGGCGCCGCCGCTCCCGGCGGCTGCCGTTGCCGGGGCGGCTGCCGTGCCGGGGCGCTATCCGCCGGTCCCGTGCCGGCGGG
>NZ_WTLH01000006.1 GCF_011421595.1 Streptomyces sp. YIM 98790 | reverse complement strand
CCGCTCCGCTCGTCGTGTGCCCCGCCGAGCATCCACTCCCCCGGCTCCGCGGGCCGCCGCGCCGCCGCCCCGGCGGCGGAAGATCCGGCCGCCGGGAGAGCCCCGGAGCGGGGGCCGGCGAGGGAGGTCACCGCCGCGGCGCGCTCCCCGGGGGCGGGGAGCGGCAGGACGCGGTCGGCCAGGGGCAGCAGCGCGGGGCGGTGGGTGACCAGGACGACGGTGCGCCCGGCCGCGAGCCGGCGCAGCGCCTCGGCGACTTCTGCCTCCGTCTCTGCGTCGAGTGCGGCGGTCGGTTCGTCGAGCAGCACGACCGGGCGGTCGGCGAGGAAGGCACGGGCCAGGGCGACACGGCGGCGCTGGCCGGCCGAGAGGCCGGCGCCGCCCTCGCCGAGCATCCGCTCCGGGGCCAGGCCGGCGGCCGCCGCGTCCCGCAGGGCGCGGGCCACGGCGGCGTCATCGGCCGCGGGGCGGGCCAGCCGGACGTTGTCGGCGACCGTGCCCGCGAACAGGTGGGGGTGCTGGGGGACCCAGGCGATCTGGCGGTGCCAGCTCTCCGGGTCGATGCCCCGCAGATCCCGGCCGCCGGCCAGCACCCGGCCGGTGGTGGGGCGGGTGAGGCCGAGCAGCACCGAGAGCAGGGTCGTCTTGCCCGCGCCGGAGGGGCCGGTCAGGGCGAGGATCTCGCCGGGGGAGACGGTGAGGGAGACCGGGGGCAGGGAATCCGCCTCCCGGCCGGGGTGGCGGACCGAGACCCCCTCCAGCACCAGGGGTGCGTGCCGGGCGTCCGGTGCCGGGCCGGTGCCGGACGGCCCGGGGTCGGTCTCCAGCACCGCGAACACCTCGTCGGCCGCGGAGAGCCCCTCGGCGGCGGCGTGGTACTGGGCGCCGGCCTGCCGCAGCGGCAGATACGCCTCGGGCGCCAGGATCAGCACCACCAGCCCGGTGTGCAGGTCGATGCCGCCGTGCACCAGGCGCATGCCGATGGAGACCGCGACCAGGGCCACCGAGATGGTGGCCAGCAGCTCCAGCGCGAAGGAGGACAGGAAGGCGATGCGCAGGGTGCGCAGCGTGGAGCGGCGGTACTCGCCGGTGATGGAGCGGATCTTGTCGGCCTGGGCCTTTGCCCGGCCGAACACCTTGAGCGTCGTGAGCCCCGCGACCACGTCCAGGAAGTGGCCGGAGAGCCGGGAGAGCTGACGCCACTGCCGGTCCATGTGGGCCTGGGTGGCCCAGCCGATCAGCACCATGAACAGCGGGATCAGCGGAAGTGTCGCGGCGATGGTGGCGGCCGAGAGCCAGTCCTCGGTGAGGATCTGCGCCAGCACCGCCACCGGCACCACCGCGGCAAGCCCGAGCTGCGGCAGATAGCGGGAGAAGTAGCCGTCCAGCGCGTCGATCCCGCGGGTGGCGAGGTTGGCCAGCTCGCCGGTGCGCTGCGTCCCCACCCAGGCGGGGCCGAGGCGGGCGGAGGCGTGGTCGAGCAGCCGCAGCCGCAGCTCGGACTTGACGGCGGCGCTCGCCCGGTGCGCGGCCAGCTCGGTCAGCCAGGCCACCGCGGCCCGGCCGGCGGCGGTGACGGCCAGCCAGGCCAGCGGGCCGCTCAGCTCGCCCGCGGTCAGCCCGCGCTGGAAGGCGCCCGTCACCAGGTCGGCGATCAGCACGGCCTGGGCGATCACCAGCAGCGCGTTGGCCAGGCCCAGCGCCACCGAGGCGGCGAGAAAGCCCCGGGTGGCGCGGGCGTGGCGCAGCAGTCGCGGATCGATCGGCTTCAGGGCGGCCATTCCATCAGGAGGTACTGACAGTCGGTGACGAATCCGGTGCGCACGGTGGCTTCCCCTCGGTTCATCCGGCCGGGGCGGGGCTGGCCGGGGCGGGCGGTGCGGTGCTCTCCGGCGGGCCGGACGCACCGTCCCGCCCGTCCGTACCGTCAGGCCCGTCAGGCCCGTTCGTACCGTCCGGGACATCCGGAACGTCCGGCGGGGACGAGGGCCGCTCCTCGGCGATGTGCTGGACGCCGATCCGCCGGCGGAACACCCAGTAGGTCCAGCCCTGGTAGAGCAGCACCACCGGGGTGGCGAGGGCGGCCGCCCAGGTCATGATCCGCAGGGTGTAGTCGGTGGCCGAGGCGTTCTCCACGGTCAGGCTCCACTCCGCGTTCAGCGAGGAGGGCATGACGTCCGGGAAGAGCGACAGGAAGAGCATGGCCACCGCGGCCACGATGGTGACCCCGGAGAGCGCGAACGCCCAGCCCTCCCGGCCGAGGCCGTTGGCCCGGAGCGCGGCGAGCAGTGCCGCCGCCGCCACCGCCAGCGCGGCCAGGCTCCAGCCGTCACCGGTCATCGACTGCGTCCAGAGCAGGAAGGCCACCGCCAGCGCGGCCGTCACCAGCCCCAGCCTGCCGGCCAGCTTCCGGGCCCGTTCCCGGATCTCCCCCACCGTCTTGAGCGAGACGAAGACGGCGCCGTGGAAGGTGAACAGCGCCAGGGTGACCGCGCCGCCGAGCAGCGCGTGCGGGCCGAGCAGGTCGAAGAGGTTGCCGGCGAATTCCTTGTCGGGGCCGATCGGCACGCCGCGCACCACATTGGCGAACGCCACACCCCACAGGAAGGCGGGCAGCAGCGAGGACCAGAAGATGGCGTGTTCCCAGTTGCGCTGCCAGTTCTCCTCCGGCCGCTTGGCCCGGTACTCGAAGGCCACGCCGCGCACGATCAGGCTGACCAGGATGAGCAGCAGCGGGATGTAGAAGCCGGAGAAGAGCGTGGCGTACCACTCGGGGAAGGCGGCGAAGGTGGCGCCGCCCGCGGTGAGCAGCCACACCTCGTTGCCGTCCCAGACCGGGCCGATGGTGTTGATCAGCACCCGGCGTTCGCGGCGGTCCCTGGCCAGGCCCTTGGTGAGGATGCCGACACCGAAGTCGAAGCCCTCCAGGAAGAAGTAGCCGATCCACAGAACGGCGATGAGGATGAACCAGACGGTGTGCAGTTCCATCGCGTGATGTTCCTCGTTCCGGTGTCGGTCTCAGTACGAGAAGGCCATCGGCCGGTCGGGGTCCCGCAGGTCCCCGCCGATCCGGGTGGGCGGATTGCGGTCGGCGTCGGTCAGCTCGGGCGGTCCCGCCTTGACGTACTTGACGATCAGCCCGACCTCGATCACCGCCAGCGCGGCGTAGAGCAGGGTGTAGACGCTCATGGAGAGGATCACCTCGCCCTGCGAGACGCCGGGGGAGACACCGGCGGAGGTGGGCAGCACGCCGTACACCACCCAGGGCTGGCGGCCCATCTCGGTGAAGATCCAGCCCCAGGCGTTGGCGATCAGCGGGAAGAGCATGGTGAGCACGGCCAGCTTCCACCACCAGCCGCTGAGCACCGGGCCCAGCTCACGGCCCCGGGTGAGCACCAGCCGGGGCCGCTCGTCCTCGGCGGTGCGCAGCTCCGGGGCCAGCCACAGCCGGCGGCGGGTGAGCCACAGCCCGGCCGCGCCGAGTGCCGCCGAGGTCATGCCGAAGCCGATCATCCAGCGGAAGGACCAGTAGGCGACGGGGATGTTGGGCCGGTAGTCGCCGGGGCCGAACTGCTCCTGCAGCGCCTCGTTGGTGTCGTTGATGCCCGGCACCTCGTCGCTGAAGTTGTCGTGGGCGAGGAAGGAGAGCAGGCCGGGGATCTCGATGGCGACGTCGTTGTGGCCCTCGTCCACGTCACCGATGGCGAACAGGGAGAACGGGGCCGGGCCCTCGGTGTCCCACAGCGCTTCGGCGGCGGCCATCTTCATGGGCTGCTGCTCGTACATGATCTTGGCCAGCCGGTCGCCGCTGACCGCGGTGAGCAGGCCGGCGACGACCATGGTGACCAGGCCGAGCCGGAGCGAGGCGCGCATCACCGGGATGTGGTTGCGGCGGGTCAGGTGCCAGGCGGCGATGCCGACCATGAAGGCGCCGCCGGTGAGGAAGGCCGCGGTGATGGTGTGCGCGAACTGGGCGACCGCGGTGTTCTGGGTGAGGACGTGGACGAAGTCGGTGAGTTCGGCCCGCCCGGTCTCCTCGTTGACGGTGTAGCCGACCGGGTGCTGCATCCAGGAGTTGGCGGCCAGGATGAAGTAGGCGGAGAGCACCGTGCCCAGCGAGACCATCCAGATGGTGGCCAGGTGGATCTTGGGCGGCAGCTTGTCCCAGCCGAAGATCCACAGCCCGATGAAGGTGGACTCGAAGAAGAAGGCGATCAGGGCCTCGAAGGCCAGCGGGGCACCGAAGATGTCGCCGACGAAGCGGGAGTAGTCGGACCAGTTCATGCCGAACTGGAACTCCTGGAGGATGCCGGTGACCACGCCCATGGCGATGTTGATCAGGAACAGCTTGCCCCAGAACTTGGTCGCCCGCAGATACGTTTCCTTACCGGTGCGGACCCAGGCCGTCTGCAGACCGGCGACGAGCGCGGCCAGCGAGATCGTCAGCGGGACGAAGAGGAAGTGGTAGACGGTGGTGATGCCGAACTGCCACCGGGCGAGGGTCTCGTCGGCCAGTGCGAGTTCCATCAGTTGCACTGCGGTCTCCTTCACAGCGTGCGCCGCGGCTGGCGGCGTGCCCGATGACGACCGGGGTCGCGGCGGCCACTGGGGCGGTCACCAGTCATTGTCGGGGCGCATGGGGCGCCGGGGGACAAATCTTCCGAGTTTGTGAACGTATTCACATTCACAAATAGGATAGCCCCCGCATCCGCGGAGGCTGCGGCGGGGTCCGGTACCGGTCCGCGGCGCCGGCGTTCCGGCGCTCGCCCGGGCAGCCGGGGCAGCCCGGGCAGCCCGGGGGAAGGAGAGGTCACAGGTCGGGGCATGTCCGGGACCGTACGGCCGGGCGGACATGCCCCGGCAGAGCCGAGCAGCCCCTTCCTGGGGCCGCTCGGCCCCATGGTCAGCCGGCCTTGCGGAACTCCGCGGCCGCGGCCAGGAACCGGTCGTTGGCCTCCGGCTCACCCACGGTGATCCGGCAGCCCTCCCCCGGGAACGGCCGGACCACCACCCCGGCCGCGTCACAGGCCGCGGCGAACTCCACGGTCGCCTCGTGCAGCCGCAGCCAGACGAAGTTGCCCTGCGGCTCCGGCACCGTCCAGCCCTGCGCCCGCAGCCCGTCCGTCACCCGGCGCCGCTCGGCCACCAGGGCGTCCACCCGGTGCAGCAGTTCCCGCTCGGCGCGCAGCGAGGCGATCGCCGCCTGCTGGGCGATCTGGGTCACCCCGAACGGCAGCGCGGTCTTGCGCAGCGCCTCCGCCACCGGCTCGTGCGCCACCGCGAGGCCCACCCGCAGCCCGGCCAGCCCGTACGCCTTGGAGAAGGTGCGCAGCACGCACACGTTGGGCCGGTCCCGGTACAGCTCGATGCCGTCCGCCGCCAGCGGGTCGCGCACGAACTCGCGGTACGCCTCGTCCAGCACCACCAGCACCTCGGGCGGCACCCGGTCCAGGAACCGCTCCAGCTCGGCGCGGCGCAGCAGGTTGCCGGTCGGGTTGTTCGGGTTGCAGACGAAGATCAGCCGGGTGCGCGCGGTGACCGCCGCCGCCATCGCGTCCAGGTCGTGCTCCTCCGCCGCGGTGAGCGGGACCTGCACCGAGGAGGCGCCGGAGATCTGGGTGAGGATGGGATACGCCTCGAAGGACCGCCAGGCGTAGATCACCTCGTCGCCCGGCCCCGCGGTGGCCTGGAGCAGTTGCTGCGCCACGCCGACCGAGCCGACACCGGTGGCGATGTGGCTCTGCGGCACGCCCAGGTGTCCGGCCAGGGCGGCGGTCAGCCCGGAGCAGAACATGTCCGGGTAGCGATTGAAGGATTCGGCCGTCCGCACCGCCTCGGCCAGTACCCCGGGCAGCGGCGGGTAGGGATTCTCATTCGACGAGAGCTTGTACGTGACGGTGCCCGGCGCGGCGGGACGGCCCGGGCGGTAGCCGGGGATGCCGTCCAGCGCCCGGCGCAGCCTCGGCAGGACCGGGGTCGTGTCCTGGGAGGATGACTGCTCCGGGCCCGGGGCCTGGGAGTGCGGGGTTGCCTGGTAGCTCATCCCGCACACTCTAGGAGGAACGGGCCGCTGGGCGTATCCCCTGGCCGGGGCGCACGTGCCGGTAAGGGCGCGGGTGGCGAAACCCCTGGCGCGCGTCACCCGAAAGGGTGAGCACGCCCATGTTGAAAGTGTTCCCCCGACCACCGTCTGACCAGGGCATTGGCAGCAACTTCCTTCGCGGGGAGGGAAGATGGCCTTGATATTGACGGTCTGCGATCTTCATAGCGATGCAGAAACGATCCTTCGCCTGCCTTGGCCGAAGCAGTCCGTGCGCACCCGGCCCGGACCTACGATCAGGTCGCCATGACAGCAGCGAAGCATCAGGTGCGCCGGTCGGACAGAGAACAGGGCAGCCGCAGACCTGGAGGGCGGGCCGGCATCCGGGACGTCGCCGCGGCCGCCGGTGTCTCGATCACCACCGTCTCCGACGCCCTCAACGGCAAGGGCCGGCTGCCCGACACCACCCGCCGCCATGTCCGCTCGGTCGCGGACCGGCTGGGATACCGCCCCTCGGCCGCCGCCCGCGCGCTGCGCACCGGCAAGTCCGGGCTCATCGGCCTCACCGTGACGACCTACGGTGAGGAACCGTTTACCTTCACCGAGTTCGCCTACTTCGCCGAGATGGCCAGGGCCGCCACCTCCGCCGCCCTGGCCCGTGGATACGCCCTGGTCATCCTGCCCGCCACCTCCCAGCACGACGTCTGGTCCAATGTCGCGCTGGACGGCACCGTGGTGGTCGACCCCTCCGACCAGGACCCGGTGGTCAGCGAGCTGGTCCGGCAGGGCATTCCGGTGGTCTCCGACGGCCGCCCGGCCGGCGATCTCCCGGTCACCGCCTGGGTGGACAACGACCACGAGGCCGCCGTCACCCACCTGCTGGACCACTTCGCCGCCTCCGGCGCCCGCCGCATCGGCCTGCTCACCGGCACCGGCACCGACACCTACACCCGGCTGTCCACCGCGGCCTACCTCTCCTGGTGCGCCCGCAAGAGCCAGGACCCGGTATACGAGGCCTACCCCGCGCACGACCCGTGCGCCGGCGCGGTCGCCGCCGACCGCCTGCTCGCCCGCCCCGACCGGCCGGACGCCGTCTACGGCCTCTACGACCCCAACGGCACCGATCTGCTCGCCGCAGCCCGCCGCTACGGGCTCCGCGTGCCGGAGGACCTGCTGCTGATCTGCTGCAGCGAATCCACCGTCTACGCCACCACCGAGCCGCCCATCACCACTCTGTCGCTCAAGCCCGGCCGGATCGGCACCACGGTGATCCAGCTGCTCATCGACGCCATCGAGGGCAGTCCCGAGTCGAAGTCCGCGCTGCTGTCCGCCACCGCCGTCACCACCGCGGCCGAGGGCGGCCGGGTGATGCCCACCGAACTGATCGTCCGCGCCTCGTCCCAGCGGCGTTCACGCAGTGTCACAGTCAATCCGCCACGCCGGCCGCAGGTGGCCGACCAGTAGTTTCCACAGGGTGGTTTCCGGCACAATGGCCAGGCTCGGGCCAGCCGCCGGCCCCGGGACACCGCCCGGACGGCGCACGGCCGTCCCGGGTGCCGCACGCCCGGGCACCGGGATTTCTATGATGGGCGCTGGACCCGGGGCGGTCCGGACCAGAAGACTCCCGGGGTGAGGCGGCGTGTACTGGTGGAGGGGTCGATGACTCAGGGGGCTGGTGACGGAACCGACCTGCTGCGGCCAGGCGCGGAGGACGGGGAGGAACCGGAACCGGGCAGCAACGAGCACGACGGTACCGGCCCCCTCTACGTCGTCGGCGATGTGCACGGCTATCTGGAGGAGCTCCGGGAGGCACTGCGCGCCGCGGGGCTGACCGACGAGGAGGACCACTGGGCCGGCGGCAATGCCCGCCTGTGGTTTCTCGGCGATTTCGCCGACCGCGGTCCGGACGGCATCGGTGTGATCGATCTGGTGATGAATCTGTCCGCCGAGGCCGCCGCATCCGGGGGCTACTGCAAGGCGCTGCTCGGCAATCATGAACTGCTGCTGCTCGGGGCCCAGCGTTTCGGCGACACCCCGGTGGACTCCGGCGCGGGCACCGCCACGTTCCATGCCGCCTGGATGCTCAATGGCGGCCAGCCCAGCGATATGGAACGACTGGAGGACCACCACCTGCAGTGGATGTCCCGGCTGGACGCCATGGCGGTGACCGACGGCCATCTGCTGGTGCACTCCGACACCACCGCCTATCTGGAGTACGGCGGCACCGTCGAGGACGTCAATGACGCCATCAAACAGGCATTGCAGCGTCACGATCCCGACGAAACCTGGGATCTCTTCCGGAAGTTCACCAAGCGTTTCGCCTTCCGGGACGAGGGCGGGGCGATGGCCGCGCGGGAACTGCTGGCGGCCTTCGGCGGCGAACGGGTGGTGCACGGGCACAGCCCCATCCCCTATCTGACCGGGGACGGAGCCGAGGCCGAGGGCAACGGCGCGACCGGTGCGGACGGCGCGCCCCACATCACCGGGCCCTATGTCTATGCGGACGATCTCGCCGTCGCCATGGACGGCGGTGTCACCATGGCGGGCGCGCTGCTGGTTGCGCGGCTGCCGCTGAAGGAGGGGGCGGCCGGAGCGGCACCGGCCGCGGCGAACTGACCCCGGCCGGCGTTCTGACCCGCGGCAATCCGGTGATCGGCGCGCTCCACGGGGTATGGACATATTCCGGCACGACTCTGCACAGGGTGCCGGGAGCGCTCTACGATCGGATTCCTGCCCACCAGCCCGCCGCGCCCGACCGGCCCAAGTTCCCTCCACGGTCCGATCGGCACGTTCGGCACTGCGGAGCAATGGGGACGTGCACATGGACAGCGCGACATATCTGCTGCCGGAGGATCAGCCCGAGTTCGAGCGGATCCTCGACGAGGCGCTGCGCAGAGCCCGGAGCAATCCGCAATTCCCCGGGTACGGGGACTCCTTTGACGCGGAACGGCTGCGGAGCATGGCGCTGGACGCGATACCGCTGATCGCACCCGCCGCCGACGCGGAGTACCGGCGTTTTGTGCGACTGCGTGAGCAATTCGGCCGGCTGACGGAGCGGAACACGGAATCTTCCCGGCGTTCCTCCGGGCAGGCGGACGGAGGCGGTGCCGGATCGGGGCTGGCCGCCCTGGTCGCGGTGCTGGTCCCGGTGCTGTCCGGGGTCGCCGCCGTGGTGTTCCTGGTGTCCGGCTATGCCCTGCGGCTGGCCGGCCCGGAGCCGTCGGTGGCCGCGGGCATGCGCACCACGGGCTGGGTGTTCGCGGTGCTGACCGGTGTGGGCGTGCTGGCGGCAGCGGTGATCCTGTTCGGCACGGCGCTGCGCAACGGCGCCACCGCCGAGCCGGCCGGCCGGGCGGCGGACGCCGCCTCGCGGGCCGCGGCGGAGCTCGAACGGGCCCGCGCCGAATGGCGCCGGGCGCTGCTGGAGCGCGGCATGAACCCGTTCCTGCGGAACGCGGCGGCCGCCTGGGCGGGCCGCGAGGGCCGGGCGGCAGCGCCGCCGCGGGAGAGCCGTACCCCGCGGCTGAGTTTCACCAGCCCCAGTTTCACCAGCCCTTCCGAGGGCCGCGAGGCGCCGGAGGGCCGCGTCGGCGACCGGTCGGCGGCGGGTTTTCCCCACCCGCGCTACAGCAGCCCCGGCTACAGCAGCCACGCCGAATCCGACGACAACCACGCCGAACGCTAGCCGCGCTGCGGTGCCGGGCGGCCCCTGCCGTCCGGCGCTCCGGTTCTCCGGCGGAGGGGGTGTCCCCGCGCCGGGGCGCGGGCGCGGGGACGGTGCCGGAGCGAGCGGTCAGGGCAGCAGGGTCTCCACGACGGCGGCCACGCCGTCCTCCTGGTTGCTGACCGTGTGCAGGGGCGTGGCGGCCAGCACGTCCGGGTGGGCGTTGGCCATGGCGTACGAGGTGCCGGCCCAGGCCAGCATCTCCAGGTCGTTGGGCATGTCGCCGAAGGCGACGACCTCCTCCCGCCGGATGCCGAGCCGGGCGCAGTAGCGGGCCAGCGTGGTCGCCTTGCTCACCCCGCTGCGGCTCACCTCCAGCAGCGCGGTCGGACTGGAGCGGGTGATCTGGCCGTGGCCGCCGGCCGTCCGGCGGGCCAGGGCGAGGAAGTCGTCCGGGTCGAGTTCGCGGTGGTGGGCCAGGAGCTTGATGACGGGGGCGGCGCCGGCCGCCGGTGCGAGGGCCAGCAGGGGGTCGACGGGCCCGGTGGTGGCGGTCGGGTCGCCGGGGAAGAAGGGCGGGTAGTCGGGGTCGTAGTGGATGCCGCGGGTGCTCTCCACGGCGAAGGTCACCCCGGGAGCGGCGGCGCGCAGCGCATGCACCGTGGCCAGGGCGTCCCTGCGGTCCAGCGGGTGGACGTCGACCAGCCGGTGCCGCCCGTGCCGCAGGTCGACCACGGCCGCACCGTTGGCGCAGATGGCGACGGGGCTGCCGGGGAGCTGGCGGATCAGGTCACCGACCACGGTCATCCAGCGGGCCGGCCTGCCGGTCACCATCAGGAACCCGATGCCGGCCCGGGCGGCGGCGAGTAAGGCGCTGATGGTGCGCCGCGACACGGTCTTGTCGTGCCGCAGCAACGTTCCGTCAAGATCGGTGGCGATCAGCCGGGGCCGGGGACTCGGGGTGGAGCCGCCCTCGGGGTGGCGAGCGGACGTGGCGCGGGGCGGGGAGGAGGCGGAGGGAGCAGCGGAAGGAGAGGCAGCGGAGGCGGAGGAGGCGGAGGGGACGGGGGAGTCGGTGCCGGGACAGGCTTCGGGGCAGGTGCCGGAATAGGTGAGAGTCACAGCCATAATCTTGGCGCATATGCCAGCACACATGTGCAGACTTCCGCGCGAATGAGCCGCGTGGGGCACATGGTTCGTTGGGAAGACGTGACCCGCCGGCCTGCCCGCAGGGCCTACGCTGCGGTGGTATGTCTGCCGTGTTGCCTCCGCCGCCGGAGTCCCAGCCGTCAGCCGCGACGCCGCTGCGGCTGTCGACCGTCATCCTGCCGGTCCACCGATGGTCCGCGGAAGGGCGCCTGCACTGGGAGCGGGCCGAGGAGCTCGGTTTCCACACCGCGTACACCTATGACCACCTCTCCTGGCGCAGCTTCCGCAACGGCCCCTGGTACGGCGCCATACCGACACTGACCGCGGCGGCCACCGCCACCACCCGGCTGCGCCTGGGCACCCTGGTCACCT
Source organism: Streptomyces sp. YIM 98790 (assembly GCF_011421595.1). GTDB lineage: Bacteria > Actinomycetota > Actinomycetes > Streptomycetales > Streptomycetaceae > Streptomyces. Next base: position 63,642 of record NZ_WTLH01000006.1, on the reverse strand, counting down.
CGCCCAACTTCCGCCACCCGGTCACCCTGGCCAAGGAGCTCATCACCCTGGACGACATCTCCGACGGCCGGGTGACCCTGGGCATCGGCTCCGGCGGCACCGGCTTCGACGCCACCGCGCTCGGCCAGGACGCCTGGAGCCCGCGCGAACGCGCCGACCGCTTCGCCGAATTCGTCCGCCTGCTGGACCGGCTGCTGAGCGAGGGCGGCCCCGGCGGCGTCTCCTACACCGGCGACTACTACTCGGCCCACGAGGTGCGCAACGTGCCCGGCTGCGTGCAGCGGCCCCGGCTGCCGTTCGCCGTGGCCGCCACCGGCCCGCGCGGCATGCGGCTGGCCGCCCGCCACGGCCAGGCCTGGGTCACCACCGGAGATCCGGCCGCCGCCGAGGCCGGCCCGCGCGCCGCCCAGCGCGCCCTGGCCCGCCAGGTGGACCAGCTCTCCGCGATCTGCGAGGAGGCCGGCCGGGAGCCCTCGGCACTGGGCAAGATCCTGCTCACCGGCTTCACCCCGCACCGCCCGCTGGAATCGGTGGACGCCTTTGTCGAGCTGGCCGGCGGGGCGATGGCGGCCGGCTTCACCGAGCTGGTGGTGCACTGGCCGGTACCCGACTCGGTCTTCGCCGCCGACCAGCAGGTCTTCGAACGCATCGTGACCGACGGTCTGCCCCAGCTCGCCTCCTGACACCGGCCGCGCGCCGCCCCCGGGGGTTCCCGGAGGTTGTCCGGGGGCCGGCCCGTCTTTCGGCCGACAGCCCTTACGGGCCGGTCATCCCTGGGAAGGACAGCCTCCGGGACTCCGGACTGACGTGTCCCGCACCACAGGGCGATACGGTCAGGGGCGTGACAGTGATCGCTACCGAAGGCCTCACCAAGCGGTACCCCTCGGTGACCGCCCTGGACCGGCTGACCGTGGACATCGGCCCGGGCGTCACCGGCCTGGTGGGCGCCAACGGGGCCGGCAAATCAACCCTGATCAAGATTCTGCTCGGCCTCTCCGGCGCCACCGAGGGCCGCGCCGCCGTGCTGGGCAGGAACAGCGCGCAGGACGGCACCGCCATCCGCGAGCAGGTCGGCTACATGCCCGAGCACGACTGCCTGCCGCCGGACATCTCGGCCACCGAGTTCGTCGTCCACATGGCGCGCATGGCCGGCCTGCCGCGCACCGCGGCCCGCGAGCGCACCGCCGACACCCTGCGCCACGTCGGCCTGTACGAGGAGCGCTACCGTCCCATGGGCGGCTACTCCACCGGCATGAAGCAGCGGGTGAAGCTGGCCCAGGCGCTGGTGCACGACCCCCGGCTGGTGCTGCTCGACGAGCCGACCAACGGCCTGGACCCGGCCGGCCGGGACGAGATGCTCGGCCTGATCCGCCGGGTGTGGACCGACTTCGGCATCTCCGTGCTGGTCACCTCGCACCTGCTGGGCGAACTGGAGCGCACCAGCGACCACATCGTGGTGATCGACGGCGGGAAGCTGCTGCGCAGCGAGTCCATCGCCGGCTTCACCCAGACCACCAGCTCGCTGCTGATCGAGGTCACCGACACCGACGCCCACCCGGACGGCGCCGCCGCGCTGCGCACCGCGCTGTCCGCCGCCGGACTGACGGTGGAACCCGGCGGCGGACGCAATGTGCACGTCGACCCGGGCGAGGACGCGGCGGCCTACGACACCATCCGCGACGCCATCGCCGAACTGGGCCTGGGCCTGGTCCGGATGGAACAGCGCCGGCACCGCATCGCCGAGGTCTTCCAGGACCGCGAGCCGGCCGCCGCCGTCACCGGCAAGGGAACCGGGGACACCCCCGGGGAGAAGGGAAACACCGGCCATGCAGCCTGACACCACGCTCGCGAAGACCGGCCGGGGCCCGGCGCCCGGCGGCCGGCCCGGCCAGCCCGGCCAGTCCGCGCCGCCCGACGCGCGGATCATGGACATCGGCTACCGCCGCTACGACGGCGAACGGCTCGGCCGCTCCTACGCCCGCCGCTCCCTCTTCGAGCACTCGCTGCGCGGCGCCTACGGCCTGGGCCGCTCCGCCCGCTCCAAGGTGCTGCCGTTCCTCTTCTTCGCCATCGTGGCCACCCCGGCCCTGGTGGTGGTGGCCGTGGCGGTGACCGTCGGGCTGGACGAGCTGCCCGTCGACTACGCCCGCTACGCGGTCTTCATGCAGCCGGTGATCGGCCTCTTCCTGGCCCTGGCCGCGCCGCAGATGGTCTCCCTCGACCTGCGCTTCCACACCGTGCCGCTGTACTTCTCCCGCCCCATCGAGCGGGTGGACTACGTGGCCGCCAAGCTGAGCGCGCTCACCACCGCGCTGATCCTCTTCACCGGTGCGCCGGTGCTGATCATGTACATCGGCGCGCTGCTGGCCAAGATGGACTTCGCCGACCAGACCCGGGGCCTGGCCGAAGGGCTGGCCGTGACCGTGGTGTTCTCCGCGATGCACGCGGCCATCGCCCTGCTGGTGGCCTCCTTCACGCCGCGCCGCGGCTTCGGCGTGGCCGCCGTGATCGCCGTGCTGACCATCCCGTACTTCGCGGCCACCGCCGTGCAGTTCGTCGCCTACGACCAGGGCAACGACACCCTCGCCCAGGTGCTGGGCCTGTTCTCGCCCGGCACCCTGATCGACGGCCTCCAGGGCATGCTCTTCACCGACGCGACCGACTTCCCCGGCAATCTGGCGCCCGAGGGCGCGGTCGCCGCGGCCTATCCGCTGGTCATCGTGGGTCTCACCGTACTGTGCTGTGCCCTGATGCTGCGCCGCTACCGGAAGGCGGGAATCTGACCGTGTCCGTGATCCACATCAAGAGCGCCTCCCGCTGGTTCGGCAACGTGGTCGCCGTCAACGACATCAGTCTGGACATCGGCCCCGGCATCACCGGCCTGCTCGGCCCCAACGGCGCCGGCAAGTCCACCCTGATCCACATGATGAGCGGCTTCCTGGCCCCGTCCTCCGGCGAGGTCACCCTGGACGGCCGGACCATCTGGCAGAACGAGGCGGTCTACCGCGAGATCGGGCTGGTGCCCGAGCGCGAGGGTATGTACGACTACCTCACCGGCGGGGAGTTCGTGCTCGCCAACGCCGAGCTGCACGGCCTGGCCGACCCGGGCGCGGCGTCCCGCGCCGCCCTGGAGACCGTGGAGATGACCGCGGCGGCCGACCGGCGCATCGGCACCTACAGCAAGGGCATGCGGCAGCGCGTCAAGATGGCCTCCGCGCTGGTGCACAACCCGACCGTGCTGCTGCTGGACGAGCCCTTCAACGGCATGGACCCGCGTCAGCGGATGCACCTGATGGAGCTGCTGCGCACGATGGGCAGCCAGGGGCGCACGGTGCTGTTCTCCTCGCACATCCTGGAGGAGGTCGAGCAGCTCGCCTCGCACATCGAGGTGATCGTGGCCGGCCGGCACGCCGCCTCGGGCGACTTCCGCAAGATCCGGCGGCTGATGACCGACCGTCCGCACCAGTACCTGATCCGCTCCAGCGACGACCGGGCGCTGGCCGCCGCGCTGATCGCGGACGCCTCGACCAGCGGCATCGAGATCGACCGGGCCGAGGACGCGCTGCGCGTCCAGGCGGTCGACTTCCACCGGTTCGCCGAGCGGCTGCCGCAGCTTGCCAGGCGGCACGACATCCGGCTGCTCACCGTCTCGCCCTCGGACGAGTCGCTGGAGAGCGTCTTCTCGTATCTGGTCAGCGCCTGACGCCGCCGCCCGCCCGCTTTCCGCATCCCAAGGAGCCAGACCGCCATGTCCTCCCCCTCCACCGCCCCGGCACCGGCGCCGGCCGCCCCGGTACGGGCGCCGCGCGGGCCGGCCGTGTACCACCCCACCGTGGGACGCCTCACGCTGCGCGCACTGCTCGGCCGCCGCCGGGCGCTGATGCTGTCGGTGCTGCCCGCACTGCTGCTGCTCATCTCGGTCGTGATCCGCACCCAGACCGGGGTGGACGACCGGGCCGCCGCCGAGATCCTGGGCGGCTTCGCGCTGGCCGCCATGGTGCCGCTGATCGGGGTGATCGCCGGCACCGGCGCCATCGGGCCGGAGATCGACGACGGCTCGGTGGTCTATCTGCTGGCCAAGCCGGTGAAACGGCACGTGATCATCACCACCAAGCTGCTGGTGGCGATCGGTGTCACCATGCTGTTCACCGCGCTGCCCACACTGGTCGCCGGGGTGATCCTGGGCGGCAACAGCCAGCGCATCGCGGTGGCGTACGCGGCTGCCGCGGCGGTCGCGTCGATCGCCTACAGCGCGGTCTTCCTGCTGATGGGCACGGTGTCCCGGAACGCGGTGGTGTTCGGGCTGGTCTATGCGCTGGTGTGGGAGGCGCTGTTCGGCTCCCTGGTGCCGGGCGCGCGGGCGCTGAGCATCCAGCAGTGGGGACTGTCCATCGCGGAGCGGATCGCCGCGCCCGGGGCCGGCATCGAATCGGAGGTCGGCCTGACCGCCGGGATCATCCTGCTGGCCGTGGCCACGGTGGGCGCCACCTGGTACGCGGGGCGGCGGCTGCGCTCCCTGACGCTGGCGGGCGAGTCCTGACGGTCGCCGTCCCGGTCGCGGCTCGCGGACGCAAGGCGTAACCGGTCACCGGTACGGGCAGGGCTACAGGGCCCGGCGGGTGCGGGCGCGGGGCGCGGGCGTGGCTTCGGTTCCGGGCCGGGTGCGGGGGACGGTGACCCACCGTCCCCCGCACCCGGCCCGCGTGCACCCTTGACGCCGCGGCAGGCTTGCTGACACTTTTGTCAGCAATGGGGTTACCATACGGTAACCGAACGGGATCGAGAACGGGACGGTGGACGACGGTGGACCAGGCCCAGGCGGCACCGGCCGAACACTTCATCCGCACCGACGACGGCCTGACCCTCTGCGCCGCCGAGTACGGCACCGGGGGCGGCGCCGGGGGCGAGGGCGCCGGCCACGGCGCCGACCGTCCCACCGTGGTGCTGCTGCACGGCTACCCGGACACCAAGGAGGTCTGGGACGCGGTGGCACGCCGGCTCGCCGCACGCTGTCACGTCATCACCTACGACGTGCGCGGACACGGCCGCTCCGAGGCCCCCGCCCCGCTGCGCGGCGGCTTCACCCTGGACCGGCTCACCGGCGACTTCCTGGCCGTGACCGACGCGCTCGCCCCCGGCCGGGCGGTCCATCTGGCCGGCCACGACTGGGGCTCGGTGCAGGGCTGGGAGTTCACCACCTCCGCCCGCACCCGCGGCCGGATCGCCGGCTTCACCTCGCTCTCCGGCCCGAGCCTGGACCACCTCGGCATGTGGCTCAAGCGCCGCGCCCTGCACCCCACCCCCCGCAACCTCGCCGAGCTGCTCGGCCAGGGCGCCCGCTCCTGGTACGTCTACGCCTTCCACCTGCCGCTGCTGCCCGAGCTGGCCTGGCGCGGCCCGGTGGGCGCGGTCTTCCCGGCGCTGCTGCGCCGGAGAGAGGGCATGCCGGCCGACGGCTACCCGACCCGCTCGCTGCCCCGCGACGCCGCGCACGGGCTGTGGCTCTACCGCGACAACGTCCGGCCCCGGCTGCGCGACCCGCGGCCGGACGCGTACGCCCATGCGCCGGTCCAGCTGATCCAGCCCACCGACGACCCCTATGTCTCGGCCCGGCTGCACGACGGCCTGGAGGAGTGGGTGCCGCAGCTGGTGCGCCGCACCGTGCCCGGCGGGCACTGGGCGCCGCGCACCCGCCCCGACCGCATCGCCCGCCTGCTCACCGACTTCATCGACAGCCACAGCGCCTCCGGGTCCGCCGGTGCCGCCGGTGCCGCCGGGCCGGCCACCGTCCCGGCAGCCGCCGGCCGCTGGGCCGAGCGCCTGGCCGGCCAGCTGGTCCTGGTCACCGGTGCGGCCCACGGCATCGGCCGGGCCACCGCGCACGCCTTCGCCCGGGCCGGCGCCCGGGTGATCGCCGTGGACCGGGACGGCGAGGGCGCCGCCCGTACCGCGGCGGCGGCCCGCCGCCTCGGTGCCCCGGACGCCTGGGCGCGGACCGTGGACGTCGCCGACGAGGCCGGGATGGAGAAACTGGCCGCCGAGGTGGCCGAGCGGCACGGCGCCCCGGACATCCTGGTCAACAACGCGGGTGTGGGCATGGCCGGCCCGTTCCTGGACACCACGGTGGCGGAGTGGCGCCGGGTGCTGGACGTCAATCTGTGGGGTGTCATCCACGGCTGCCGGCTGTTCGGCCGGCAGATGGCCGAGCGCGGTGAGGGCGGCCACATCGTCAACGTGGCCTCGCTCTCCGCCTACCAGCCCTCCCGTTCCACCCCCGCCTACTCCACCTCCAAGGCAGGGGTGCTGATGCTGAGCGAATGCCTGCGCGCGGAGCTGGCCGGGCGCGGCATCGGGGTGAGCGCGGTCTGCCCGGGGATGGTGAAGACGAACATCATCCGCACCACCCGTTTCGCGGGGGCGGACGAGGAGGAGGAACAGCGCCGCCGGGAGGGCGTCACGCGCCTGTACGAGCGGCGGAACTACCCGCCGGAGAAGGTGGCCACCGCCATCCTGCGGGCAGTGCTGGAGAACGAGGCCGTGGTGCCGGTGACGGCGGAGGCCCGGGTGCTCGGCGCGCTGGCGCGGATCTCCCCGCGCGCCCGCCGTGCCCTGGCCCGCATCAGGCCGTCCTCCTGATCTTGCTCCGTTCCTCATCTCCGCTCCGCCTCCCGACTTCTGCTCCGCCCGAACGGCCTTTCGTCGAAACCGAGTTGTCCACAGCCCTCATCCACAGGCATCCTCGCTTTGTGGATAAATCCCTGAAACGTCAATCCACTGGCGGCTCCTCCCCCACCGGGACCCCGCTGGACGACCGGCGCATCACGCGTCTCTCCAAGTACCTCGCCCGCCATCTGCGCCACGACCCCGGCCGGATCGGCATCACCCTGGACCGCCAGGGCTGGACGGACGTGGCGGACCTGCTCGCCGCCTGCGCCCGGCACAACGTCCCCCTCAGCCGCGCGCAGCTCGACGCGATCGTGGCGCGCAACGACAAGCAGCGCTTCGCGCTGAGCGAGGACGGCACCCGCATCCGGGCCAACCAGGGCCACACCGTCGAGGTCGACCTCGGCCTCGAACCGGCCGAACCGCCCGAGGTGCTCTACCACGGCACGGTCGGCCGCAGCCTGGCCGCCATCCGGGCGGAGGGCCTGCGGCCGATGAACCGCCACCACGTCCATCTCTCACCGGACCGGGAGACCGCGACCCGGGTGGGCGCCCGCCGGGGCCGCCCGGTGATCCTCACGGTGGCGGCCGGCGCGCTGCACCGCGCCGGCCACCCCTTCTACCGCACCGCCAACAACGTCTGGCTCACCGAGGCCGTCCCCCCGCGGTACCTCGGCTGAGCCTGCCGCCGCCGGGGAGCCCGCGCGGGTCGGCGCCCGCGCAGCGCCTGCCGCCGCAGCGCCCTCCCGACCCGGTCGACCCGGCGGTCGAGCCGCCGGACGTCCTCCCCCGGCCGGTGCACCCGGTCGGCGAGCGCCGCGACGACCTGGTCGGTGGTGTCCACCCGCCGTTCCACCCGGTCGAGGCGGGTCATCATCCGGTTGAGCAGCGGCCCGAGCTCCTGGAACGTCGTCCCGATCCGGGCCATGTCCGCCTCGACCCGGCGCAGCCGGGTGTCCAGCGCGGTGAAGTCCTCCGCTGTCGGTCCCCGTTGCCCGCGGAAGGACTCCTCGGCATCCAGCAGACAGCTCCGCACCCACCGCGCGATGTCGCTGTCCCGCAGCAGCGCCACATTCAGCACCGTCCGCCGGGTGAACAGCCGCACCTTGCCCTGGGTCTGTGGAAAAGTGAGCGAGCGCTCAGGGGGAGTGGAGGGTCATATTGACCCTCCTCACATCAGCCAGGTCAGAGCCCTGCACGGTGATCATGCCACCGTCTCCGCGGCAGAGGGGGCAACGAGGCGAAAGACGTATGGTTACGCGAAGCGGGTGACAAGGCGTTCGAGGACCACGGCGATGCCGTCGGAGTTGTGGTCGGCGGTGGTCTCGTCGGCGGCGGCCAGGACCTCCTGGTGGGCGTTGCCCATGGCCACGCTGTGCGCGGCCCAGGCGAACATCGGCAGGTCGTTGGGCATGTCACCGAAGGCGATGGCGTCCGCGCCGCGCATGCCCAGGCGGCGGGCGGCCACCGACAGCCCGGTGGCCTTGGTCAGGCCGAGCGGGAGGAGCTCCACCGTGCCCGGGCCGGCCATGACGATGCCGACCGAGCCGTTCACCAGGCCGGCCGCCGCCGCGGTGAGCTCGTCGTCGGACAGGCTCGGGTGGCGGAGGTAGAGCTTGAGCAGCGGTTCGGCCCACAGCTCCGCGCGGTCCCGGAAGGCGATGGCCTTCATCGGGCTGGTGTCGTCCGGGGCCGGTACGTGGAATCCGGCCGGGTCGACGACGACATCGCCCTCCAGGCCGTCCCGGCCGGCCGCTATCCACAGCCTGCCGAGCTCGGCCTCCAGGGTTTCCACAGCCCGCCGGGCCACCGCCCGGTCCAGGGTGACCGAGGTCAGCAGCCGGTGCTCCCCCGCGTGGTAGACCTGCCCGCCCTGTCCGCACACCGCGAGCCCGTCGTAGCCCAGGTCGTCCAGCACATGCCGGGTCCAGCTCACGCCCCGCCCGGTGACCACGATGTGCGCGGCGCCCGCCTCCCGGGCCGCGGCCAGCGCCTTGCGGGTGCGCGGCGAGACCGTGCCGTCCGAGCGCAGCAGGGTGCCGTCCAGATCCGTGGCGATCAGACGGTAGGGGAGTCCGGACGATCCCCGCCCGGCTATTCCGGCAGCGTTCATTTCTGCACGGGTTCGAGGAGTTCCCGGCCGCCGAGATAGGGGCGGAGCAGCTCCGGCACGCGGACCGAGCCATCCGCCTGCTGGTGGTTCTCCAGCAGCGCGACGATGGTCCGCGGCACCGCGCAGAGCGTGCCGTTCAGCGTGGCCAGTGGCCTGGCCCGGCCGTCGGTGCCGCGCATCCGGATGGACAGCCGCCGGGCCTGGAACTCGGTGCAGTTGGAGGTGGAGGTCAGCTCCCGGTACTTGCCCTGGGTGGGAATCCACGCCTCGCAGTCGTATTTCCGGGCGGCGGAGGCACCCAGATCGCCGCTGGCCACGTCGATCACCCGGAACGGCAGCTCCAGGCCCGCCAGCCACTGCTTCTCCCACTCCAGCAGCCGGGCGTGCTCGGCCTCGGCGTCCTCCGGGGTGACGTAGGAGAACATCTCCACCTTGTCGAACTGGTGGACCCGGAAGATGCCGCGGGTGTCCTTGCCGTAGGAGCCGGCCTCCCGGCGGAAGCAGGGGGAGAAACCGGCGTAGCGCAGCGGCAGCCGCCCGGTCTCGATGATCTCGTCCATGTGGTAGCCGGCCAGCGGCACCTCGGAGGTGCCGACCAGATAGAGCTCGTCCCGCTCCAGCCGGTAGACGTCGGCCGCCGCCTGGCCGAGGAAGCCGGTGCCCTCCATGGCCTGCGGCTTGACCAGCGCCGGGGTCAGCATCGGGGTGAAGCCGGCCGCCGTGGCCTGCGCGATGGCGGCGTTCACCAGGGCCAGCTCCAGCAGTGCGCCGACACCGGTGAGGAAGTAGAAGCGGGCGCCGGAGACCTTGGCGCCGCGCTCGGTGTCGATGGCACCGAGCATCTGGCCGAGTTCCAGGTGGTCCTTGGGCGTGAAGCCCTCGGCCGCGAAGTCGCGGACGGTGCCGTGCGTCTCCAGGACGGCGAAGTCGTCCTCGCCGCCGACCGGGACGTCCGGATGCACCAGGTTGCCGAGCCTGCGCAGCAGCTCCTGGGTCTCGGCGTCGGCGGCGTTCCGCTCGGCGTCGGCGGCCTTGACCGCCGCGGAGAGCTCGCCCGCCCTTTTCAGCAGCTCCGCCTTCTCGTCGCCCGCGGCCCGGGAGACACGCTTGCCGAGCTGCTTCTGCTCGGCGCGCAGCTCGTCGAAGCGGGCGCTCGACGACCGCCGCCGCTCGTCGGCGGAGAGCAGCGCGTCCACCAGGCCGGCGTCCTCGCCACGGGCGCGCTGGGAGGCGCGGACTCGGTCGGGGTCCTCACGGAGCAGGCGAAGGTCAATCACGGGACCAGGCTACCGGTGGCGGCCGGGCGCTCACGAACCGATTGCGCGAACGCTTCGCGGACGGGCCGGGCGGCGGTCCCGCGCGGAAATGATCTCTCTTCGGCGGTGCTCTCCGGCGGGCGCGGTGACCTGCCGCGTCCACCGTGCTGCACGCTGTTTCCACAGCGGAATCCACAGGTTGTCCACAGGGGGGTCCTTCCCCCTGTGGACAACCTGTGGATAACGCAGAAGGCCGGGTCAGCGGCCTGTCGGCCGGGCTGCGTGGCGATCAATACGGCTTTGGCGAGGCGGTAACGTTCTGTTTTGGCCGGAATTGACCGGCTCAAAGGTGATGATCAAGTGAATTGATGTGACACAACAGGATGCGTCACTCGGTGACCGTCTCTCTGCACTCGGTGGCTATTTGCCAGTAATGCCCGTTTTGATCTTTCGGTTATTCACAGGTCGTCAGACAGCCTGTGGATAACCATGGGCGCCTGTGGAGAACCGGAAACCGCCCCGCGCGGAACCGGAACCGGCACCGCGACCGGCACCGCAGGCAGCACCGCAGGCTGCACCGGAAATCAGCGACCGGTCCCGGCCTCGGTCTCCGCCGACCGGCCGTCCATGCAGCGGTGCAGCCAGTCCGCCGCGGCCAGGAAATCCGCATCCGTGGTCCCCGACTCCAGCGTGGGCCGCACGCCGTCCGCCCGCGGATAGGAACCGAGGAAACGCACCGAGGCGCACATCCGCTTCAAACCCATCAGCGCCTCCCCGACCCGCCGGTCGGTGAGATGCCCCTCGCAGTCCACCTGGAAGCAGTAGCGCCCGATGCCCTCGCCGGTGGGCCGCGATTCGATGCGCATCAGGTTCACCCCGCACGCCATGTACTCCTGGAGCAGTTCCAGCAGCGCGCCCGGGCGGTCCGACCGCAGCCACAGCACCACCGAGGTCTTGTCCGCGCCGGTCCGGGCCGCGGGCCGGGCCGGCCGGCCCACCAGCACGAACCGGGTGGTGGCGTTCGGCGCGTCGTGGATGTCGCTGAACAGCGGCTCCAGCCCGTACTTGGGCGCCGCGAACTCCCCGGCGAAGGCCGCGTCGTACCGGCCCTCCTGCACCAGCCGCGCGCCGTCCGCATTGGAGGCCGCCGACTCCCACTGGGCGTCCGGCAGGTGCGACTGGAGCCAGCGCCGCACCTGGGCCTGCGCCACCGGGTGGCCGGTCACCGTCTTGACCTGGTCGAGGGTGGTGCCCGGCCGGACCAGCAGCGAAAAGGTGATCGGCAGCAGCACCTCGCGGTAGATCATCAGCGGCTGCCCGGAGGCCAGCTCGTCCACGGTGGCGAGCACCCCGCCCTCCACCGAGTTCTCGATCGGCACCAGGGCCGCCGCCGCCTCGCCCTGCCGCACCGCGTCCAGCGCGGCCGGGACCGAGACCATGGGGACCAGCTCCCGGGTGGCCGCCTCCGGCAGCGTGCGCAGCGCGGCTTCGGTGAACGTGCCCTCGGGACCGAGATAGGCGTAACGGCTGGACGTCATGGAGCCCACGGTAAACCCGGCGCCACCGCCGGACGTGTCCGGTCTCACCTTTCGAACCCCTCCAGCAGTTGCTGACCGACCCAGCCTCCCTCGGGTGCGCCGGGCGGGACGGCGAAGACGGCGGACGCCTCGTGGCGGATGAAGGCGGAGAGCGCGTCGCCGCGGTCCAGCTTGCGCTGCACCGGGACGAAGGCCCGGCGCGGGTCCGCCTGCCAGCAGACGAACAGCAGGCCGGCGTCCGGGGCGCCGTCGTCGCGGAAGCCGTCGTGGTACGAGAAGCCGCGGCGCAGCATGGTGGCGCCGCCGTTGCTCTCCGGGGCCGACACCCGGACGTGGGCGTTGGCGGCGATCACCGGGCGGCCGTCCGCGCCGGTGGCCGCCAGATCGACCGGTGTGGTCTCGGTGCCGCCGGTGAGCGGCGCGCCGTCCGCCTTGCGCCGGCCTATGACGCGCTCCTGCGCGTCCAGCGGCTGCTGCTCCCAGGTGTCCAGCAGCATCCGGATGCGGCGGAACACGGCGTAGGAGCCGCCCGCCATCCAGCCCGGGTGGTCGCCGTCCGCGCCGCCGTCCGCGCCGCCGCCCGCTGCGGGCACGAAGATGTGGGAGCCGAAGTCCGGGTCCTGCGGGCGGGGATTGTTGGTGCCGTCGATCTGGCCCATCAGATTGCGGGCGGTGGCCGGGCGGGCGGCGGCGCCGGGCGTCCGGTTGAAGCCGGACTGCTGCCAGCGCAGCCGGACGGTCTCCCCGGCCGCTCCGGTTGCCCCGGCGTCGCGCTGCAGGGCGCGCAGTGCGTGGAAGGCCACCAGGCCGTCGTCCGCGCCGATCTGCACCCACAGGTCGCCGTCCGAGCGGTCCGGGTCCAGTTCGTCGGCGGAGAACGGGGGCAGCGGGTCCAGGGCGGGCGGCCGGGCGGCCGTCAGGCCGGTGGCGTCGAAGAAGCCGGCGCCGAAGCCGAAGGTGAGGGTGAGCGAGGACGGCCCGGCGTCCAGGGCGATGCCGGTGTCCTGCTCCGGGGTGCGGCCGTCCATCAGGGTGCGGGCCGTGTCGGACCAGCGGCGCAGCAGTGCGGCGGCCTGCTGCCGTCCGGCGCCGGGGGCCAGGTCGAAGGCGGCCAGCAGGCCGTGGCTCTGGGCCGGGGTGAGGATGCCGGGCTGGTGCGGGCCGTGGAAGGGGATGCGGGTGGCGCCCACCTCGGTGAGCGGGGTGGGCGTGGCGGCGGTGGCGCGGGCGGCGAGGGCGCCGGAGGCGGCGCCGAGCGCGAGTCCGGCGCCGCCGGCGGTGGCGGTGGCGGTGCCGAGCAGCCTGCGGCGGCTGAGGCCGCCGGCGGGCTCGGCCCGGTCCGGGGTGTCTGCGGTGCTGCGGGTGTCGGGCATGTGTGTCGACCGGGGGGTGCGGGCGGATGGGCGGATACGGGGCCGGCGGGCGTCAGCCCAGCGGGAAGGTCACCGTCACGGTGACCTGGTCGATCTCCGAGGTGCGGATGGTGAGGTCGAGGTCCCATTCTCCGGGACGCGGCAGGACGAGGTCCTCGACGGTCCAGGTCTCGGGGCCGGCGGTGAGGGTGCGCCGGGCGTCGTGGCGCAGCGGGCCGAGCTCCTCGGCGGGGAGGGTGAAGGTGGCGCGCACCTCTTCCACCCGCAGCGGTTCGCCCTGCTCGTCGGTGAGGGCGACGCGCAGGGTGTTGTCCCCGGCGGCGGCGGAGTCCAGTTCGATCAGGGCGTTGCCGGAGCCGTCCGGGCCTCCGGTGTCGAAGTACGCCCAGTAGCTGAGGGAGAGTTCCGCCACCGGTGAGTCGCCGCTGCCGTCCCCGGGCCGGCCTGTGGCGGCCGGGGGAGCGTCGTCCGCGCCGCCGGTCTCGGTGCGGGCGGGCGCGGTGCCGGTGAGCACGGTGGTGACGGCCAGCACCATCACGGCGATGAACGCCTCGGTGCGGACGGAGCGGCGCAGGGCGGCGCGGACCGGGTCGGCGGCGAGCGCCTTGCGGCGCCGGGCCTGGCGGACGGCGGCCTGCTGCCGGGCGAGCTGGACGGCTCGCTCCGGAGTGACGGCCGCCTCCGGCGGAACCGCCGCGGGGTCTCCGGCGTCTTCGGCGTCTTCGGCGTCTTCGGCGTCTCCGGGGTCCTCCGGGTCTTCGGTGTCCGTGGTGTCCGATGCGTCCGTGGCTTCCACGGTGTCCTCGGGGGCGTCCGAGGGCCCGGAGGGCTCCGGCGCGGAGGCCGGGAGGGCCAGGCGGCCCGTCCAGCGGCGGGACAGCCAGGCGACCCCGAGCAGCAGTCCCACCAGCGCGGTCTTGAGCAGCAGCAGCGCGCCGTACTCCGTCTCCGTCAGCCCTTCCCAGCTCCGGACCTGCCGCCAGGCCTGGTAGAGGCCGGTGACCGCCAGGGCCAGCACACTGCCGAAGGCCAGGGCGGAGAAGCGGCGCACCGTCTCCCGTGGCACCGGCCGCTCCCGGTACAGCAGGAGCAGCAGGGTGGCGAGCCCGCCCAGCCAGACCGCGACGGCCAGCAGATGGACCAGGTCGGCCGGGACGGCCAGGGCCCGCTGCGGCCCGGTGGCGGCGTGCTCGGACAGCGACCAGGTGGCGGCGAGGCCGATGGCCACGATGCCGCCGCCGGTCACCAGCCCGAACCGCAGGTCCCGTCGGCGCGCGGCGGTGTCGTCGTCCTCGTCCGGCTTCCCCGGGCCGGGGCCGGGCGGGCGCAGCCGGGCGTAACTGCCGAAGAGGACGGCGATGAACAGCCCGGCCGCGGCGAGCAGGATCAGCCGGGAGGCCAGCGCGGTGCCGGTCCTGCTCTCCAGCACCGCCTGCAGCCCGCTGAGGCTGAAGGCGTCGGCCGGCGTGCCGCCGGTGACATAGGGGTGGCGCAGCCACAGCAGGGCGATGGTGGCGGCGGTGAGCGTGCCCCAGCCGGTGACCACCAGGCGCTGCACCGCCCGTGTCCGGGCCGCGGCCGGCCAGCAGCACAGCACGAACACGCTGCCGCCGACCAGCAGCAGGAAGCCGGTGTAGGCGGCGTAGCGCCCGGTGTCGTACAGCAGGCCGACGACACCGCCGCCGGGTTCGGCGAGCTGCACATCGGCCGTCTTCTCCGAGGGGGCGCCCAGCGAGAAGGTGAAGGCTCCGGAGATGGGGTGGCCGTCGGCGGAGACCACCTGCCAGACCACGGTGTAGGTGCCGTCGCCCAGGCCCTCGTCGAGCGGGACGGCGTAGGTGAAGCCGTCACCGGGGACCCGGCCCGGCGCCGCGCCGGGGTCGGCCCGGTTGCCGTCCGGGTCCAGGACCCGGACCGAGCCGGCCGAGAGCGCCACCTCCTCGGTGAAGGTGAGCCGGACCTCGGGGGGTGCCTCGGGCACCACGGCCCCGTCCTCCGGGTCGCTGCCGCTCAGCGAGGCGTGCGCGGCGGCGGCCGGTGCGCCGAGCAGCAGTACGGCGGCGGCGGCGAGCGCCGTCAGCAGAACGCGCGGGGCCGTGGCGAGGGAGCGCATGCTGTCTCCGTTCGGTTCACTGGTCAGTGGTCGCCGTGACCGCTCTCACCGCTCCTGCCGCTCTCGTCGCCGCCACCGCCGCCACCGCGCTGACCGGGGTCCGCGGCGTCCGCGCCGGGGCCGGTGCCGTTCCCGGTGTGGGTGGCGGCCATGACCGGGACGTCCACGGTGAGCGGGTCCGAGGTCCGGAAGTGCAGTTCGAGGGTGACGCTGTCTCCCTCGGTGAGCGTGCCGGTCAGTTCGATGAGCATCAAGTGGTCGCCGCCGCGCCGCAGTTCCAGCGTTCCGCCGGCAGGCACCGGGAAGGAGTCGACCTGCCGCATGGCGCTGTCCTCGGTCGTGTGCAGCTCGACCGAGGCCGCCGCCGGTGTGGTGACGGACACCAGGGTGTCGTCGGTGTCCCCGGTGTTCTCCACGGTGAGGAAGCCGCCCGCCAGGTCGTCGTTGACCGGCTGCGGGATGAACGCCTCCACCACCGCCAGCTCCGGCCCGCCGCCGTCCGTGCCCTCCGTGGCTTCCGGGCTTTCCCCGCCGCCGCAGGCGGTGGCGGCGAGCGTGCCGGCCAGGGCCAGCGCCGCGAGCGCCGTCCCGGTGCGGCGCCTCATGGCAGCTCCCCCTCGACCAGCTTGGGCAGGTCCCGCTCGAAGGTCTCCGCGGTCACGCCCTCGGTGTAGATGACGTGCGCCCGGTTGTCGGTCGGCAAGAAGGCGATCACCTGGGCGCCGTGCGTGGAGACGATGTCACCGTTGTCGTCCGCATAGGGCTCCTCCAGGGCCACGCCCAGGCTTCGGGCGGTCTCCTGGATGGTGGCGAAGTCGCCGGTCAGGCCGATGAAGTCCTCGTCCTGGGCGGCCAGCCATGCGCCCAGGGACTCGGGGGTGTCCCGCTCCGGATCCGAGGTGATCATGATCACCCGCAGCTTGTCGCGCTGCTCCGGCGAGAGCTCATAGGCGCCGAGCGCGATATTGCTCATGGTGAGCGGACAGATGTCGGGGCAGTGGGTGTAGCCGAAGTAGATCAGGGTGGCGTGGCCGTCGGTCTCGGCCGCCAGGTCGAAGGGCTCGCCGCGGGTGTCGGTGAGGACCACATCGGGCTTCTCCCAGGGTTGGCTGAGCACGGTGCCCTCGTCCGGCGCATGGCCGCCGGAGACCTCGGCCACGGGCTCGTCGCCGTGGTCGCCGTGCCCGCCGTCCGAGGATTCCGAGGACGATCCGCAGGCGGCGAGCAGCAGGGCGGTGGCGGCGGCGGTCAGGGTCATGCCGACGCGACGGTGGTTCATGGTGGTTCTCTCTGTGGTGCGGAAGGGCTGGCGAGGGGTCGGGCGCCGGGTGGGGCGGGGCGGCGGACGGCCGCCCCGCCCCACCCGGTGGTGCGGTCCGGGGACGGTCCGGGTCAGGAGCCGGCCGTGGTCCGTCCGCGGCGGGCGGTGAGCAGGGCCAGCGTGACGCCCGCCGCGCCCACCAGCAGGCCGAGGACGGCCAGGACGCGGGCGGCGGTGTCGGCGGAGTCCGGGGCCGCCGAGGACGTCGCGCTGCCGGTGTCGCCGCCCGGTGCGGAGTCCTCCTCCGCCTGGACGGCGGTCCCGCCCTCGCCGCTCTCGCCATTCTCGGCGTTCTCGGCGTTCTCGGCGTCGGCCGGGGCGGAGCCGTGGCCCTCCTCCGCCGCGGGGGCCAGGGTGAGGACGGCGGCCGGGTGCTCGGCGTCTTCCGCCGGTTCGTCGATCCAGCGCACGACCTCGTCATTGTCGTAGGTCTGGATCGCCTTGAAGGTGAGCTGCCCGGCGTCCTCCGGGAGGCGGCCCAGCGAGACCGGGAACTGCTGGAACATCCCGGGCCGGATCTCACCGCCGCGCCAGGTGATCTTTCTGGGGGCCTCGGTGATCTCGTTGCCGTGCACCTCCAGCGGTTCCTCCAGCTCGGTGATCTCGACGTCGATCTCCCAGCCCGGCACCGGCTGCGGCATGGCGGAGGCCACCGGGTGGTCCGGGTCGAGGAACAGTTCGATCTTGATGGTGGAGGCGTTGTCCCGTTCGTTGGGCACCTTCACATTGACGGTGCTGTAGCCGCCGGCCGGGACCTCCTTGGGGTCGACGGTGACATGGGCGGACGCCGGGGTGGCGACGGCCAGCAGGGCGGCGGAGGCGCAGGCGGCCACCACGGCGGCGGCCCGGAAGCGCGTCAGGGTACGGCTCATGACAGGAATCACTCCACGGTGCTGTCGGATGGGGGTGTGCACGGCGAAGCGGCACCCCCGCCCGGCCGCCCGGTTCCGTCCGGCCGTCCGGTGAGATGTGACGCGCTACGCCGCGAGAGCGAGCCGGGCAACCGGATGCCCGGGCTCGCGGTGGGGTGGTTCCACGTGAAACGGCGGACCGCGCCGGGTCACCGCCTCCGCCAGCAGAGATGTCCCGGCGGGGCAGCGGGTGCCGGCCCGGCGGCGCGGCCGGCCGGCCACCGGCTCGGGGAGCGGCCCGGCCATGCCCAGCGTGCGCGCCAGCGTCAGCGCCACCTTCAGCGGGCGCGGCAGCGGCAGCGGCGCCCGGGTGCATGCGGAGCGGGAGAGCCGGAGCAGCCGCCACAGCGCGGCCTCGCCCCGGCGCAGCAGCCAGCCCGCCGCCAGGGCGGCGAGGAGGTGGCCCAGCAGCATGGGGGCGTCGGCCAGCTCCCGGAGCTCCTGGAGTATCCGGTCCAGCAGGTGAGCCGGGCCTGCCGCGGAGGCCGCCGCCGTGCCGGGCGGCAGGGGCGTCAGCCCCGCGTCGCGCAGTACTTGCTCGGCCTCGGCCGTGGTCAGGGGGGCGGCGTGGTCGGCGCAGAGCAGCCGGGCGGCCAGGGCCAGTGCGCCCTGGGCGGGTCCCGCGGGCTGTTGCCCGTGTGCCGCGGTGCCGTCCACGGCGTGTCCGCCGTCCGGGCGGCCGAGGGCGAACAGGCAGTGCAGCAGGATCTGGCAGACGGCCAGCAGCCCGGCCATGGCCGGGAGCGAGCCGCGTTCCCGGCCCGCCAGCGGTGCGGTGACCGCCAGCACGGCCAGCCAGCCGGCCAGCAGGGCGGCGGGGGCCACGCCGGGCCCGGCACTGAGGTGTCCGGCCGCGGCGAGCGCGACACAGGCCGCGGCGAAGACCGCGGCCCGCAGCAGGCGCAGATCTACGGCGGCAGGCATGGCGGCGCCATCATCTCATCGCGTCCGGGAGGAGGGGAGGACGGGATGCGTTCCTATCGAATCCGCACAAAAGTGCGCCCCCTCCCACCTCTTTCGCCCCTGTTATATCGAGTTTCACCTCGCGCACATCCGCCGATCGAGCGGTGTTCGGACGGTCACGTGCTTACCCGGCGTTCGCTCGGCAATACCTAGGAGTATGTCGAGCCGTGGCAAACGGGTGCCGCGCGGCTGGAGACCGGTCTCCAAGGGATCTCGAAGGGATGCGGTATGAGCATCTGGTGGTCTCTCCATCTGCGGCGGGAGGCTGCCAGCGTCCCGCTCGCCCGGCGGCTGCTGCTCGGTGCCATGCGCACCGCAGGCGTGGAGGACAGCGTCTCCTACGAACTCTCCGTCGCCCTCTCCGAGGCGTGTTCCAACGCGGTGCTGCACGGCGGTGGCGGCCGTTCCGACAGCTTCCGGGTGACCGCCGCCATCAGCGGCGACATCTGCCGCATCGAGGTCACCGACTCCGGTCCCGGGTTCCCGGCCGGGGTGCGTGCCTCCGGTACGCGGCCGGCGGCCGCCGTGGCCGTCCGGGAACAGGATCAGGAGCACGGCCGCGGCCTGGGGCTGATCGAGGCGCTGGCCGACCGGGTCCGGTTCCGCAATCAGCCCGGTGACGCGGGCGGTGCCGTGGTGTCCATCGACAAGATCCTCACCTGGCGCGAAGACGCCCTGCTGCACGCCTCGTGAAGCGGACGCCGTCCCGGCCTTCCGCCCGCTGAACTGGGCACCGGCCCGCGGCCGGACCGGGGAGTGATTTTTGTCACCTCCGGTGAAATGTCCGAATTGGTCTACGGTGGGGTTAATCGGCGTGTGACCCCGTACACGTCGGCTCAGCCAGAGCAGGTAACCCCATGAGCGATCCCTGGACCAGCTCCCCGCTGAAGGCCCGTGCCCACGACCGTTTCGTGCACTTCGGACGCGAACCGTCGGAGGACGAGATGCGGGCGGCGATCCGAGCCTCCTGGAAACGGTCGAAAAACCTCGGTGTCAGCCAGGAGCAGCTGATCGTCCCGGCCGATACCGGCCTGGACCCGGAGCCACGGCTGCTGCGGGCAGCCCGGCCCGCGCTGACCGAACTCCGCGACCGGCTGGCGGACGAGCCGGTGACCATCCTGCTGACCGACGCCCATGCGCGGATCGTGGCCCGGCGCGGCTGCTCCGCCATGCTGGAGCTGCAGGAGGAGCAGAACCTGGTGGTGGGCGCGAGCTGCGCCGAGCGTCACCTGGGCACCAACAGCATCAACATGTGCCTGTCCACCCGCTCGCCCTTCGTGGTGGTCGGCGAGGAGCACTACTTCCACACCTTCCAGGCCCTGGCCTGCATCGGATCACCGATCCGCGATCCGCTCAGCGGCGTGGTG
Source organism: Streptomyces sp. YIM 98790 (assembly GCF_011421595.1). Classification (GTDB taxonomy): domain Bacteria; phylum Actinomycetota; class Actinomycetes; order Streptomycetales; family Streptomycetaceae; genus Streptomyces. Next base: position 44,024 of record NZ_WTLH01000006.1, on the reverse strand, counting down.
CAGGGCGTGGTCAACCTCTCCATGCTGCGTGAGTCCGCCCATCCCCGGATGGCGGTGGCCCTGGAGCGCACGGCGAGCCGGATCGAGCACCGGCTGCTGGAGCTGAGCACCGCGCGGGAGCGCGCGCTGGCCGCCGAGTTCCTGACCCTGCGCGGGCACGGCAGCGGCACGCTGGTGCCGGCCGCGGCCTCCGGCACCGGCGCGCCCCCCGCGTTCTCCGGCCGTTCGCTGGCCTCCCTCTCCGCGCTCCCCCTCTCGGCCGAGGACCAGGACCTGCTGCTGGAGCGGGCCAGCGAGATGATCGCGGCCGAGGACGTCACCTGGGCGGAGGTCCCGCTCAGCCATGGCGGCCGGGCCGTCCTGCACCGGCGGGTGGTGCGGAACGCGCATGCCGAGGGCGCGGCGGTCGAGGTCAGCGTGCGGCGCGGTGCCCGGCACGACGGCCCGGCACCTCCCCGGACCGCCCCGGCCTCCGGGGACTCTGCGGCCTCTGCGGCCTCTGCGGCCTCCCCGCTCTCCCCGGCCCCCTCCGCCCCCGCGGCCGATGCGGACGGCGCGGTGCACGCCGCGGCGCTGCCGTCCGCGGTGCTCCCGCCGGCCGTGGTCGGCCCCCGCCCCTCCGACGGCACCGCGGCCGGATCACGGCCCGGCGGTGTGGACCGCTGGCTGCTGATGGTGGGCGAGCCCGGGGTGAGCAGCGTGGCGGTGGCCGCCCGGCGGCGGCTGTCGCTGCTGAACGAGGCCAGCCGCCGGATAGGCAGCACGCTGGACATGGAGCACACCGCCCGCGAACTGGCGGAGATCGCCGTGCCGCGGCTGGCCGACCTGGTGGTGGTCGATCTGCTGGGCCGGGTCGCCGAGGGCGAGGAACCGTATCCCGGCACGGCGGCACCCGGCTCGTCGCTGGTGCGGCTGGCCTCGGCCGCCCGCCCCGGTCTGCCGCCGGTGACCGCCCCGCCCGGCGACCGGGCGGCGCCCTTCCGCTGGCCGGAGCACGCGGCCCAGACCCGGGCCCTGGCCCAGGGCCGCTCGGTCCGCGAACCGGTGCTGGCCACCGCCTCCGCCGACGATCCCGCGGACCCGGCGGCGCGGCTGGGCCCCGGCGGCCACCTGGTGCTGGCGGTGCCGCTGACCGCCCGGGGCGTGGTGCTGGGCGTGGCCGGGTTCTACCGCTCCGGCGGCTCCGAGCCCTTCGAGGCGGACGACCTCACCCTGGCCGAGGAGCTGGCCGCCCGCACGGCGACCTGCCTGGACAATGCCCGCCGCTACGCCCGCGAGCGGGCCGCCTCGCTCACCCTCCAGCACAGCCTGCTGCCCTGCGCGCTGCCCGGTCTCTCCGCGGTGCAGACCGCGCACCGCTACTTCCCGGCCGACGAGACCACCGACGTCGGCGGCGACTGGTACGACGTCATCCCGCTCTCCGGCTCCCGGGTGGCCCTGGTGGTCGGAGACGTGGTCGGCCATGGCCTGCACGCCGCCGCCACCATGGGACGGCTGCGCACCGCCGTGCACACCCTGGCCGATCTCGACCTGCCGCCCGAGGAGGTGCTCGCCCATCTCGACGAGCTGGTCAGCCGCTCCTCGGCGGACCACGCCGGACGGGAGGACCCGGCCAGCGGCGCGACCTGCCTGTATGCCGTCTACGACCCGGTGTCGCGCACCTGCACCGCCGCCCGGGCCGGGCATCCGCCGCCCGCCGTGGCGGAACCCGGCGGCGGTCCGGCCCGCCTGCTGGACGTCCCGGCCGGCCTGCCGCTCGGCCTGGGCGGCCTCTTCCCGTACGCCGCCACCGAGACCGTGCTCCCGGAGGGCAGCGTGCTGGCCCTCTACTCGGACGGCCTGTCCACCGCCCGCGCGGCGCGCGGCGTGCAGGGCGCGGAGCGGCGGACGGACGACGACCGGCTGGAGGTTCTGTTCCACGCCCTGTCCCGGGCCGCCCGGTCCCCCGACGCCTCGCTGGAGCTGGTCTGCGACAAGGTCACCGGCATGGCGCTGACCGAGGGCGCCGCCGACGACCTGACCCTGCTGCTGGCCCGCACCCGGGCGCTGTCCGCCGACCGGGTCGCCGACTGGGCGCTGCCGCCGGACCCGGCCGTGGTGCACGACGCCCGCGACCTGGTGCGGCAGCGGCTCGCGGGCTGGGGACTGGCCGGACTGTCCGGCGCCACCGAGCTGGTGGTCAGCGAGCTGGTCACCAATGCCATCCGGTACGGCGGGGGCGGGCCGGTCGGGCTGCGGCTGATCCGGGACACCTCGCTGATCTGCGAGGTGTCCGACCGGAGCAACTCGGCGCCGCGCATCCGGCGGGCCGGCACCAGCGAGGAGGGCGGGCGCGGGCTGTTCCTGGTCGCCCGGTTCTGCCGCACCTGGGGCACCCGCTACACCCCGCGCGGCAAGACCGTCTGGGCCGAACAGCCGCTGGACGCCGCAGGCCCCGCCCCGTCCGCCGCCGACGACGAGGAGACCCTGCTCTCCCTCTACGCCGACCTCTGATTCCCGGACCGGACCCCGAGCCGGACCCCGAGCCGGACCGGTGGCCGGGCCGGAGACGGGGCGGCGGCCGTGGTGCGGCGTGGCGGAGGAGAGGTATATGCGCAGAGGGTAACTTTGCCAGCACACCGTGTGAGGGGTGTGGTCCGGGGCCGCGCCCCGCACGTCCGGACCCGAGGAGCTGGTGATGTACCGACGACTGCTGACCGCGGCGAGCCTGACGACGGCCGTGTCCCTGATGCCGGGAGCGGCGCCGGCCGCCGGAACCGGCGGCGGCCTGCAGGAGGTGCGGGAGGCCACGGCCACGTACCGGAATGTCTGGGGCGCGCTCGCCGACGGCTATGAACTGGCCTCGCCCTGTGTGCCGGGCATGGGCTTCCACTTCCTCAGGTCGGTCGCCGCGGACCAGAGCGAGCTGGAGCCCACCGAGCCGAACGTCCTCCTCTACGCCCCGCTGCCGGACGGCAAGCTGCGCCTGGTGGCGGTGGAGTACGCCTCGTACGAGCCGGCCTCGCTGCTCGGCCGGACCTTCGACCCGCCCAGTGCCGAGGTGCCGTTCCACAGCCTGCACGCCTGGGTGTGGAGGGAGAATCCGGACGGAGTCTTCACCGCGGAGAACCCGGAGGTCTCCTGCGACGTCTGAGCCGTTGTGCCGCGCCGCGGCGAAACCGGTAGCGCTTCGCCCGCCCGTGTCCACAGGTTCCGCCGCAACGGTTGCACCGCGACGGTGGTAGCTGGGACTGTTCGGGGTAGGTGTGCAACGGTTCCGCCGCGGGGCGGAGGCCCGGTCACGTGACCAGGGCAAAGGCTGCACAGATGCACATGAATGAAGGAGTGTGAGCGCCGGCATGGTGTTCAAACGGCTGCTCGGTGCGCTCGGGGTGGGCGCTCCCAAGGTGGACACGATTCTCGCGCCGGGCGCGGTCTACCCCGGCGGGACCCTCACCGGTGAGGTCCATATGCTCGGCGGTACCGCGAGCTTCGACATCCAGCAGGTCTCGCTGGAGTTCGCGGGCCGGGTGGAGATCGAGACGGAGGACTACGAGGGGCACCGCCTGGTCGGCTTCGACAAGGTCGCGGTGGGCGGCGCCTTCCGGCTCGCGGAGGGCGAGCAGCGGTCCATCCCGTTCCAGATCGCCGTTCCGTGGGAGACACCGGTGACCGAGATGTACGGGCGTCAGCTCGGCATCGGGCTCGGGGTCCGGACGGAGCTCGCCGTGGCGAACGCGGTGGACGCGGGCGACATGGACCCGATCTCGGTGCTGCCGCTGCCCTCGCAGGAGGGCGTGCTGGACGCGCTCTCCCGGCTGGGCTTCATCTTCAAGGCGGCCGACCTGGAGATGGGCCGCATCCGCGGCACCAGCCAGCAGCTGCCGTTCTACCAGGAGATCGAGATGGCGCCCGGGCCGCAGTACCAGGGGGTCATGAACGAGATCGAGGTCACCTTCCTGGCCAACCCGGGCGGGCTGGAGGTCATCCTGGAGGCCGACAAGCGCGGCGGGCTGTTCCGCTCCGGTGGTGACGTGATCCACCGCTACACCGTGCCGCACGAGGCGCCCGGCCAGCGCGACTGGGTGTCCGAGGTGGACGGCTGGATCCGCGCCATGGTCGACCGGCGCGGCGGCTTCTGAGACCGGGCGGCCCGGGGCGGGCGCGGTCAGCCGCGCCCCGGGCCGCCGGGCCCGCCGGGCCCGCCCCGCCCGCCGTCCCCCGGGGACCGCGGAGGCAGGGCCGCCCGCAGCCGGGCGGCGGCGTCCTCCGGCGGCACGGGGGTGATGGACATCTCGGTGCCCAGCTCGAAGCCCGCGCCCGCCGCGGTGCGCGGCACCAGGGTGAGCTGCCAGGAGTACCAGGGCACACCCTCCTCGCCGTCCGGGGCGTTGGCCAGCACGTAGTTGTAGGAGACCGGGCCGAGCACGGAGAGCACGGCGGTGACCGTGCGGCGCAGCAGGGAGGCGGTCTCGGCCAGTTCCCGGTCGTCGGCGTCGGCGAAGGACGCGGCCGGGCGGCGCGGCAGAATCCAGGTCTCGTACGGGCCGCGCCCCGCGTAGGGCACCAGGGCGACGGCGTGCCCGCCGACCGCCACCAGTCTCCGTCCGTCGGCCAGCTCGGCGTCCAGCACGTCGGCGTACAGGCTCGAGCCGTGCCGTTCGAAGTGGTCCCGGGCGGTCTCCAGCAGCCGCCTCCGGCTGGGCGGGACCAGCGGCAGGGCGATGATCTGCGAGTGCGGGTGCGGCATGGACGTACCGGCCGCGGGCCCGTGGTTGCGGAACGGCACCACCAGGCCGGGGTGGCGGCGGGCGCGCAGCGCGCGGGTGCGGTCGCGGCAGGCGCGCAGCACATCGGCCACGGCGTCGTCGTCGCCGTCCGGGATGTCCCAGCCGTGGCTGCGGGACTCGATCACCACCTCGTGGCTGCCCGTCCCCGCCGCGGCCCGGAACAGCCGGCGTCCCGCCGGCTCTCCCGGCCCGGGGTCCTGCGGGCCGTCCGGCTCCGCCGTCGGCGCGGCCGGCGCGGCCGTCGGCTCCGGCCCGGGGACCAGCACCGGGTAGCGGTTGCGCACCACGCGGACCTTCCAGTCGCCTGCCTCGTCGGCCAGCCGCCACAGCTCCTCCGGGGTACTGGACTCGTGGCCGGGGCAGAACGGGCACTGCGGACCGTCGGCCGGCGCGTCGCCCGGGTGCGGGCGCCGGGCCCGCTCCGGGGCGAGGATCACCCAGTTGCGGGAGAACGGATCACGGCGCAGCTCGGGCACGGCGGGCGCTCCCTTCCGGCGGGCGGGTCAGGCGCCGCCGCGGCCGCCCGCCGCGGCCGGGGCGCGCAGGAACGGCTCCGGGTCCGCGCTGAACTGCCCGGCGCAGGACTCCGAGCAGAAGAAGAAGGTCCTGCCCTCGTGCTCCCTGCGGTGCGGGGTGCCTCCCTCGACGCGCATGCCGCACACCGGGTCGCGCCGCTCGCCCGCGGTGCCCGAGGCCGCGCCCGCCAGGGCCGCCGGGGCGGGGGGCCGGCCGCCCAGCAGATCGCCGACCAGCCGCAGTTCGTCGGCGAGCAGCCGGGGCAGCAGGAACCGCCCCCGGACCAGCTCGGTGCCCTCGGAGGCCAGCGACCTGGCCGACGCCCGGTCGCCCAGGAACCGCAGCACGGCCTCGGCGCACCCCTCCACCGAGTCCACCAGGCGCCCGCCCACTCCGTCGCCGAGCTGGAGCGGTATCCCGCCGGCCCGCCCGGCCACCACCGGGGTGCCCTTCCACAGCGCCTCGGACACCACCAGGCCGAAGCCCTCCCGGATGGACTTCTGGATCACCACGTCCGCGTGCCGCTGGAAGGCGTTGACCTCGATGTTTCCCACGCCGGTGAGGTTGGTGAAGAGGAACATGTCCGGGTCGTCGGCGTCGGACACGCTGATCTCCCGGTAGACCTCCCAGCCCTCCGGGTCGTCCAGCGCCATCGAGCCCACCAGCGCGAGCTGCACCTCGGGAATCTCCCGTTTGACGATCCGGTAGGCGGCGATGACGCCCAGCGGGTCCTTCCAGCGGTCGAACCGGGAGACCTGCACCAGCAGCGGGCGCCCGGTGTCCACCCCGATCCAGTCCAGCACCCCCTTGGCCAGGGAGCGGTCGATCGGCATGTTCTTCGGGCTGAGCGGGTCGATGGCCGGCGGGATGATCTCCACCCGGCCGACCGGCACCCGCGGCGGCACGAACGCGCCCAGGGTGAACACCGCGGCGTCGAACTCGGCCAGGTAGGGGCTGAGCCGTTCCCAGACCGTGGAGTTGGGCGCGGAGCTGTCGATGTGGCAGCGCCACACCCAGCGGGCGCCGCCGCGCCCGCGCAGCAGGGGCAGCGCGAGCGGCTGCGGGTCGTGCACGATCACCACGTCGTACTCGTCCCGCAGGAACGAGGCGACCCGGGCCGAGGTCTCCCGGTAGACGTTCCAGTCCTTCTCCTGCAGGCCCCGGGGGTCGCCCTGGAGGGCGTTGTGGATGCCCTTGGTGATCCTGAAGAATCCGTTCTCCTCGCCGGGGCTGATGGTCTTCCAGTCCACCGCCAGTCCCAGGTCCCGCAGCAGCGGCACCTCGGAGCGCAGAATCTCGGCGACACCGCCGCCGTAGGGGGTGGCGTTGACATGCAGGACCCGGGCCCCCCGCAGCGGCTCGGCCAGGGTGCGCAGTGCCTGCACCACCTCGTCACCGACGCAGGCGCGGTACGAGTCCAGGTTCTGGCGTCCCACATCAACCCCTTGCAGCATCGGCCCCACCGTCCCTTCAGCCCGCTGATCGCCCGGCCGTCCGTGTCGGTGCGCAGGTGTGCGTGCACGCCCGGTACTCCACGGCTCCACGCGGGTACCCCGGCGCGCAGCGGCTGAACGGCCCGCCGGTGCGGGGGCCGGGCGGCCTACCGGTCCGGGCCGGAGAGGGCCGTCTCCAGGCTGGTCTCCGGCGGCCCCGGGAACCGTGCGGAGGGAGTGAAGAACGCCTCGAACGCGGCCTTGGCCGCGCCGGGCACCTCGCGCAGCGAGCCGTAGAGCCAGATGCTGTCGCGCGGCTCGCGCACGGCCACGCCCCAGGCGTCGATGCCGGCCGCCCGGCACAGCGCGAGGGCGCGTCGGATGTGGTAGTCCTGCGAGACCAGCAGGGCCCGGCGGACGCCGAACACGTCGTGCGCGCGGGCGCAGGAGTCCCAGGTGTCGAATCCGGCGTAGTCGGCGACGATGCGGTCTGCCGGGACGCCCCGGCCGGTGAGGTAGTCGCGCATGGCGTCCGGCTCGTTGTAGCCGTGCACGCTGTTGTCCCCGGTGACCAGCAGGGCCCGCACCTTCCCGTCGTGGTAGAGCCGGGCCGCGGCGTCCAGCCGGTGGGCCAGGTAGGGGGAGGGCTCGCCGTCCCACAGTCCGGCGCCGAAGACGACGGCCACCGGGGCGGCCGGGGCGTCGGCCGGGGTGCGGATGCGCTGGCCGTCGGTGGTGGCGAACAGCCAGGCGGACGGCAGCAGCGCCAGCGAGCAGACGAGCACCGCCAGCCGCAGGGCCCGGCGCCGGCCCCGTCGCGTACGGGGCAGCCGCGGACGCAGCCGGCGGAGCCAGGTGCCGCGCGCCACGCCACGCGGTACGTCACGCGGTACGGAACGGGCCCGGCCGAGGATCACCATGCCTGATACACGTGCCGGGCGCACGGGGAGTTCCTGACCGGCCCGCCCCGGCCCGCGCCCGCCTGCCTCGGGCCGGCCCGGCACGGCCCGCCCGGCCCGGCCCCCGGCTCAGGCCAGCCGGGCGACCAGCCGCAGCGGCATGCGGCGCAGCAGGAAGCCCAGCGGCACCCAGGGCCAGGCCGGCACCCGGGCGTCAGCCCGTTCCCGCTCGATGGCCCGGACCATCGAGCGCACCCCTTTCTCCAGCGGCACCATCAGCGGGGTGCGGGCGGCACGTTCACTCAGGTCGGTGGCGATGTAGCCGGGGTGCACGGCGGAGACCCGGACGGGCGTGCCGGTGGCGAGCATCTCCGCCCGGATGCCTTCGGCCAGCGCGGACAGGCCGGCCTTGGTCGCGGCATAGGTGGTGGAACTGCGCGGCAGGCCGCGCAGCGCGCTGACGGAGGAGATGACCACCAGGTGGCCGGACCGGTGCTCCCGGAAGTGCTCCATGGCCGCCTCGCACTGGGCCAGCGCGGCGGTGAAGTTGGTCTCGGCGGTCTGCAGATTGGCGCGGAAACCGCCGGTGCCGATGGGCCTGCCCTTGCCCAGCCCGGCGTTGACGATCACCCGGTCCAGCCGTCCGCCGAGGTCGCCGGCGAGGGCGCGGAACGTCTCGAAGACCGCCGGGTGGTCGTTCACGTCCAGGGCGCGCACGGCCACGGTGATGCCGGGGCGGGCGGCCAGCAGTTCGGCGCGCAGCGCCTGGAGCCGGTCGGTGCGGCGGGCGCAGAGCGCCAGATTGCGGCCGCGGGCGGCGAACTCCCGGGCCATCTGTTCACCGAGGCCGGAACTCGCGCCGGTGATGAGGATGTTGCGGCGTTCGCTCAACGGCTGCACCTTCCGTGCGGGTCGTGCGGGGCGTGCGGGGCGTGCGGGGAACCGGGGCCGGAGGGCCGCCGCCCCGCAGAACTGATTACTGAGCGGTAGCCCAGCGCGCATGCTAGCGCCGCGGACCCGCCGCCGTCTCCCCCGCCCTGCGGCTGTGCAGGTGCACAGGGTGGCCGGCGTCCTGCTGGGCAGCGGTCCCGTCCGCCCGGCCTGCGGCGCGGCATCCGCCTAACCTTCCTGACCATGGCGAGCGACGGGACGGATCACGCCGGTCAGCGGCTGCGCACGGCGCTGGCCACCGCGCTGCTGAGACGTCTCGACACGCTCGCGGCCCGGGTGGTCGCGGACATCCACGCGCACAGCACGCTCTACGCCGCCGGGCATCCGGTGAGCACCGAGGATCTGCACGAGACGGTCCGGCAGAACCTGCTGCACTCCCTCCGGGAACTGGGCGACATGCCCGCCGACAGCCGCGGCGACTTCGAGGCCGCCGCCCGCGAGACCGGACGCCGCCGCGCCGTGCAGCAGGTCCCGCTGGAGACCGTGCTGCGCGCCTACCGGCGGGGCGGCCGGGTGGTCTGGGAAGCCATCACCGAGCTGCTGCGCGAGTGGTCCGTCGAGCCCGGGCACCGCGCGCTGGACGTGGCCGGCGTGGTCTGGGAGACCATCGACACCTACTCCTCCGCCATGAGCGAGTCCTACCGGCTCACCCAGCTCGAACTGCACCAGCAGGAGGACACCCGGCGCGGTGCCCTGTTCGAGGCGCTGCTGGACGGGCGGGGCGCCGACCCGACGGTCGCCAAGGCGGCGGCGGCCGTGCTCGGCATCCCGGAGCAGGACCGCTTCGTGGTGGTGGCCGCGGCCCAGGACCCGGCCGCGCCCACCGATCCGGCGCCCGCGCTGGAGGCGCACGGCGTGTGGTCGTTCTGGCGGCCCCGGGCCGCCGGCCGGCTGCCCGGCCCGCCCGCCTGGGGGGTCAACGCCGGGCTGATCCGGCTCGGCGGCCTCGACCCGGACCAGCTCTCCGGCATCCTGCGGGACCGGCTGGGCGCCACTGCCGGGATCTCCCCGGTCATCCTGCGGCTCGCCCAGGCGGACGGGGCGCTGCGGCTGGCCGAACGCGCGCTGCGCACCCTGCCCCCGGAGGGCGGCGAGGTGGCCGCGCTGGACGAACGGCTGCCCGAGGCGCTGCTGTGCGAACAGCCGGACACGGCGGAACGCCTGGTGGACCGCTACCTCGGCGGGGTGCTGCGCAGCACCTCGGAGCGGCGGGTGCTGCTCGACACGCTGCGGGTGTGGCTGGACACCGGCGGCTCCGCCACCGCCTCGGCGTCCCGGCTGTACTGCCACCGCAACACCGTGCTCAACCGGGTGGCCAGGATCTCCGAACTCACCGGCCGGGCCGCCGACTCGGGGGAGACCCGCCTCGGCTGGGCCCTGGCCCTGCGGGCCCTGCCCCTGCTGCCCCGTGCGCTGCCCCCGGCGGCGGTCCCGGCCCGGACGGAGCCGCACCCGCCGGCCCCGGCCCGCCGCCCGTCCCGCTCCCGCCCCGAATCCGCCTGACTCCCCTTTCTCTCTTTTCTCCCCTTTTTTCCTTTCTCCCCTTCCTCCGGCGCCGCGCTTCCGCGTGCTGCCGCCCGCCCGGTGAGCACGCCGGGCCGGCGCTCAGCCCCTCGCGGGGACCGGTGCCGTGCCGGTGCGCCCGCGGCTCCGGGGACCGGCCAGCCCGGCGGTCACGCCCAGACCGACCAGAGCGGCACCCGCCAGATCCGCCGCGGTGGGCGCCCCCGTGCCCAGCAGCCAGGCCGCGGCCACCGCACTCGCCGGTGCCACCCCCGCGCACAGCCCCGCGCGGTCCGCGCCCAGCCGGGCCACCGCCGCGTACCAGAGGACGAACGCCAGGGCCGTCACCGCCACCGACAGATAGACGAAGGAGGCGAACTGACCCGCCGTCGGCATCGGCAGCGCGCCGCGCCCGTCGAACGCCAGCGCCGCGCCCAGCAGCAGCGGCACCGACAGCACCGAGGCGTACGCCGACACCCGCAGCGGCCCGTAGCGCGGCAGCAGCGGCAGGGCCGCCAGGGAGAACGCCACCTCACCGGCGAGTGCGCCCAGCGCCCAGGCCAGTCCGGCCGGGCTGCCGCCGCCCAGCCCCTGGGTCAGCGCCACACCGCCCGAGACCACCAGGGCGGCCGCCACCAGACGGGGCCGCGGCGCCCGCCGCCGCAGCAGCGGGTCCAGCACCGCCAGCACCACCGGCAGCCCGCCGATCACCGCCCCCACGCTGGCCGGATCGGCATGGCGCACCGCCTGCACGTAGCAGACGTTGAACCCCGCCAGGCCGGTGGCGGCCACCACCGTGAGCCGGGCCAGTTCCCTTCCGGTGGGCCGCAGATGCCCGATGCGCCGCAGCCGCAGCAGGAGCAGCAGCACGGCCGCCGCCCCGGCGTAGCGCAGCGCCTGGCCGCCCAGCGCCGGATACTCCGCGATCCCGGCCAGCACCGCCGCCGAACTCCCGGCCAGTGCCATTGCCCCGACCCCGTACACCGCCCCCTGCCGCACCGGCTGTTCGGCCACTTCCGGTTCCCTTCCGTACCCCGGGGCGACGGCACCGCCGCCCGCTTCCGGGCCCAGTAGAGCCGTGCGGCGTCCCGCCGGGCAGACCACTTGGCGGCGGATCGGGAGGACCAGTTGCGGGCGGGCATGAAGTGAACCCAACCGGCTTATTCTTCGCATTAATCAGGCTAATCATCAATGACACGTGTCCCACACGTTCCCCAGATGACCGGATGCCGGTACTTTCCCCTCCACTGCGTCCGCAACCCGGACGCGATGTGTCGTTCAACTGTCCCCGCCGTATTCCTCGGAAGGACCTGCCCCTGTGGGAATCCGTGTGACACGACCGCCGATGAGGTCCCGCGGTGCGCTGGCGGCGATCGCCGTGCTCGCCGTGGCCACCCCCGCTCTGGTGACCTCCACCGCCGCCCATGCCGACACCGGCACCGTCACCACCACCGCCGCATCCGCCGCCCACCACAAGAAGGACAAGGACAAGGGGCGGCAGCTGGCCCGGAAGCTGGTGAAGCGCACCAGCGCCGAGAACACCATGCGCCACCTGTACGCATGGCAGGCGATGGCCGACGAGCACGGCGGCAACCGCGCCGCCGGCGCGCCCGGTCACGATGCCTCCGCCGAGTACGCCGGCCGGCTGCTGGAGGCCGCCGGCTACGACGTCACCTACCAGTACTTCGACTTCGAGTACCGCGAGACCCTCGCCGAGTCCCTGCGACAGCTCACCCCGGCCGAACGGGACATCGAGATCATCGCCATGTCCTACACCGCCAGCACCCCGGTCGGCGGCATCGAGGGCCAACTGGCCGCCACCCCCGTCGACGAGGACGACACCAACGGCTGCGAGCCCGAGGACTTCGCGGACGGCGACTTCACCGGCCGCATCGCACTGATCAAGCGCGGCGGCTGCACCTTCGCCCTCAAGCAGCAGAACGCCGCCGCGGCCGGCGCGGTGGCCGCCATCGTCTACAACAACACCGAGGGCCCGCTCAACGGCACCCTGGGCGGCCCGGAGGAGACCGCGCTGCCCACCGGTGGCATCACCCAGGAGGAGGGCGAGGCGCTCGCCGCCGGCCTGGCCGAGGGCGAGGTCACGGTGGCGCTGGAGCTGCGCGAACTCCGCGAGACCCGCACCACCCCCAACGTCATCGCCGAGACCCCCGGCGGTGACCCGGACAACGTGGTGATGGTCGGCGCCCACCTGGACTCCGTGCCGGAGGGCCCGGGGATCAACGACAACGCCTCCGGCTCCGGCGGCGTGCTGGAGACCGCCCTCCAGCTCGCCAAGGCCGACCGGCACGGCAAGGCGCCCAACAAGGTGCGCTTCGCGCTCTGGTCGGCCGAGGAGTTCGGCCTGCTCGGCGCCGAGCACTACGTGTCCGAGCTGACCGAGGAGGAGCGCGAGGCCATCGCCCTCTACCTCAACTTCGACATGATCGCCTCGCCCAACTACGGCATCTTCGTCTACGACGGCGACGGCTCCGAGGGCCAGTCCGACCCCGGCCCGGAGGGATCGGCCCAGATCGAGTACGCCATCAACACCTTCCTGGACGGCAAGGGCAAGCACCCGCGTCCGACCGCGTTCAGCGGACGCAGCGACTACGGACCGTTCATCGAGGTGGGCATCCCCTCCGGCGGCACCTTCACCGGCGCCGAGGGTCTCAAGACCGAGGCCCAGGTCGAACTGTGGGGCGGCGAGGCCGGAGTGGCCTACGACGTCTGCTACCACGCCGAGTGCGATGACATCGACAACATCAACATGGCCGCGTTCGAGACCAATGTCGACGTGATCGCGTACCTGGTGGGGATCTACGCCTGGAGCACCGACTCGCTGGGCCAGGAGGTGCCGGCCGCCGGACCGGCCGATCCGGAGACCGCCGCCCAGGGCGGCCTCCACGACGGCCACGGCCACGCCGACGCCGCCTGACCCCGGTCCCTGACCATCGCCGGGTGACCGCTCGCCGGGTGCGTGGGGCGTACGCTCCGCGCACCCGGCGCACGCCGCCGGCGCGTCAGGTCGCGATACCGGCCGCCCCGCCGGAGAGCTCCCGATCAGTCCGTCCGCTTGATCCCCGCATGCCCCCGGATGCGAAGATCGCGTCCTCGGCGCAAGGCTGCGGGAGAAGGCACCCGACCGGTAGGCTCTCACTGTGATCTTCAAGCGCATCGGAAATGGGCGGCCGTACCCTGACCATGGCCGGGAGACGTCCCGGCAGTGGGCAGACGTCGCACCGCGGCCTGTGCGCCTGGACCAGCTCGTGACCACCAAGGGGCAGCTCGACCTGGAAACCCTGCTCGCCGAGGATTCCACCTTCTACGGCGATCTCTTCGCCCATGTCGTGAAGTGGCGGGGTGACCTGTACCTGGAGGACGGGCTGCACCGGGCGGTGCGTGCCGCGCTCCAGCAGCGACAGGTACTGCACGCCCGCGTCCTCGAACTCGACTGACCCCGCAGCTTCCGCACGTTCCCGCATCACCCGCGGCCACCGCCACGTTCCCGCAGGCCCCGGAACGGCCCGGCCGGCCGCCCAGAGCACGGAACGATCAAGTCTCTGCCCCGTTTGGGCTGCATCTCCCACTTTCAGCTGATCATCTCGTAGGCGGGACCGCGGTACGCCACTACGCTGCGCCCATGAGCATGCTGACCCCGCCGGGCATGGGCGGGAAGTACCGCATCACGGGCAACCGCTATCCGCGGATGGTCCAGCCCAAGCGGCGCGGCCGGAAGGTGCTGGCCGTGTTCGGCACGCTGGTGGTGCTCGCCGGCCTGGGCTTCGGCACGCTCCAGCTCACCGGCATCCTCGGCTTCGGCGACTCCGGGAAGCCGGCCGAGGCCGGAGAGCGCGACGGCAACGGCAGCCCCGGGAACACGAGCTGCCCGGCCGGACAGGACGATGCCAAGCCGGCCGCGCCGCCCGAGCCGGAGACCATCACGGTGAACGTCTACAACGCCACCACCCGCTCCGGCCTGGCCCAGTCCACCGCCGACGCCCTGGCCGAGCGGGGCTTCGTCATCGGCGTGGTGGACAACGCCCCCGCCGACCTGGACGGCAAGGTGCGGGCCGCCGGGCTGCTGGTGGGCTCGGCGCAGGCGGAGGACAAGGGCGTGCTGGCCGTGCTCGGCGCCCATCTGGCCGAGCCGGAGACCAGAGTGGGCGAGCCGCTGGTGCCGCCCTCGGCCACCGGGGAGCCGGCCGCCGGGGAGCCGGCCGCCGGGGACGGCCCCTTGGCAGTGGACCTCGTGCTCGGGAACGCCTTCGAGGAACTGGCCCCGCCGGCCCAGGCCGATGCCGTGATCACCGCGCTGGCCGCCGAGGCCGAGAAGGCCGCCACCGGCTGCTGACCCGCGCCGGGGCAGCCGGTGCCATCCGGGCGCGGCCGGCACACGCGCCCCGGAACCGCCCCGGGGCGTGGCCGCAGCGCCCCGGGCCGCCCCGCAGCCCGTCCGCGCCGGCCCCCGGCCCGGGGCGCTCAGACCACCCCGTACATCCGGTCCCCGGCATCGCCGAGACCCGGCACGATGAAACCGTGCTCGTTCAGCCGCTCGTCGACGGCCGCGGTCACCACCGTGACCGGCGCGCCGGCCAGATCGCGCTCCAGCACCTCCACCCCCTCCGGCGCCGCCAGCAGACACACCGCGGTCACGTCGTCCGCCCCGCGCCGCATCAGCTCGCGGATGGCGGTCACCAGCGTGCCGCCGGTGGCCAGCATCGGGTCCAGCACATACACCTGCCGCCCGGAGAGGTCCTCCGGCAGCCGGTTGGCGTAGGTCGAGGCCTGGAGGGTGGACTCGTCCCGGATCATGCCCAGGAAGCCGACCTCGGCGGTGGGCAGCAGCCGGACCATGCCGTCCAGCATGCCCAGCCCGGCCCGGATGATCGGCACCACCATGGGGCGCGGCCGGGACAGCCGTACCCCCGTGGTCCCCGCCACCGGGGTGCGGATGTCCACCACCTCGGTGCGGACGTCCCGGGTGGCCTCGTAGGCCAGCAGAGTCACCAGTTCATCGGCCAGCCGCCGGAAGGTGGGGGAGTCGGTGCGCTCATCGCGCAGCGTGGTCAGCTTGTGCGCCACCAGCGGGTGGTCGACGACATGGATGCGCATGCTCCGACAGTAGCGAACAGCTCCGGCACCCCGGCGGCGTGCGGGTCTGTGCGTCCGTGCCAGGGGCGGCAGCCGGGCGGCGCACACCGCTGGACGCGGTCGCACAGCGGGGCGAGAGTAGACGAAGAGGCTGGTGAAGCAGCCGCGTGCAGGAGGCGAAGAAGAGACGCGGGGAGGAAGGAGGGTTCACGGGCATGCCGCGTCCCGGCCATCCCGAGGAACCGGATGCCGCCCGCCGGCGCCGCCGCGCCGAGTTCCTCCGCGAGCTCCAGGAGGCCCAGGCGCTGCGCGACCGGGTGCAGCCGCGCCGGGCCCGGATCGCCCGGCTGCGGCAGCACCACCGGATGCGCACTTTCCGCTGGACGGCTCCTGGGCAATCCTGAGCAACGCCCCTGAATACCCTGGTGACGGCGCGCCGCGGGCGTGCCCGGCCGGGAGATCTCCGCACGCAGGCCGCGGGGGCGCCCGGCGCAGAAATGAAGCTTTGAGTTACCCGACAGGACTGGCCTTTTCTGTCACGATGCCAGAAGGCAACCAGAGAAGGCACTGCCGAACCGAGTGGGGAGAGTCGAGGTGTACTTCACCGCACTGCTCGCGCGGACCGAAGACGGTTGGGAAGCGCGTGACACTGAGCTCGACGATGTGGAGAGCCTGGACGAGCTGGCCGAGCTGGCCCGCGCGGCCTCGGTGGACGACGAGCCCGTGCTCGTCTGCATGGAGCAGGAAGGCGTGTGGTTCGGCATCGTCCGGGTGGACGGTGAGGACGACCCCCGGGTGTTCGTCTCGGACGCGGCCCGGGCCATGCGCAGCGCGTACGGCGAGATCCTGCTCAGTGACGAACTGCTGGGCCGGGAGCCGCAGAGCTCCCCGGACCTGGAGGCGTACACGGATCTGGAGGTGACGGAGGAGGAGACCGCCGGCGGGCTCGACGACGAGCCGGACGCCGCCGAGGCGGTCCCGCCGGGCCCGGTCGGTGACCCGGAACTCATGGAGGACTTCGGCATCTCGGCCGGCGCGGTGCTGGCCCTCACCCCGGAGAACGCGCTCGGCGAGGTCGCCGACGCGCTGGGCTGTGCCGAGGTCCTGGAAGCCGTCCGTTGACCGCACCGGCAGACCGGCTGCCGGTGCCCGGCACCCCGCCCCTCCCCGCCGACGAATCCCCGCGCGAGCCGGCTGCCGGGCCGGTGCCCGACCCGCTGCGCGATCCGTGGGTGCCCGCCATGCGGCGCGCCCTGGCCGAGGCCGCCGCAGCCACCGGTACGGGTGACGTACCGGTGGGCGCGGTGCTCCTCGGCCCCGGCGGCCCGGACGGCCGGGTCCTCGCGGCCGGCCGCAACGAACGCGAGGCCACCGGGGACCCGACCGCCCATGCCGAGATGCTGGCGCTGCGCGCCGCCGCCCGGGCGCGCGGCGAGTGGCGGCTGTCCGGGTGCACCCTGGTGGTCACCCTGGAACCGTGCACCATGTGCGCCGGCGCCGCGGTGCTCTCCCGGGTCGACCGGGTGGTCTACGGCGCGGTGGACCCCAAGGCGGGCGCGGCGGGCTCGCTGTGGGACGTGCTCCGGGACCGCCGGCTGAACCACCGGCCGGAGGTGATCCCGGGCGTGCTCGCCGCGGACTGCGGCCGCCTGCTCACCGACTTCTTCGGCCCGCACCGCCGCCCCTGACCCCCGCCGCGCCCGGGCCTGCCCCTCGCCCGGCGACGGGGGCCGTGCGCCGCCCGCCGCAGCCCCCCGCGCGGATACCGATTTCGGCCCCGGCCGGGACGTGGGCTAAGCTCTCTCCCGGTAGCGTGTCCGAGCGGCCTAAGGAGCTCGCCTCGAAAGCGAGTGTGGGGGCAACTCCACCGAGGGTTCAAATCCCTCCGCTACCGCCGGTGAACACGGACAGGGGCCGGACCTTTTGCGGGTCCGGCCCCTGTCCGTGTTCCCTCCACCGGTCATCGGTCGCCGTCGACCCGGGTGGAGACCGGTCCGGGGGGCGGGTACAGGGGGGACATCCCCGCCGCCCCGGACGCTCTTCCAGCATCCGGCGACGTGCTTGACGAGGAAAGACCCGAACGTCCCGTATTGCCGGGACCTACGGCCCGGTGCGCCGACGGAAATGTATGACGGAAGTCAAATATCCCTGGCTTCTCGTTAGACTCACCCGGCAGCCGCCGGAAGCGCGAGGCATCGAGGGGGAGGCGCACGAAGATGGCCCAGGCCAAGAAGATCACGCTCTATATCCTGGTCGTTTTCGTGCTGTACACGATCATCAACTCTCCGGACCGGGCGGCCGAGATCGTCCATCTCGGTTTCCAGGGGGTCTCCAACGCGGCGAAGGGCGTCGGCGACTTCATGACCGCGCTGGTCCAGTAGCCGATCGGCAGCGGCCCGGTCCGCGCAGGCCGGACGGGCCGCCGGGAGACGGTGCGGGCCGGGCGGAGCGGCTTGGGGCCGAACAACACGGGCCGGGGCGGTGCTTGCACGGCTGGACATGTCTTGTGATGCTATGACCGCTCTGCAATCTTTTGCATGTATTCCGGGTCAATTCACCTGATTCTTTCATCGGGCGATTTCGATGCTTCCACTTGCGGCGGTTCGCCGGACCGAGGTGGCGGAGGGGCGGTAGGCGCGTGGCGGAGAGCGAGTGCCATGCCGACAGCCGTGAGCACGACCGCAGGACCCG
Source organism: Streptomyces sp. YIM 98790 (assembly GCF_011421595.1). Taxonomy (GTDB): domain Bacteria; phylum Actinomycetota; class Actinomycetes; order Streptomycetales; family Streptomycetaceae; genus Streptomyces. Next base: position 26,171 of record NZ_WTLH01000006.1, on the reverse strand, counting down.
GGGCGCCCGGGCGCGTGCCCTGACCCAGGCCCTCTTCGAACGGCTGACCGCGCTGGAGCCGGGTACCGCCGAGCACGGCCGGGTGCGCGGCGCCCTGATCGAGGCGAATCTGCCGCTGGTGCACTATGTGGCGCTGCGCTTCCGCAGCCGCAACGAGCCCCTGGAGGACGTGGTCCAGGTGGGCACCATCGGGCTGATCCACGCCATCGACCGCTTCGACACCTCGCGGGGGGTGCAGTTCCCCACCTTCGCCATGCCCACGATCATCGGGGAGATCCGCCGCTACTTCCGGGACAACGTGCGCGCCGTGCACGTGCCGCGGCGGCTGCACGAGACCTGGATTCAGGTGCACGGCGCGACCGAGGACCTGACCCTGTCGCTGGGGCGCACCCCGACCACGGCGGAGATCGCCGAGCGGCTGGAGATCCCGGAGGAGGAGGTGCTGGCCGGCCTGGAGGCGGGCCGCGCCTACCGGGTCTCCTCGCTGGAGGCCGTCCAGGACCGCGAGGACGCCACCCCGGGGCTGGTCGACCGGCTGGGCTACGAGGACCCGGAACTGACCGGGGTGGAGCACCGGGCGCTGGTGCGGCATCTGCTGGTGCAGCTCCCCGAGCGCGAGCAGCGCATTCTTTTGCTCCGTTACTACCGCAATCTGACGCAGAGCCAGATCAGTCTGGAACTGGGGCTGAGCCAGATGCATGTCTCGCGACTGCTGACGCGCAGCTTCGCCCGGTTGCGCGCCGGAAATACGATCGACGCTTAACTCCTGCGCAGGACACAATCCCCGGGAACCAGCCGCTGAGCTCGCGCGTTTTGTCGACAAGGCGCTACATCGCGTTGACGACCTGTGACATTCTGCTAGAACCGCGTTTGCCGCGGCGTCAGCTCCGGTATTCACGAGAGGGCGACGCACTTCTCGGCTCGGAGAGCGCCGCTGCGACCCATCCACGAACCCAAGGGGGTGGCATGTCCGTCGAACTGGACAGCTCCAAGGTGCTCACCACACCCGACACGCCCCAGGTGCCGCTGATCCCCGCACCCCAGGCACCCGCGGACATCCCGGCCGACGAATCGACCGGCGCGGCTCACTTTGACCGTTCCGACAGCAGTCATGACCGTCCCGCCAGCCCCGCCGGCGTCGCCGGAGCTGCCAGTTCCGGCACATCCGCCGACAGCCTCGACACCCGCACCCTGTCCCGCTCGCTCTTCCAGCGGCTGGCCGAGCTGGACCCGGACAGCCCGGAGCGCTCCTACGTCCGGGACACCCTCATCGAGCTGAACCTCCCGCTCGTCCGCTACGCCGCGGCGCGCTTCCGCAGCCGGAACGAGCCGATGGAGGACATCGTCCAGGTCGGCACCATCGGCCTGATCAAGGCCATCGACCGGTTCGACTGCGAACGCGGCGTGGAGTTCCCGACCTTCGCCATGCCGACCGTGGTCGGCGAGATCAAGCGCTTCTTCCGCGACACCTCGTGGTCGGTGCGGGTGCCGCGCCGCCTGCAGGAGCTGCGGCTGGCCCTGACCAAGGCCAGCGACGAACTCTCCCAGCGGCTGGACCGCTCGCCGACCGTCGCCGAACTGGCGGCCTGCCTGGGCGTGTCCGAGGACGAGGTGGTCGACGGCCTGGCCGTCGGGAACGCCTACACGGCCTCCTCGCTGGATTCCCCGACCCCCGAGGAGGAAGGCGGCGAGGGATCGCTCGCCGACCGGCTGGGCTACGAGGACGGCGCCCTGGAGGGCGTGGAGTACCGGGAGTCCCTCAAGCCCTTGCTGGCCCGGCTGCCGGCCCGGGAGCGCCGCATCATCATGCTGCGCTTCTTCGGGAACATGACCCAGTCCCAGATCGGCGAGGAGGTCGGCATCTCCCAGATGCACGTCTCCCGGCTGCTCACCCGTACGCTGGCGCAACTGCGCGAGGGCCTGACGGCCGAGGAGTGAAGGTCCCGGGCCGGGCCCCGGCCCGGGACTCAGAGCGCTCCGCGGACCGTGAACATCCGCGAATTCCCGTCGGCCGGGCCGGCCGGGCTCCACTCGACCGCCCCGCGACGGCTTCCCGCGGCTCCCGGCCGCTGCCTGCCGTTTTCTGCTGCTGCCTGCGGCCTTCCTGCGATCTCCTGTGACCTGCCCGAGTTCCTGGGACACCCAGGACGTCCCTGCGGCGCCCCGCGGGCGCGCGCCCCGCACGGTGACGGTGTGCGGCCCCGGCCGCCCGCGCTCAGCCGAGCGCGAGCCAGCCGACCGCGGCCAGCACCAGGACGCCCAGGATCACGCCGAGGACCACCCCGGCGCGCATCCCTGACCGGCCGGAGGCCCGGTCACGTGCCGGCTGGTCGTCGACGAATGCCCGGAACATCTGCGTGCTGCCCGCCGCATCGGCATCCTGCGGGCGCTGGGGAGTGTGGGGGTTCTGCACCATGCCTGCGGACCTTAGCGAACACCGCTCCCTCCCGGCACCCCGGGGCCGTCCGGGCGGACCGGCCCCCGCCCCGCGGACCGTGGACGGTCCCTGGGTGGCAGGACGCCCCGGGGCGGCCCAGCATGGCCTCATGCCCACCCCCGCACCGCCACCGCCGGCGCCGTCGCCGGCGCCGTCGCCCGCCGCCCGGCCGTCGCCGCCCCCGGGTGCCGGCGCCGGACAGCCACTGCGGATTCTGGTCACCGGTGCCAGCGGTTACCTCGGCGGACGGCTCGTCCCGGAACTGCTGGCGGCCGGCCACACCGTCCGCTGCCTGGCCCGCACCCCGGCCAAGCTGCGCGACCACCCCTGGTCGGCACAGGTGGAAGTGGTGCGCGGCGACGTCACCGACCACGGCTCCCTGCGGCGCGCCCTGGACGGTACGGACGTGGCCTACTACCTGGTGCACGCGCTCGGCTCCGGCCCGGACTTCGAGGAGACCGACCGCCGGGCCGCACGCCTGTTCGGCGCCGCCGCCCGGGACGCCGGAACCGGCCGCATCGTCTATCTCGGCGGACTCACCCCGGAGGGCGTACCGGAGCGGGAACTCTCCCCGCACCTGCGCTCCCGCGCCGAGGTCGGGCGCATCCTGCTGGCGTCCGGGGTGCCCACCGCCGTGCTCCGCGCCGCCGTGGTGATCGGCTCCGGCTCGGCCTCCTTCGAAATGCTGCGCCACCTGACCGAACGGCTCCCGGTCATGGTCACCCCGCGCTGGGTGCGCACCCGGGTGCAGCCGATCGCCGTCCGGGATGTGCTGCGCATCCTGGCCGGCTGCGCCACCCTGCCGCCGGACGTCAGCCGGACCTTCGACATCGGCGGGCCCGACGTCCTCACCTACCAGGACATGATGCGGCGCTACGCCGCCGTGGCCGGGCTGCCGCCGCGGCTGATCGTGCCGGTGGGCGTGCTCAGCCCGCGGCTGTCCAGCCTCTGGATCGGGATCGTCACCCCGCTGCCCGGCCCGCTGGCCCGCCCGCTGGTCGAGTCGCTGCGCCACGAGGTGGTGTGCCGGGAGCACGACCTCACCCGCTGGCTCCCCGACCCGCCGCAGGGCCCGACCGGCTTCGACGCGGCGCTGCGGCTGGCCCTCAAGCGGATCGGCGACGGCGAGGTGGCCACCCGCTGGTCGTCGGCCGCCACCCCCGGGGCGCCCAGCGACCCGCTCCCCACCGACCCCGACTGGGCCGGCGGCAGCCTCTACTCCGACACCCGGGAGCGGACGGTGGACGCTTCCCCGGAGGCGGTGTGGCGGATCATCGAGTCCATCGGCGGGGAGAACGGCTGGTACTCGCTGCCCGCCGCCTGGGCCGCCCGGGGCTGGCTGGACCGGCTCTCCGGCGGGGTGGGGCTGCGCCGCGGCCGGCGGGACCCCGCCCGGCTGCGGGTGGGGGACTCGCTGGACTTCTGGCGGGTGGAGGAGGTCGACCCGGGGAGACTGCTGCGGCTGCGGGCCGAGATGCGGCTGCCCGGCCTGGCCTGGCTGGAGATGGGCACCGGCCGGTCGGAGGACGGCCGCACCGTCTACCGGCAGCGCGCGCTGTTCCACCCGCACGGGCTGGCCGGGCACCTCTACTGGTGGGCCGTCTCCCCCTGGCATCACCTGGTGTTCGGCGGCATGGCCCGCAATATCGCCGCCACCGCGGCCGGAGCCGCCGCGGCCCCGCGGGGCACCGGTGCCGGTACGCCGACCGGGTGAATGTTCCCGCAAAGCACCGGATCGCCGCGCAACCACTCCACTACTCTGCGCATTCGGACCGTATGCCCCCGAACCGACAGGCCGCCCATGCCCCGCAGCACTTCCCGGACCACGTCCTCCGGTTCCCCCGCCGCCCGGCGCGCCGGGCGGGCCCGGCACGCCGCCCGTCCGGCACGCCGCCGCTCCCCCGCGCTGCTGCGCACCTCGCTCACGCTCTCCGCCCTGGGCGCCGCCCTGGGCACGGCCGCCGCCCCCGCCCAGGCCGACACCGGCGGCGGGGCTCCCCCGCCCGGTCCGCTGACCGCGATCGGCTACTCCCTCGGCCCGCTCAAGACGCTTCCGCTCAACCCCATGGCGGGCACCGGCAGCGATCCGCTGGACAACTCCGCAGGCACCCAGCTCGCGGACTTCCCGCCGGTCAGCACGACCCTGCTCACCGGCCCGCTGGCCGAGGGCGGCGGCCTGACCGACCTCCCCCTGGCCGGCCCGGTCCTGCACCGTCTGATCCCCGGCACCCCCGCCTGACCACGGCCCCGCCCCGGCCGCCGCCCGCCGCCCCGGCGGCTCCGGCGGCCGGGGGGCGGCGGCTCAGGAGGGCGGAGCCGGCTGGAGCAGGACGAAATCGGCCCCGGACGGGTCGACACAGACGGCCGTCCGGCCGACGCCCTCCATGTCCTCCGGGCCCATCTGGAGAGTGCCGCCGTTCCCCGTCACCCGGGCCGCGGCGGCGTCGCAGTCCTCCACGGCGAAGACCGGGTGCCAGTAGGGGCCGCCGGCCCAGGAGAGGGCATCGGCCGGCATTTCCATCACCCCGCCGAGCTGCCGCTCCTCGCCGCCGCCCTCGGTGGCGACCAGCCCGTACGACCCCTCCATGCCGCCGGGCAGCGGCACATCCGTGTACTCGAAGCCGAAGAGCCGGCGGTAGAACTGCTTGGCGGCCCCGGCGTCGGTGGTCATCAGCTCGATCCAGCAGAGCGTGCCGGGCTGGTCCACCGCCTCCAGGCCCCCGCTCTTGACCGGCTCCCAGGCCGCGAACTGGCCGCCCTGCGGGTCGGTGAACTGCGCCAGCCTGGCCCAGCCCTCGGCATCCATCGGAGGCACCCGCACCGTGCCCCCGGCCTCCTGCACCGCCCGTGTGGTGGCCTCCACGTCCGGGCTGTGGAAATAGATCATCCAGGCCGGGCGGGCGCCTTCCTCGGTCAGCTTTCCGACGGCCGCCACCGTCCTGCCGTCCTGGACAAAGGCGCCGTACCCGTCCGCCTCCTCACCGAAGGGCTGGTACTCCCAGCCGAAGACGGCCCGGTAGAAGGCCGCCGCACTCCGGACATCGGGCGCCCCGAGATCGATCCAGCTCGGCGAGCCGGTGACGAAATCGGTAGTGATCATGGCGATTCCCTTCGCGGATCTCTCACTGGCCTTCAGCGTGACATCCGTCACTGACAATCGCCCGGCGGACACCGGCGGCCACCGCCCGGCCGCGCCCGCACCGCCCCCATCCGGCCCAACCCCGCCCCTGCCCGCCGCCGTCGCCCCGGCCTTCCTGGTCACCGAACTCAAAGCCCGCCACGTCCCCGACGGCCGCGACCGTCGTGACGAGCGGGCACGCCTCGGTGAGGAGGACCTGGACGGGTGCGGGACCGGTTGGACGAGGTGACCGGGACGCCGGGCACCCGCAGGCCGGAGCCGGAGCCGGACCAGGGGGAGCGGGACACGGGCACCGCTGCTGATCCGGTCCGGCCGATGTGTGCACAACATGCGTACTGCCCGCCTCCGGCATCCGGGGCGAGCAGTGGCGATCTGGCCTGTGACCAGCGTTCTTCGGTTGTGTCGTGCGCGCTCGGCAGGATTCGAACCTGCAACCTTCTGTTTTGATCAGGCGCCTCACTGACCAGTAAGAACGTCGGTACAGGCCGGTTGACCAGCGAAAACGCCTCTCGGCGTATCCCGCAATATCCCGGCCCATCCGAACCTGATGTGTACGGAATCCGTACTGACAGGCTCACGAACGAAGCGGCCNGGCAGGATTCGAACCTGCAACCTTCTGTTTTGATCAGGCGCCTCACTGACCAGTAAGAACGTCGGTACAGGCCGGTTGACCAGCGAAAACGCCTCTCGGCGTATCCCGCAATATCCCGGCCCATCCGAACCTGATGTGTACGGAATCCGTACTGACAGGCTCACGAACGAAGCGGCCCCGAACCGGTGTAGCACCACCGCCCGGGGCCTGGGCCGGACCCTTCGCAAGCAAGGAGTCCCACCGTGAGCACCACCGTACCCGCACCTGACAACCCCGCCAGAGGCTCCGCCGCCGGCCCCGTGCCGGTCCTGATCGAGCGGGCCGAACTCGACCCGGGCGTGCACCTGGTCCACCGGGACTACGGCGACAAGATCCGCGTCGCCTACGACCCGCGGCAGGGCACCGAGGGCGCGGCCATGGCGCTGCTGCTGGTCTACGTCCCCCGGATGGTGTCCGCCGGCTGCCGCCTGGTCTACGTCGACACTCCGCACGGCATCTCGGCGTGGGCGGCGTGCGAGCTGCTGCGCAAGGTCGCAGAGAGCGCGGCGCCGGACGTCGCCCGGGTGCTGCGCCAGGCGGAGGAGATCGTCGCCGAGACCGGTGACCCGCAGGCGTTCGCCGTGTGGCTGCTGGCCGCCCTGGACCGGATCAACGCCGGGGGTGCGCGGTGAGGGAGCATCGCACGGTCACCGTGCACACCATCGACTTCGGGCCGGTGACGGTGCCGGAACCGGCCTGGTGCCTGGGTGAGCACGTCGACGGAACCGTCCGGGGGGACATCGAGCACGCCGGGGCGGAGACCGTCATGGAGTTCCGCGGGCGCCACATCCTGGGGTTCGAGCTGCTGGCGTACCCGTTCGCCGAGCGGATGCCGCGCGGGCCGCTGATGTCGGTCGAGCTGGACGAGGCGATGTCGTTCTACGACCCGGCCGCCCTGCTGGAGCTGGCGGACGCGCTGACCGTGCACGCCCGGCGGCTGCGCGGGGCGGCGGCGGTGCTGGCCGCGGTCCTGGACGCCGCCGGGGGTGAGGGCCGGTGAGGCGGGATGTGCTGGGCTGGGCGGCCCTCGGTGCGGCGATCGTGGTCACGGCGTCGGCGGAGTACCAGCTCGCCCGTGCGTGCGGTTTCGGCCCCGTCGTGGCGGCGGGGGTGCCGGCGGCGCTGGACATCTACGCCGTCCGGGCGCTGCGCGCGCACCGGGACGTGTTCGCGGTGGTGCTGGCCATGATCGGCGTGAACGCGGCGGCTCACTTGGTGGCGGCCGGGCTGCTGCCGGTGACCTGGCATCTGGTCACCGCCGTGTCCGCTATCGCTCCGCTGGTGCTGTGGCGCGTCCACGCCCTGCGGGATGGTCCGGCCGGAACCGCCGGGCGGCCGGTGCCCGGGCCGGCGGAACCGCGGCCGGTTCCGCTGGTTCCGCCCGGGGCGCGGCTGCTGCCCGTCGTCGCCCCGGCCGAGGCTCCGGCGGTGCGGCTGGAGCGTGAGCGGGTGCCGGTGCTCGGCGAGTTCGCGCCCCTGCCGGAACTGCCCCCGGGCTTCGGCGGAACCGCCCCCGGCCAGCCCGTTTCCCCATCCGCGGTTCCGGCCCGGACCGTACCGGAACCGCGCCCGGAACCGGCGGAACCGCCCGGCGGAACCGGCGGAACCAGAAGCGGCCCCGGCGGCGGCGATGCCGAGTCCGAGCCGAGCGAAGACACCCGCTTCCGCGCGCACGTCGAGCGCGCCCGGAACTGGCTGGAGCGGGAGCCGGAACTGACCGGAACCGCGATCGGCTCCCGGCTGGGCGCCTCGGACTCCTACGGCCGGCGCGTCAAGCGCGCGGCCCTCGCCGGGCGGTAGCCCGTGTGGCCCGCCCTCGGGTGGGCGCTGACCGCGGCGGCCGGGCTGCTGGCCCTGGCCGCCGTGGAGCGCACCGCCGTCGCGCCCGTCCTCGCCACGACCGTCTTCATCCTCCTGCTCGCCGCCGGTGTGGCGGCCGTACTCCCGTAGGGGCATCCTCGTGAACGTCACTCTCGGCGGCCTGACCGTCGGACTCGCCATCCTCGCCGCTGTCCTCACCTGGTGGTTCATGCGCGCCCGCTTCAAGTGGGCCCGCATCCTGCCGTTCTTCTGCGCGCTGGTCTTCGGCACTCTGCTGATCGTCACCGTCGGCGGGCTCCTCGGCGGCGCCGCTGCCGTCGCCCTGTGGGGCTCCAACGCCGCCGGCGACCTCGCCCTGGTCTACGGCGTCGGCGGCGGCACCCCCGATGTCACCCGCACCGGCCGGGCCGGTCTCACGGACGGCGGGCACGCCGTCGTCATCGTGCTGGCCGTCGTCTACCTCGTCGCTCTGGTCCTCTCCCGCCGGGCCCGGTCCTGGCTAATCGCCCTGGGCATCCTCGCCGGGGTCTGCCTCGGGCTGTCGGCCGGGTGGGCCGGATGGATCGCGGGCTGGGCCGGGGCCGGGGTGAACGCCCTCGGTGCGCTGCTGACGGGGGGCCACTGATGGCCGCCCGCATCACCGCCGGGTCCGGCGTGCTGCTCGGCCGGTACGGCCGCTGGATCACCGCCGACGGGCCGCGGGCCGCGGCGTCCCGGGTAGCCGGATGCGGGGGAGCGGCCGCGCTCGGGGTGTGGACCACCGCCGAGCACCTGCCGTGGCTGCCGCTCCCGGCCGCCGCCGCCTGGTGCGCCGCCGCCTGGGCCGCCGCCCCCGAGCCGGACTCCGCGGACACCGAGCCGGAGCCGGAGGTGTTCGACCCCGACCAGTGGCTGCGGATCGCGCACGACGCGGTCGGCGGCGCCCGGGGTGTGCACCTGTCCGCGCTCGCCGCCGCCCTCACCGAGGCGCTCGGGGAGGAGTGGAGCACCGAGGACGTGCGGGCCGCCGCCGACGAACTCGGCGTCCCCGTCACGGCCTCGGTCCGGGTCGGCGGGCGTGTGTCCACCGGCATCCGCACGGCCGACCTGCCGCCCCCTCCCCCGCCCCTTCCCGACGACAAGGAGGGGTGTAGTTCCGCAGGTCACGCGGCTACAGCTACAACTACACCGGTGGTGGAGAAGTGGGCCGGAGGGGCAGCGACCACGATCTACCCGCACGGCCGGCAGGCCGCCGAACCGGCCCGGCCGGAACGGAGGGCCGACTGATGCGGCGCGGCTGGGAGACCTTCTACTGCGCGATCTGCGGATGGTGGTACCCCGAGCGCCACCACCACGGCTGAAGCGCCTGTACCGGACACAGCACAACGGCCCCACCACAGTGGGGCCGTTCGCTGTTCCCCGGCATGTCGCCGAGGGGTACCGTCCTGAGTGTCGAGGTCAGAACGGAGCCCATTATGTCGGACGGCACTGACTTTCCCCCTGAACTGTCCATGGGTGAGCGCATCAAGGTGCTGCGCGAATCCCGCGGCATGTCCCGCCCGGTCCTGGCCGGCCTGTGCGGCCGTGGCCCGGACTGGTTGAAGAAGATCGAGACCGGAGAGCGTGAACTGCGCTCCCACACCCTGCTGCTGCGTCTGGCCGCAGCCCTTCAGGTCTCCGACCTGTCCGTCATCACCGGCGGCCCGGCCGAAGTCGCCCAACCCGTGCCGGTCGGCAGGCTCAGCCACCCGGCCATGCCCGCCATCTGGACGGCCGTGATGCAGCGCACCCTCTCCCGGGCGCCGGCCGAGCCGGTGGACGTGGCCGCTCTGCAAGGCCGCATCGACCAGACGTGGCGGCTGTGGCACACCTCCGGCAACAACCGCACGGAAGTCGGCGCGCTGCTCCCGGAGCTGATCCGCACCGCGGAAACGGCCGCGCACACCCTGACGGGGCAGGACCGGCGGTCCGCGCTGGTGGCCCTGTCAGACGTGTACCGCCTCACCGGGCAGGCCACCGCCTACGTCGCCCCTCCCGAACTGGCGTGGGTGGTCGCTGACCGGGCCCTGGCCGCAGCGCAGGAGGCCGACGATCCCGCCGCCATCGCGGCAGCCGCCTGGAACATGGGCAACATCCTGCGGGAGACGTCCTACCCGGAAGAGGCACTGCGGGTGGCCACCGAGGCAGCCGGCCTGATCCGCCCGCACCTGGCCGACGCCCCTGCCGACTGGCGCGGCATCTACGGTGCCCTCCAGCTCCACGCCGCCGTCACCTGTGCCCGGGAGGGGCGCGAAGGCGACGCCTGGCGGTACTGGGACGCCGGCGACCAGGTGGCCAAGTCCCTGCCCGTCGGCTATGTGCATCCGTCGACCGTCTTCGGCAGGGCCAACGTCGACTTCCACGCGGTGTCGGTGGCCACCGACCTGCGCGCCGCCAGCAAAGCCCTGTCGCTGGCCGACGACATCGACCCGGACGTGATGCCCTCCACCGAACGCCGGGCCCGGCTGTGGGTAGAGGTTGCCCGCGGGCACCTTCAGCGCGGGGACCGCACTGCCGCCCTGCACGTGATGAACCTGGCCCACCGGATCGGCGCCGAGACCGTCACCTACACACCCTCGGCACGGTCGGTGGCCGCGGACCTGTGGCGTCGCGCCCCGCGAGCGCTGCGCGGAGAGGCCGGCCGTCTCGCCGAGGCCATCGGCATCAGCACCGCATAGGGACAGCCGGTGCCACAGGGACAATCTGTCCCCCTTGCCCGCCCCCAACACTCCTACGGTGAGCACGCTGTGACAATGCGTCAGTCATCGAGGGAGCGTCATGCCCAGCAACGCCCAGTTGCACGCCTCGCCCCGCCGCGGCGGCACCGCGGCCGGCGATGCCCGAACCGGTGAGATCCGGGTTCCGCTGTCGCTGTACGAGTTCGACCGGCACCGAGGCGACATAGAGCTGGTGCTCTCCCGGGGCGAAGCGGAGACACTGCACGCGGCTCTGGGCGGCCTGCTGGACCGGCCCGGCCGGTGCGTCCCCGCCGTGCCGGGCCGAGGGCTGGAGGAGAGCGAGCGGTGACCGCCGAAGCCGTCCCTACCGTTGCCCGCCGGATGTGCGTGGACTGCAAAGAGATGACCGACTGGCCGGTCATCGTCGGCGGGGTGGAGCAGAACAGCGGCCCCGGGTGGATCGCCTACGCCTGCCCGGCCTGCGCCCACCACTACCGCACCGCGGACGACCTCGGCGCTGCCCTGGTCACGCACGCCGTGCACTGCAAGGTGTGCGCCGCCGCGGGAGCGGACTGCGCCACCGCCGAGGCCCTGCGCGAAGCCCACGGCGCCGCGGCGGAGGCCGGCCGGTGACCGCGCCGGCCATGACGCTCGGTATCCCCGCCGAGCCCGGCCGGCCGGTCACCGGCATGTGCTGGCTGTGGTGCGGCGGCACCACCGTGCCGGTCTGGTGGGCCGGGCACGTCCGCATCGGCGCCGCCGCGGCCGGGCTGTGGGCCTGCCAGGGCTGCCTTCAGCACCTCACCCGCATGGTCCGTGCCGCGGACGACGCCGCCGAGCGCGCCCGCCGCCTCACCACCTGAAGACCGGGCCGCCCGCCCGCTGCACTGGGGCGCGGCCGGGCGGCCCCACCAACTCCCGCGCCGGGCACTCCGGCCTCCCACGGCCGGCGCGGGACACGGCCGCCGGCGCTCCCCCTGACGCTGGCGGCCCACCAAACGCCGTCCGCCCGCACCTGTCCCCCCAGGCAACCGCGGGCGGACGGCTCACCGATGGGTGTCAAGCCCCGGCGCTAGTCTGTCCAACCATGAGTAGCTACGAGGGACGCGCCACTATTCGACTCGACAGCGGGCGCGAACTTGCCGTCGCTGCCCGCCTGCACAAGACGATCATCTCCGGCCGAACCATCTGGGGCGGCACGCTCAGCGTCCCTGCCAACAGCCAGCCGATCGAACTGACCAATCTCCCCCAAGGGATACTGATCATCGGCGATTGTGAGGGCGCATTCATCCGCCCCGACGTCTCCGACTGGCTCAGCTCACCTGCCGGGCGCTTCGAGATCACCATCGAAGGCAACGGCGACGCCCCGTTCTGACCGGTGGCTCGCCGGTGGGCGGCAACCATCCCCCTACGGGCCTCAGGTCAGTTCGGCCACCAGGTCGCTCAGGTCCGCCAGCTCCAGCGGAGACCGCTCGTGCCGCCGCCCCAGAGCGATGTACCGACCGGCCCCGTACACCTCGATGTGCGCCCCGTCCGGCCGGCGGATCCGCCGGCCCCGGGTCACCTCCCCGCGGCCCCAGATGTGCAGCCCCGTCCCGGAGGGCGAGACCTCCGTGTACGTCGGCGGGCAGCGGTCCACGATCTTCCGCGCCCAGCCGGCCAGCCGGCCGCCGCTCAGGCAGTGGTCCAGGTCGATGCACACCAGCCTGTCCCCGGCGGCCAGCACGCGCCCGAGTCCGTCACCGTGCTCCGACCGGGCCGCGCGCGGGTGCGTGGTCCAGGTGAACGGATCCGTCGCGCTCGCCGACCGCCCGTTGTCCGCCCGGATAGGCCGCTTCCCGTCCCGCCGCACCCACCGGCGCCCCCGCGCCAGCTCCGGCGGCAACGCCTCCTCCGCGCGCCGGGCCCGGTACGCGGCGACCCGGCAGCGCGTCGAGCAGTACGACGGCACCCGGCCCCGGCCGCCCACCGGCAGCCGCTCCCCGCACCGGCGGCACCCCGCACGCTCCGTGGTCTGCATGCGCCCAGTCTACCCAGTTGGTGTAACGAGTAGAACCCCTGAGCTGCGCAGTTCCTCAGTAGCTCTCACTGAGGATGCTCACCGCCCGTGATGCCCGCAGGCCAGCAACCCGTACAGGACCGGACACGCTATGCCGCACCGTGGGCCACGGCGCAGGGTGGAGGGGGTCACCCCCCACCCTCTGTGATCATTGCAGGTCAATAGGGTGGCGTGTCGTGACGTGGTGTGGCTTCCCGTGTCCGGTCGCGTGTTGTGTCGCTGGTGATGAGCCCTGGATGTGCCTCGGCGGGGCGTTTCCTGGGGGGTGTTTCTCCGCGGGCGGCCCTGGCTTGGAGGGCGGTGCGTCGGCGGTGGTGGGGGGCGCACAGGGTGCGGAGGTTGTCCGGGGTGTGGTCGTCGGGGGCAGTCCCACCAGTTCCGTACCGGCGAACGAAACTGGCGCGCGGTACGACTCGCGTGGTCGCGCGGCGGATGCCGTGGGTTGCTTGCTGGTCGGCGCGGGGCCGGGCCTGGGCGGGGGCTGAGGGTGTGCGGGGTGTCGTGGCCCCGGGGCATCGTCGTCACCTCCCCCTTCCGGGTCGTCCGAGTCGGGTGGCGTCGCCGCCGAGCTGGGTGTCGACGGCGAGCTGCACCATCTGCACCAGGAGCCGGGACATCTGGGTGCCGTCCGGCCGCATCACCAGCTGCGGCGCCGCGGCGGCCCCGGCGCCGGCCGGGGTCATCGCGGCGTGCGCGGGCAGCCCAGGCACGGCTGCGTCGGCCGCCATCCCGGCGGCGTCCCGGATGCCGGGCAGCCCGTCGCGGATGCCCAGCGCCAGACCCGACGCGACATGCCGCCCGATCTCGTCGCGCATCAGCTTCGAGGGCGAATCGATGCCCAGGAAGCCCTCGATGGGGTCGGGGATCACGGACTTGGCCCACGCGGTGACCTGGCTCTTCAGCCAGCCGCCCATGGACTTGATCCCGTTCCACAAGCCCCGCACGATGTTCAGGCCGGCCGACAGCAGCCAGGTCCCGGCGCCCTTGAAGGCGCCGACGACCCAGTCCTTGATGGCCACGACGCGGTCCCGGATGCCGCGGGCCCTGTCCCGGACGGCTTCGTAGCCCCGGCGCATCATCTCGGCGATCTTGTCCTTCACCCACCGCCAGGCCGCGCCGGTCTTCTCCGTGACGAACCCCCAGGCGGAGGCCACGAGGTTCTTGGCGATCGTGAATCCGGTCTTCAGGATGCGGTGCAGGATGTTCCAGGAGTTGCGGACGAGCCCGACAATGACGTTCCAGGCGCCTTTGCCGATGTTCTTCACGCCCTCCCACATCCGGGACCAGTCCCCGGTGAGCAGCCCCGCGAAGACCTCGAAGACGCCCTTGAGGATCTGGAAGGCGCCGCGGATGATCTGCACCAGGCTGGACCAGTGCTCGCGCAACGCGGCGGTGATCTCGCCGCCCCAGTCGTTCCAGATGTCCCGCACCGCCTGCGTGGCGGTGGTGAACATGCTCTTCATCTCGCCGACTGCGCCGCCGAGCTCGCCCTTGCCCCCGGACCACCACGCGCGGATACCCGACGCGAGGCTCGCCTTGTCGATACCGGCATCCGCGAACGCGGCGGACACCTCGGCCTTCAGGCCGGACAGGCCAGGGAACACCTGGTCGCCGATGAAGTTCACGAGGCCCTGCTGCATCGACCGCTTGAAGGCTTCGACGCGGGTGGCGGCGTTGTCCCGCAACGCGTCGCCGAGGTCCCCGGCGGCGCCCTCCATGTCGCCGAGGGCTTGGGTGGCCTTGTCGACGTCCAGGGCGAAGATCCCGGCCCCGAGGTCTTCGCCCGGGCCGCCGAACAGCTCCTGAATGGCCGTGGCACGCTCGGTCGACTTCGGCATCTCCCGCAGCGCGTCGAGCACGTCTCGCAGGGCGCCGCGTGCGGACTCGCCTCCGGCGGCGACGGCCGCGCCCATCTCCTCGCCGCTCAGTCCGAGGTTGGCGAAGGCGTCGTTCACGGCCTCGGTGCCGGTGACCGCGCGGAGAGTGAACTCCTTGACGGTGTCACCGATCTTGTCGGTGTTGTGGATGCCGGCTTCCATGCCCTGCCGTATGAGCCCGAAGGCGGTGGCGGCGTCGATGCCGGCGAGCTGGAACTGTGTGGAGTACTCGGTGACGGTCTCCAGCAGGTCACCGGCGCGGGTGTCGGTGCCGTCAAGGCCCTTGGCGATCGCGTCGAGGGCTTCGGTGGCGTCTCCGGCCATGTTGTTGCGCATGAGCTGGCCGACGGCGGTCGCGGTCTCGCCGAGGTCGAACTGGAAGGCGTCGGCGACGTCGGCAACGCCGGTCGCGATGGTTTTCAGTTGGGCGTCGGTGGCGCCGGTCGGGAGGAGCCCGTTCGCCATGACGCCGCGGATGGCGTCGGCCGCGCCCTGGAAGTCGGCGGTGATGGCGTCGGCGTAGAGCTGTCCGGCGATGCGGCCGTAGCGCTGGGCCTGTTCCGGGGTGGCGCCGAGCTGGGCGTCGAGCCGGGCGGTGATGCGGTCCTGCTGGAGGTAGTCGTTGAAGCCCTTGGCCAGCAGGGCGCCGGCGGCAAGCCCGAGCCCGGCGAGGCCGCCCTTGAACGCCTGCCCGAAGGTGCCGGCCGCGCCCCGCCCGGCCTGGTCCATGGGGGCGTCGGCGCCGCGTTCGATGTCCTGGGCGACGTCTTGGCCGATGTCGCGTCCGGCGTCGGACAGTTCCCGCCGCAGCTCCTGTTCGATCTCCTGCCCGATGTCGGTGCCGACGCCGTCGGTGGCGCGCTCCAGATCGGTGGCGATGTTGCGTCCGGCATCGCGTCCGGCGTCGGACAGTTCGGCGCGCATGGTGTCGGTGACGGTGTCGCCGATGCCTGCGAGTTCGCCGCGAAGCTGCTGCTGCACCTCGCGGCCGAAGCCGCGCATGCTGGGGATGAGCCGGACGAACGCGCTGCCCACTTCTTCGGCCATGCCGCGCTTCCTCTCCTTGTCGTGCTGGTGGGGGAGGCGGCGCGGATCGCCTCACGGGTGGGGGTGGGCTCAGGCGGCGGGTGCCTCGGTGGCTCCGGCGTCGGTCTCTTCCGGGGCCAGTTCGATCAGGGCCCGGGGGGGTGTCGTCCGGGCGCGGGTCGCGTTGTGGCGCATGACCTTGTCGTTGTAGGCGTCGACCAGGCGGGGAAGCTGTGCGGACTCGTCCGGCTTGGGCACGGCGGCGAACGCCTGGGATACCCACAGGTTGTCGATGCTGGCACCGGTCATGAGGGTGCGCAGTTCCCGCCACTCGGTGAAGTGCTGCCCGGCCTCGGGGTTGGCGGCGGCGGCCCACCTCTCGACGGTGGGCCACTGGGAGTCGTCGACGGCGGCGGCCAGCACCGCGCGGACGGTGGTGGCATCGCCGTAGCGCTCGGCGTCCTCCAACATGGTCAGGCGCTGTTCCGCATCGGCGGCGCGGGCGGCGTCCAGGGCGGTCCGCCACGCGGCGAGCAGCACCTGACGGTCGGCCGCCGAGGCGTCAGCGGGAATGTCGGGCCGGATGGGGAGCTGCTGCTCCAGCCACGAGAGCCGGGCCTGCCGGCGGCCGGTGAGGTCCCGGTAGTGGCCGCGCATCTCGGCGACGGTGGACCGCCACGCCTTGTTGATGGCGCGGGCCCGGTCCAGTTCGGTGACGTTGCCCTGCACGCGGATGCGGGCCACGGCGTCGAGGTAGGCCGCGCGGGTGGTGCGGGCGGCGTGCACCGCGGGGTCGTCCTTGGGGTGGGGCAGGGGCGGGGGTGTGGCCATCAGGCTGCGTCCTTCCGTGTGGCTTGCAGGTGGTCGGCGTCGGTGGTGTGCCAGGCGCCCCGGGCCGCGGGCCGGATACCGGAGGCGGCGGCGAGGCGCCTGGCGTGCCGGTCGCTCACGCCGAGCCGGGCGGCGAGTTCGGCCGTGGTGACAAGCGGCTGTTCGCAGGCTGCCTGATCGGCGGCGGGTGTCCGGCTGTCCGGTCCGGCGGCGGACATGTGGGCGTGTGCGGCGGCCCGCAGCGCGTCCAGGGCGGCGGCGATGTCGGGGCGGAGCTGCCCGCCGTCGGCCCGGTGGCGCCCCAGTTCCCGCCGCAGGATCTGCCACAGGGGGAAGCAGGCCGGGCCGGGGATGTAGGCGCCGCCGGGAAGGAACGCGGCCGTGCCGCCCGGGCGGCCGGTCACCGCCCGGCCTGCCCGGCTTCGAGGTCGTTCACCACCGTCTCGGCGAGGCCGGCCTCCCGCAGCACCGCGGCCATGCCGCCCACGGCCCGCAGCAGCACCCACGGGTGTTCGGAGGGGGGCAGCGTCAGGACGGCGCGGGCCATGGCCTCGTCCTGCCCGCGCAGGGCGGCGAGCACGATGCGCTCGGCGGCGGCGTCGCGGTCGAACGCGGCCAGGGCGGGGGCGGCCTTGCGGCGGCGCTTACTGCTCATCGGTGGTTCTCCTGTCGTTGTGTCGTGCGAGTCGCTGGCGGCGGCGTGCGTCCAGCCCGTAGGCGCGCGCCGCGGCCAGCTCGGCGCGCTCCCGGGCCCGCCGCTCCCGCCGGGCCGCCGCGGCGGCGATCCGGGCCGCCACGGCGGCGCGCTTCAGCTTCGGCGGCTCCGGGCGCGCGGGCTCGTCAACGACCTCGGCGTCGAGGATGTCTGTCTGGCCCGGGTCAACCGACGTGTGCGGCTCGTCGCGCACCGGGCGGGACGCGCTGTACGTCTTGCCGTCCGTGCCGGTGGTGGTCGAGGTGTTCATTTCTGAACACCTGCCGAGATCGCCAGCGACGGACCCGACACTTGCCCCCGTCGCCGAGGCGATGGCTCGGACGCTCAGCCCGCTCTCGCGAAGCGACGAGACAACTTCCTGCCGCTCCTCGCGCGGGAGCCGGAGGCGCGTCTGGCCGAACTCGGCGGTGCCGAGCTGGAGGCCGCCTCCCTTGCGCCGGTCTGGAAGCGGGATCACGCGGCGCTCCGGCAGTTCTCGGCGTGGGCGGTCTTGGGGCACCCGCAGGCGGCGCAGTAGCCCTCCGGACCGACCGGTCCGGCCGCTACTTTCAGTGACGGACTTCCGTTCATAGGCGCCATAGGCGCCATAGGCGCCAACTCCTGAGGGCTGGCGCCTATGGCACCTATGGCGTCCTCCCGGGCATCTATGGCGTTGCCGGTCACTTTCAGTGACCACACCCATTCCTTGCCGAAGCCCGCTCGCTGGGACGTGACACCGGCTTTGCTGCGCGCCCGCTGAAGGGTCCGCTTGGCGATGCCGTCCTTCTCGGCGGCCTTCAGCACCTCGCCGGCCGTGGCTTCTCCACCGTGGTCGGTGAGGTAGCCGATCAGCCACTGCCGGGCCTCTTCGCGCTCGCTCGCCGCGTCGGGGTCAGCCGGGGCGCTGAGGGTGTCCTCAACGGTGCGTTCCGAGATGCCGGTGAAGACGATCCGGCCGACGTTGGCGGCGCCGCGGCGCGTGGGCACGTCGCACCCCTCGATCATGTAGCCGAGCGAGGGCAGGTCGAGGCGCCCCAGGCTGTTCTTCGTCTGGGTCATCACCTGTTCGTCGGTCTCCCGGTCCCGGGCGAACGCCAGCACCGCGCGGGCCAGATCCTTGAAGGCCCCGGAGCCGGAGATGAGCTGCGAGGGGTCGGTGCCGGCGGCCTTGTTGAAGTGGGCGATGCCCAGGGTCAGAGCGCGGGTCCGCTCCGCCATGCGCACCAGCGGCTCGAGGGCCTGGCGCACATCCTGGGTGCGGTGGGCGTCGGTGGTCTTGCCCAGGGTGGACATCAGCGGGTCCACGATCAGCGCGGCAACGTCATGCTCCGCGATGGCCTGTTCGATCAGTGCGACATCGAGAGGCAGGCTGATCATCGTCTCTCCGCGCAGCACGTCCTCGACGTCGATGCGGAACACGCGGTCGAGGTCTGCCCCGGCCGCGATCAGCCGCGGGACCAGCGTGCGGGACCAGGAGTCCTCAACGGCCGCGTAGAAGACGTTCCTGGGCTGGCCGTAGAAAGTGCCCGGGAGTTCCCCACGGGAGAGGCGAGCGGCCAGCCAGATACCGAAGCTCGACTTCCCGGTGCCTTCCCGGCCGGCGGCCAGCGTCAGCGCCCCGGCGGGGATGCGGCCCTGCCCGAGTTCCGGCTCCCAGGCCCAGATCACGGGCTCTGGCTCGATGGCCGAAGCCGGGGTGAGCTTCAGCCGCCGCGTCGGCGGTTCCGGCTGCTCCGGCTCGGTGCCGATGATGCCGGCCACGGTCGGGTCGTTGCTCACGCCGCGCTCCGTTCCTGGTTGATCTCGCGCCCGGGAAGGTCGACCTGGGCGCCGTTGATGCAGTGGCGCCACCAGCCGGGCCGGCCGGGAATCTGGACGGGCCAGCCGGGCGTGGCCACGACCGGGCGCGGCGCCCGGAGCGCGGCGGCCGCGCGGGCGGCCTGCGCGGCCCGGATGGCATCGAGGCGGGCGGACAGCGGCCGGCCGTCGCCGCCCGGGCGGCGTGCGGCGCGCTGGGCCTCGGCGGGTGCGTCGCCCATCGCGTCCCAGAAGGCGGCGGTGTCGCCGGACATGAGGGCGGCCTGCGCTTCGGTGTGGCGCCGCCATGCCTCGGCGGCGGTGATGACGGCGGCGGCGCGGCGCGGGTCCTCCCGCCCCAGGCGAAGCCATGCGGCGGTGCCGTAGTCGGGCACGGTGATGCCGTCGGGCTGGCCGCGCAGCAACTCGGTCACGCGGGCGGTGGCCCACGCCTCGGCGGCCTGCCCGGCGGTCACGGTGTCGTCGTTCATGCCGCCTCCCGCCGGGTGAAGCGGTGGCGGATCTCCCAGAGCTGCCAGCCGCCGGCCGCGCACCGCCGGACCTCGGCGCGGATCTCCCGCAGGGTGAGGCCGTAGGGGTTGGCGGCCAGCAGCTCCCGCGCGCTGGGGGCGCCGGGGGGTAGGCTGTGGTCAGTCCCACCGCCCGCAGCGAGGACTCTCAGACGGCCGCCGGTTCGCCCCCGGCGGCCGTCGCCGTTCGTGGTCAAGCCGCCGCACCCCCAGCCGTCACCGTCTGCGCCTTCAGCCACGCCTCGATGGCGCTGCGGCGGTACTTGATCCGGCCGGCCTTCCCCGGGGTGGTCTTGATGTAGTCGGGCCCGCTCCCCATCCATCGCCAGTTGGCGAGCGTCTGCGGGCTGAACCCGTAGTCAGCGTGGACCTGCTTCGGGGACAGAAGTTCATCGGTCACAGTCAAACCTTTCCACCAAGCAATGCATATCTGCATTGACTCATGCTAGAGTTTGGGTGTGACCAAGACACTAACACCCCGTTGGGGCTCAGCGAACCTGGTTCCGCCTCATAGGCTGTGGCGCATGACCGAAGAGCAGCGGCGTCGTGGCCCGGCAGCCACGCAAGTAGAGGCGACTGGGCAGACCGTGCGGCAGAACGTGGCCCGTCTGCGGAAGGTCCGCGACATGACCACGTACCAGATGGCCCAGCGCATGGCTGAAGTTGGCCGACCGATCCCGCAATCGGGTATCTCGCGCATCGAGTCGGGAGCACGCAGGGTCGACGTTGACGACCTGATGGCGCTTGCCGTGGTGCTGAACGTGTCGCCCTCAGCGCTGCTGCTGCCGCTGGATGACAACCCGGCCCACGCCGTGGCGGTCACCGGTGCCGGTGATGTCCCGGCCGATGTTGCATGGGCGTGGCTGAGTAACGAGCGGCCTCTGCATCTCCCGGAGGGCGACACCCGGACGGCGATGTGGGAGTACCAGCTCTACAGCCTCCCGCCCGGGCGACGGACGCCGAAGGGCGTCTACCTGGAGGGGGAGCGAAGCCCCGAGGAACTGGCACGACAGCGCCGGGTGCATGAGCGGCTGGCCGCCATGGGTCCGGCTGAGACTTCGCAGCAGCGGCTTGAAGAGATGAAGCGGTTCGACCCTGAGGCGTGGCGGGAGGCGGACGATGGCTAGGGTCTGGATTGAGGACCGGGCGAAGCACGCCGATTACCTGGCCGCGGTGGAGAAGGCGAAGGCCAGCCGGCGGGAGCCGCCGGGCCGGTGGCGGGTCCGCTGGTACGACCCGGACAACAAGCCGAGGGCGAAGACGTTCGCGCGGAAACCGCCGGCTGAGGCGTTCCGGGATGAGCTGCTGCGCCGCCTGGGGGACGGCTCCTACCGTGACCCGGCCGCCGGCAGGGTGACGCTGGAGAAGGTGGCGGAGGAGTGGTTCGCCGCCCAGGCGCACCTGAAGCGCTCTTCCCGGGCCCGCTACCGCCGGGCACTCGACGCCTACGTGCTGCCGAAGTGGGGCAGCACCCCGGTCGACCGCATCCGGCACGAGGACATCGCCGAGTGGATCGGGCACCTGTCGACCGCGGCCGGCCTCGGCGGCAAGCCGCTGGGCGCCTCGGTGATCCGCGGCCTGCACCGGGTGCTGTACATGGCCCTGGCGTGGGCGGTGCGGACCGGGCGGATAGCGGCGAACCCGGCCGCGAAGGTGCCGCTTCCCCGGCGCGGCCTGTCGGATCACGTCTACCTCACCCACAACCAGGTGGAGGCCCTGGCCGCGGCGGCGGGGAAGTTCCGGCCGCTGGTGCTGCTGCTGGCGTACACCGGTCTGCGATTCGGGGAAGCCTCGGCGCTGAAGGTGGGCCGGGTGGACCTGGCCGCCCGGCGGGCGCACGTGGTGACCGCATTCGCCGAGGAGAACGGGGAGGTGTACGAGGACACCCCCAAGGATCACGAGCGGCGCGCGGTGCCCCTGCCGGCCTTCCTGGTCGCCGAGCTGAAGCCGGTCATCGACGGGCGCGGCGCGGAGGAGCTGCTGTTCCCCGCGCCGCGCAAGGGCCCGCTGCGGGCCCACAACTTCCGCTCCCGGGAGTTCGCCGCCGCGGTGAAGGCGGCCGGGCTGGGGGACCTGGGGGTGACGCCGCACAAGCTGCGGCACACTGCCGCCTCCCTGGCGATCGCGGCGGGGGCGGACGTGAAGGTCGTACAGACGATGCTCGGGCACGCCTCGGCGACGATGACGCTGGACGTGTACGGGCACCTGTTCCCGGACCGGCTGGACGAAGTCGCGGACGCGCTGGACGCCCAGCGCACGGCCGCCCGGAAGCCCAAGCCGGACGAGGGGGAGGAGCAGAACGCGGGCGGCGCGGCTGAGCCGTCCGGCTGATGTGTACAAAATGCGTACTGCCCGCCTCCGGCATCCGGGGCGAGCAGTGGCGATCTGGCCTGTGACCAGCGTTCTTCGGTTGTGTCGTGCGCGCTCGGCAGGATTCGAACCTGCAACCTTCTGATCCGTAGTCAGATGCTCTATCCGTTAAGCTACGAGCGCCTACGGCCCGTGGCCGGGCCGCCGTGTGGTGCGGGGACCACATTACAGTACGGCGGCGCCACGGATGAAATCCATTCTGGATAGCCGCNGGCAGGATTCGAACCTGCAACCTTCTGATCCGTAGTCAGATGCTCTATCCGTTAAGCTACGAGCGCCTACGGCCCGTGGCCGGGCCGCCGTGTGGTGCGGGGACCACATTACAGTACGGCGGCGCCACGGATGAAATCCATTCTGGATAGCCGCTCTGACCTGCGCAAACGCAAGGATCTCGGAGTCGTGGCGGCCGGCGGCCCGCGGGGCCGGCGCGGCCGGCCGCATACCGGTGTCGAACCGTCGGCCAGGTGTTCCCATACCGCGTACCCCTACGTTCTCGCTCAGCCGGTGCAGCGGACGCCGCCTACCGAGGAGGAACGGCATGGCCGAGGAGACGAACCCGGAGCCCGCCGAGAACGAGGNACGCCGCCTACCGAGGAGGAACGGCATGGCCGAGGAGACGAACCCGGAGCCCGCCGAGAACGAGGCCGAGGCCGAGGAGATCGAGGTCGTCGCGCACAGCGAGGACCAGGAGGAAGAGGCCGGCTGCGTCATCAACAACAGCGAAGCACTCCACTGACACCAGACGCCCAGTCACAGACCGGAGGGAACAGCATGTCCGAGAACACCAACCCGGAGCCCACCGAGACCGAGGCCGAGGAGATCGAGGTCGTCGCGCACGGCGAGGACCAGGAGGACGAGGCGGGCTGCATCGTCAACAACAGCGAGGCGATGCAGCAGTGACCCGGCACGCCGGGCCGGCCCGCTGAGCGGGCCGGCCCGGCCCCGGCCCCAGCCGGTCCTCGGCCGGGGCCGGGGCCCGCGGCCAACCCCCGCCAGCCCCAAGGGAGCGCCCAGTGACCTCCGTCGTCCGACCGACACAGCGCCGGTACCCGCACGCGGTCCGGCAGGACATCGCCGAAGAACTCCACGGGCTCCGCATCCGCGACCCGTACCGCTGGCTGGAGGACGCCGAGGCCCCCGAGACGCTCCGCTGGAGCGCCGAACAGGAGGCCCTGTACGCGGCGGAGCGGGCCACCTGGCCCGGCCTGGACCGGTGGCAGGAGGAGATCACGGCGCTCACCGACCTGGACCGCGTGTCGCCGCCCAAGGTCCGCGGCGACCGGGTGTTCTGGCTGCGGCAGGACGCCGGCCAGGAACATCCGGTGCTCGTGGTGGCCGGGGCCGGGGCGGGCGGCCCGGGCCAGGAGCGGGTGCTGCTGGACCCCTCCGCGCTCGACCCGACCGGGCGGACCGTGCTCGACGCCTGGCAGCCCTCCCTGGAGGGCGACCTGCTGGCCTACCAGGTCTCCCGGAACGGCACCGAGGACTCGCTGCTCCGGGTGATCGACGTGGAAACCGGCCGGCTCCTCGACGGGCCGGTGGACCGGGTGCGGAAGACGTCGATCGGCTGGCTGCCCGGAGGCACGGCCTTCTACTACATCAGACGCCTGGACCCGCGGCTGCACCCCGGCGAGGAGCGCTACCACCGCCGGGTCTGCCTGCACCGGGTCGGCACCCCGCCCGACGAGGACGCCGTCGTCTTCGGCGAAGGGCGGGACCGGACCCAGTTCTACAGCGTGTCGGTGACCGCGGACGGCCGCTGGCTCGCCGTCACGGCCACGCTCGGCACCGGCCCCGGCACCGACCTCTATGTCGCCGACCTCTCCGCCGGCCCCCCGGACCGCCCGCTGCTGCGCCCGGTCCAGGAAGGCAGGGGAGCCGCCACCCGGCTGCACGCCGTCCCGGACACCGGTCCGCACGACCCGGTGTGGCTGCGCACCGACCGCGACGCCCCCCGCGGCCGGGTCGTCGCCTGCCGCCCGGCCGACTTCGCCCAGGGCCCCGCCGCCTGGCGCGAGGTGATCCCGGAACGTCCCGACGCGGTGCTGACGCACTTCGTGGTGCTCTCCGGCCCCGAACTGGAGCACCCGCTCGGCCTGGCCGCCTGGACCCGCCACACGGTGGCCGAGCTGACCGTGCACGACCTCACCGAGGGCCGGCAGGTGGCCACCGTCCCGCTGCCCGGCACCGGCGCGGTCGGCGACTTCTCCGCCGGGCCGCACGGAAGCCACGCGGCCTGGTTCTCCTACACCGACTTCACCACCCCGCCGCAGGTGCTCCGCTTCGACGCCAGGACCTGCCGGGTGACGCGCTGGGAGCACGACCGCGGGAACCCCCCGCGGGTCGCCGCGGTCACCCGCCAGATCGCCTTCCCCTCGCGGGACGGGACAACGGTGCGGATGTTCGTGGTCTCCCCCACGGGCCGTCCCGATGTGCCGCGCCCGCTCCTGCTCACCGGGTACGGCGGCTTCGGCCGGACCATGTCGCCCCGGTACCGGGCCCAGTTCCTGGCCTGGGTCAGGGCGGGCGGGATCTTCGCCTGGACGGGGCTGCGCGGCGGCGGCGAGGAGGGCGAGGACTGGCACCGGGCCGGCAGCGGCGCGCACAAGCAGAACACCTTCGACGACTTCGCCGCCGCCGCAGACCACCTGGTCGCGGCGGGCTGGGCCGACCCAGGCCGGATCGCGGCCATCGGCGGCTCGAACGGCGGGCTGCTGGTCGGCGCGGCCCTCACCCAGCATCCCGGGAAGTACGCCGCCGTGGTGTGCATGGCCCCGCTGCTGGACATGGTCCGCTACGAACTGTCCGGGCTGGGCCCGAGCTGGGTGCCGGAGTACGGCAGCGCGCGCGACCCCGCCCAGCTGCGCACACTGCTCGGCTACTCCCCCTATCACCGCGTCACGCCCGGCACCGCATACCCGGCGGTGCTGCTGACCGCCGCGGACGGGGACACCAGGACCGACCCGCTGCACGCGCGCAAGATGTGCGCCGCGCTGCAGCACGCCACGTCCGGCGACGCGCCGGTACTGCTGCGGCTGGAGCGCGGCGTGGGGCACAGCGACCGCGCCCGCTCCCGCGCGCTGGCGATGCAGGCCGAATGCCTCGCCTTCCTCGCCGGGCACGTGGGTCTGGCGGCGCCCGCGTCCCGCGCGCAGCGGTCCGGCCGGGAGGCGCCGTGAGGATTCTGCTCTGCCCGCACAGCGACGGCGGCTATCTCTACCCCGCGCTCGCGCTCGGGCGGGAGCTGCTCCGCCGCGGCCACCGCGTCGGCGTGCTGGGCCGGGCCTCCGCCGCGCCCGTCGCCGCCGAGGCCGGGCTGGAGTTCGCCGCGGCCGAGGACTACGGCGGCCGGCGGGCGTTCTCCGTCACCTGGTGGGGACAGACCGGCCTGGCCCAGTACCGGGCGACCGTGCGCGCCGCCCGGGAGGCGCGGGCCGACCTGCTGGTCACGTCGGTCCTGTGCAACGGCACCCTGCTCGCCGCCGAGGCGCTGGATCTTCCCGTGGTGGTGACCGGGCTCGCGGTCCACCTGTGGGACTACCGGTCGGGCGGCGAGGGTGAGCCGCCGCAGGGCCGGACCCGGGAGAACCGGACCGGCGAGACCCGCCGGCTGTACGAGGCGGTACGGGAACAGGCCGGCCTGGCGGCACGCGGTTCCCGGTGGCGGGACAGCCCGCTGACGGGCGACGCGCTGCTGCTGCGCGGCGCCCCGGCGCTGGAGTACCCCGGCGCCCGGCTGCCCCGGCGGGTGCACCACGTGGGCCCGCTGGCCTGGGAACCGGCACCCGACCCGGCCGAGACCGAGGCGGTCCGCGAGCACCTTGCGCGGTCCGGCAAGCCCGTGGTCTACGTGCACCTGGGCAGGGTCTTCGGCGGCCGGAGCCTGTGGCCCCGGCTCAACGCGGCCTTCACCGGCGGCCCGTTCCAGGCCGTGGTCGAGCAGGGCCGGTCCCCGGACCCGCAGCCGGCACCCGGCGCCGACATCCTGCCGGTGCGCAAGCCGTGGATGGGACCGCTCATCGACCTGGCCGGGCTGGTACTGACCAACAGCACCTCCGCCCCCGTGCTGTCCGCCCTGCTGCGCGGCCGGCCCCTGGCGGTCTCGCCCAACGGCTCCGAACAGCCGCTGCTGGCCGCCGCCTGCGTACGGGCCGGGGTGGCCGTACGGCTGCCGGCGGCCGCGTCGGCGGCCCCGTCGGCGGACTGGGCGGCGCCGCTGGAACCGGCCTGGCGCGACGGCGGCCTGCGGCAGCGCGCCCGGGC
>NZ_WTLH01000059.1 GCF_011421595.1 Streptomyces sp. YIM 98790 | reverse complement strand
CCCGCGCCCCCGGGCCCGGCCGCCGCCGGGCCTCCGGACGGGCCCGGTACCGGACCGCCCGGGGCCGGGCGGCCGGAGCGGCCGGGCGTCCCCGCTGTCCGCTCCCTCCCTTCATTCATGTCTGCTGCAACGGAGTCCATCGATGTTTGAGGCGGTCGAGGAACTGATCGGCGAGCACGCCGACCTCGAACGGCTGCTGGCCGATCCCGCGGTCCACGCCGACCAGTCGCGGGCCCGCACGCTCAACAAGCGGTATGCCGAGCTGACCCCGGTGATCGCCGCCTACCGGGCCTGGAAGGACAACGCCGGGGACATCGAGACCGCCCGGGAGCTCATGGCCGAGGACCCGGAGTTCGCCGCCGAGGTCAAGACGCTGGAAGCGCGCCAGGAGGAGCTCACCGAGGAGCTGCGCCGCCTGCTGCTGCCCCGCGACCCCAACGACGACAAGGACGTCATCCTGGAGATCAAGGCGGGCGAGGGCGGCGACGAGTCCGCGCTGTTCGCCGCGGATCTGCTGCGCATGTATCTGCGCTACGCCGAGCGCGTCGGCTGGAAGACCGAGATCCTGGACGCCACCGGCTCCGACCTCGGCGGCTACAAGGACGTCCAGGTCGCGGTGAAGACCAGGGGCACCCCCGAGCCGGGCCGGGGCGTATGGGCCCGGCTGAAGTACGAGGGCGGGGTGCACCGGGTGCAGCGCGTCCCGGCCACCGAGTCCCAGGGCCGCATCCACACCTCCGCCGCCGGAGTGCTGGTGCTGCCCGAGGCCGAGGAGGTCGACGTCCAGATCAGCCCGAACGACCTGCGCGTCGACGTCTANTCCAGATCAGCCCGAACGACCTGCGCGTCGACGTCTACCGCTCCTCCGGCCCCGGCGGCCAGTCGGTCAACACCACCGACTCGGCGGTGCGGATCACCCACCTGCCCACCGGCATCGTGGTCTCCTGCCAGAACGAGAAGAGCCAGCTCCAGAACAAGGAGCAGGCGCTGCGCATCCTGCGCGCCCGGCTGCTGGCCACCGCCCAGGAGGAGGCCGACCGCGAGGCGTCGGACGCCCGGCGCAGCCAGATCCGCACCGTGGACCGCTCCGAGCGGGTGCGCACCTACAACTTCCCCGAGAACCGGATCTCCGACCACCGGGTGGGCTACAAGGCGTACAACCTCGACCAGGTGCTGGGCGGCGAGCTGGACGCGGTGATCCAGGCCTGCGTGGACGCCGACTCCGCGGCCAAACTCGCCGAGCAGTCCTGATCCGGCCGCCGGACCGGCCCGGATTCCGCCCGCCCTAGGATGGTCACGTGACGCCGTCATCCCGCTCCTCCCGCTCGCTGCTGCTGGCCGAGGTGGCGCGGGCCACCCAGCGGCTCGCCGACGCGGGGGTCCCCTCCCCGCGCTTCGACGCCGAGGAGCTGGCGGCCCGCGTGCACCACACCGACCGCGGCAAGCTGCATCTGGTCCCCGACGCCGAGTTCGACGCCCGCTACTGGGAGGCCGTGGCCCGCCGCGAGGCCCGCGAGCCGCTGCAGCACATCACCGGCCGTGCCTTCTTCCGCTATCTGGAGCTGGAGGTCGGCCCGGGGGTCTTCGTGCCGCGCCCGGAGACCGAGTCGGTGGCCGGGTGGGCGATAGACGCGGTCCGCGCCATGGACGTGGCCGAGCCGCTGATCGTCGACCTGTGCACCGGCTCCGGCGCCATCGCGCTGGCCCTCGCCCAGGAGGTGCCGCGGGCCCGGGTGCACGCCGTGGAACTGGACGAGAAGGCCCTGGCCTGGGCCCGCCGCAACGTCGAGCGGTCCGCCGAGCGGGCCCGGGTGCGGCTGCACCACGGCGACGCCCGCACCGCCCTGCACGAACTGGACGGCCAGGTCGACCTGGTGGTCTCCAATCCGCCCTACATCCCGCTCACCGAGTGGGAGTACGTGGCGCCCGAGGCCCGCGACCACGATCCGCAGCTGGCGCTGTTCTCCGGCGAGGACGGCCTGGACCTGATCCGCGGGCTGGAGGTCAGCGCGCACCGGCTGCTGCGCCCGGGCGGCGTGGTGGTGATCGAGCACGCGGACACCCAGGGCGGGCAGGTGCCGTGGATCTTCACCGAGGACCGGGGCTGGGCGGATGCCGCCGACCACCCGGATCTCAACGGCAGACCGCGGTTCACCACGGCCCGCCGCGTCACCCCCTGAGCGGGGCCGGCCGCCGCGACGGGCCCCGCACCACCGCTCACCGGCTCACGTCCCCGCTCCCCGCTCCCCGCTCCCCGCACCCGCAACCCGCCGTCCACCGCATGCACCGTCCACCGCACCGAACGACCGCAGAACCAGCACTGCCGAAGGAGCACCACTGATGCCACGGCGCTACGACTGCACCGATGTGGCAGACCGCACCCACGGTCTGCGGGAGGCCGCCTCCGCCGTCCGGCGCGGAGACCTGGTCGTCCTGCCCACCGACACCGTCTACGGCATCGGCGCGGACGCCTTCAACCGCACCGCCGTCGGTGATCTGCTCCAGGCCAAGGGCCGCGGCCGCACCATGCCCTCCCCGGTGCTGATCGGCTCCCCGAACACCCTGCACGGGCTGGTCACCGGCCTGACCGAGACCGCCTGGAACCTCGTCGACGCCTTCTGGCCCGGGGCACTGACCATCGTCGCCCGCCACCAGCCCTCGCTGACCTGGGACCTGGGCGAGACCCGCGGCACCGTGGCGGTCCGCATGCCGCTGCACCCGGTGGCCCTGGAGCTGCTCAAGGACGTCGGCCCGATGGCCGTCTCCAGCGCCAACCTCACCGGCCGGCCCGCGCCGCAGGACTGCGACAGCGCGCAGGACATGCTGGGCGACGCGGTCTCGGTCTATCTCGACGGCGGCCCCACCGCCGACAACATCCCGTCCTCCATCGTGGACGTCACAGGTCCGGCTCCGGTGCTGCTGCGCGCCGGTGCGATCAGCGCCGAGGAGCTGCGCAAGGTCGTACCCGGCCTGGAGACCTCCCTTTGACGCCGGGGACCGCACCGGGGGAGCGCGGTCCGCGGCCCGGAGACCCCCTGGAGGACGGCATAACCGGCGCGGCCGGCCCGCCCGCTCCCCCCGCCCCGCCCGGCGCGGTGTTCCGCATCCTCCATGTCAGCACCGGCAACGTGTGCCGCTCCCCGATCACGGAGCGGCTGACCGTGCGGGCGCTGGCGGAGCGCCTGGGCGGCCCCGCCGGCCTGGTCGTGGAGAGCGCCGGCACCTGGGGCCACGAGGGGGCGCCCATGGAGGAGCACGCCGCCCGGGTGCTGGCCGAGTACGGTGCCGACCCCGGCGGCTTCACCGGCCGGGAGCTGCTGGACGAGCACGTCATCCGGGCCGATCTGGTGCTCACCGCCACCCGCGACCACCGGGCCCATGTCATCTCCATGGGGCACTCCGCGGGGCTGCGCACCTTCACCCTCAAGGAGTTCACCCGCCTGGTGCGGGCCATCGACGTCACCACCCTGCCGCCGGCCGAGGCACCCGGCGGGGTGGTGGCCCGGGCCCGCGCGCTGGCGCGGGCCGCCGCAGCGCTGCGCGGCTGGCTGGTGGCCCCGACCGCCGACGCCGACGAGGTCCCGGACCCGTACGGCGCCCCGTTCCCGTACTTCCGCTCCATCGGCAGGGAGATCCACGCGGCGCTCGATCCGGTGGTGACGGCGCTGACGGGTGTGCCGGGCCACTAGGGTGTGTGGCGGGAGCGGCGGCCCGCACCGCAACCGGCCGGGCGGCCGGGTCGTCCTACGGGTGACCAAGAGGTGTGACCGACGCCGCCCGTGGCCGGGCCGCGCTCCCGACATATCCGAGACCACCGGGGGAGCCCGTGCGTGAGTACCTGCTGACGCTCTGCGTGGCCGCGGCCGTGACCTATCTGCTCACCGGCCCGGTGCGGAAGTTCGCCATCGCGGCGGGCGCCATGCCGCCGATCCGCGCGCGGGACGTGCACCGGGAGCCCACTCCGCGGCTGGGCGGGATCGCCATGTTCGGCGGGCTGTGCGCCGGGCTGCTGGTGGCCTCGCAGCTCACCAACATCGGCGAGGTGTTCCGGACCTCGGACGAGCCGCGGGCGCTGCTCTCCGCCGCGGTGCTGATCTGGCTGCTGGGCGTGCTGGACGACAAATGGGGCGTGGACGCCCTGGTCAAGCTGGGCTGCCAGATGATCGCCGCCGGCGTGATGGTCTTCCAGGGCCTGACCATCCTGTGGCTGCCCATCCCCGGTGTGGGCACGGTGGCCCTCACCCAGACCCAGGGCACCCTGCTCACCGTGGCGCTGGTGGTGATCACCATCAACGCGGTCAACTTCGTGGACGGCCTGGACGGGCTGGCCGCGGGCATGGTCTGCATCGCCGCCGGCGCGTTCTTCCTCTACGCCTACCGGCTCTGGTACGGGCACGGCATCGGTGCCGCCGCCCCGGCCACCCTGTTCGCCGCCATCCTGATCGGCATGTGCCTGGGTTTCCTGCCGCACAACATGCATCCGGCGCGGATCTTCATGGGGGACTCCGGCTCGATGCTGCTGGGCCTGGTGCTGGCGGCCGGCGCGGTCTCGGTGACCGGCCAGGTGGACCCGGACGTGATGAAGCTGTTCACCGGCTCGGTGCGGGGCGCGGTCTATGCCATGGTGCCGGTCTACATCCCGCTGATCCTGCCGCTGACCATCATCGCGGTCCCGGTGGTGGACCTGGTGCTGGCGATCGTCAGACGCACCTGGAACGGCCAGTCGCCGTTCGCCGCCGACCGCGGCCACCTGCACCACCGGCTGCTGGAGATCGGGCACTCGCACAGCCGGGCGGTGCTGATCATGTACTTCTGGTCGGCGCTGATCGCCTTCGGGATGGTGGGATTCTCCATCCGTTCGGACAGCCTGGTGCTGATCCCGTCGATCCTGACGCTGAGCGCGGTGGGCCTGGTCGTGCTGCTGCTGCCGCGCTTCAACCCGCGGGTGCCGCTGTGGGCGCAGCGCTTCGTGCCGCCCCGCTACCGGCGGCGCCCGGCCATGGCGGGGGCCGGGCGGGCCGGGGCGGCCGAGGTGAGCGCGGTGAACGGCACCGGTGCCGGCGGGGCGGAGGCGGAGCGGTCCCGGGTGCCGCTGCGGCGGCTGAACGGTGCGACGGCGGTGGGGGAGCGGCACCGCTTCTCGGCCCGCCGCCGCATTCGCAGCGGCCGCCTGTAGCCGCCGTGCAGAGGCCCGTGGACGTCGGTGACGGCCGGCTGTGAGGAGGTTGCGGGAAGCCCTTTGCGTGTTCTTGGCACGCACATTGCGTTCGCTTGGTGCTTGTAGCAGAAATGCCCGGGTTTGTCGGCACGGCACGGTAAGGATTACCTCGCAAGTGTGAGTTCCTGCACACGATGAGGGTAAAGACCAGACCAAAAAGTTTGTGATACCGTTCACGAGTCCCGGTCATGCAGGTGCTGTTCTCGGCAGCGCCCCTCGGGATGCGCTCGTCAACGACGACCAGTAGTCCCCCGCGCCGAGAGGCTTCTCATGCAGTCCAACGACGCCCGGATTCTCCGTGGCGCCGCGCTCGTCACTGCTGTCGCCGGTGTCCTCGCCGTTGCTGTCGGCGCGCTGGCGGGCGGCGGCCGAGCGGCGCTCGGGATCGCGCTCGGTGTCCTGGTGGCCGGTGCCTTCTTCGCCTCCGGCCAGGCCGCCCTGGCCCGGATCGCCGCGCGCCGGCCCGAGGTCTTCCTCAGCGCGGCGCTGTTCGTCTACGTCAGCCAGGTCGGCGTGCTCATGGTGATGGTCCTGCTGCTGCGGGACGCCTCCTTCCTGGACGGCAAGGCGTTCGGCACCGGGGTGCTGGTCGGCCTGGCCGCCTGGCTGGGGGGCCAGATCCGGGCCAATCTCAAGGCCAAGACCGCCTATGTCGTACCGGAGACCGCACCCGTGACGCCCGCCGCCGGGCCCGCCCCCGCCGGGCAGGCCGGGGAGCGGCCGTGACCGGGCGGTATCCGCAGGGGGCGGCGCGGGGGCTGTCGCGGCGGACTGCTATCGTCCGTGCCGGAAACCTGGCGGGCGACGGGACCCGGGCCGTACGGGACGGACGAGACGGCCGAGTTCTCCCCGCCGGGTCCCCGGAGCCGCGTCACCGGTCTGCCGGCCGGCTTCTTCTCCGCCCCCTTTCGTCCTGTGCCGTTGCGTGGCGTGCCGCCACACCGACACCCGAGGTAGCCGTATCCATGCGACACGCCCCGAAGGAGCTCACGGTATGAGCGACCAGGTGCTCGCCTTCGAGACCGACTGTCATCTGTTCCAGGACTGCGGCTACCCCGCGCCCTCCCTGTGGTCGTTCGAGTTCGAGCCGATCTTCACCATCGGGGGCTTCGAGTTCACCAAGCCCCTGCTGCTGGCGCTGCTCGGCACGGTCATCGTGATCTCCTTCTTCTGGGCCGCGTTCTCCCGGCCCAAGGTGGTCCCGGGCAAGCTCCAGATGGTCGCCGAGGCGCTCTACGAGTTCGTGCGCCGGGGCATCGCCCGCGAGGTCATGGGCAAGAAGGCCGAACCCTACGTTCCCTTCCTGGTCTCCCTGTTCTTCCTGGTCTGGATCTTCAACGTCTGGGCGATCATTCCCTTCGCCCAGTTCCCGGTGACCTCGATCATCTCCTTCCCGGTGGCACTCGCCCTGGTCGTCTGGGTCACGTACATGTACCTGACCTTCCGGACCAACGGCTTTGTCGGCGGAGTCCGCAACCTGTGCGTCCCCGGCGGCCTGCCCAAGCCGATCTACGTGCTGGTCACCCCGCTGGAGCTGCTGTCCAACGTCTTCGTCCGCCCGTTCACCCTGGCGGTCCGGCTGTTCGGCAACATGTTCGCGGGCCACACCCTGCTGCTGGTCTTCACTATCGGCGCCTGGTACACCCTCGGCACCGTGGTCGGCACCTTCTACTCGATCTCCTCGCTGGCCCTGACGCTGGTGCTGACCGCCTTCGAGCTGTTCATCCAGGCGCTGCAGGCCTACGTCTTCGTCGTGCTGACCGCGACCTACATCTCCGGGGCGCTGGAGGAGGCGCACTGAGCGCCGCCGCCTGAAGCACCGGAACCGCGGCCGCGGCCACCGCACGCCGCGGGCAACCACAGGAAGCCCTCCCACCCGAGAACGTCCGGTGGTCTGACCTCACCGCCACCGGCTCACCGAGAAAAGGAATCATCGACATGTCTGCTGCCCTCGAGACCCTTGCCCAGGTCGAAGGCAACGTCGGCGCCATCGGTTTCGGCCTCGCGGCCATCGGCCCCGGCATCGGCATCGGCTACATCTTCGGCAACGGTGTGCAGGCCATGGCCCGCCAGCCCGAGGCGACCGGTCTCATCCGCCAGAACATGTTCCTGGGCTTCGCGCTCGTCGAGGCCCTGGCCCTGATCGGTTTCGTCGCTCCGTTCATCTACTGACGGAACCGACCGAAGACCGCATGAAGCTGCCTGAGACGAAAGGCCCACCATGCTGATTCAGCTCGCTGCGGAAGAGCCGCAGAACCCTCTGCTGCCGGCGTGGCCCGAGATCGTCATCGGTCTGTTCTGCCTCGGCGTCATCTACCTCATCTTCCACAAGAAGCTGCTCCCGGCGATCAACAAGGCGCTGGACGAGCGGCGGGCCGCCATCGAGGGCGGCATGGAGAAGGCCGAGGCCGCGCAGGCGGAGGCCCGGCAGACCCTTGAGGAGTACCGCGAGCGGCTGTCCGAGGCCCGGCACGAGGCCGCGCGCCTGCGCGAGGACGCCCGGGAGCAGGGCGCCGCCCTGATCGCGGAGATGCGCGAGGAGGGCCGCCGGCAGCGTGAGGAGATCATCGCCGCCGGTCACGCCCAGATCGAGGCCGAGCGCCGGCAGACCGCCGAGACCCTGCGCCAGGACATCGGACGGCTCGCCACCGAGCTGGCCGGCCGGCTGGTCGGGGAGTCCCTGGAGGACCACGCCCGGCAGAGCCGCGTGATCGACCGCTTCCTCGACGAGCTCGAAGGCCGTGCCGAGGCCGCCGAGGCGGCCCGATGAGCGGCGCGACGGGAGGCACGACGAGCCGGGAGGCGCGGGCCGCCGCCCGGGAGCGGCTGAACGTGCTGGCCGACTCCACCTCCGTGGACCCGGCGGCCCTGGCCGGCGACCTGGCCGCGGTCACCGGGCTGCTGGACCGCGAGGTGGCGCTGCGCCGGGTGCTCACCGACCCCTCGCAGACCGGCGAGCGCAAGGCCGAGCTGGTGGGCCGGCTGCTGGGCGGACAGGTCGGCGGCGAGACCGTCGACCTGGTCTCCGGCATGGTCCGCTCCCGCTGGTCCTCCTCCCGCGACCTGGTGGACGCGGTGGAGGAGCTGGCGGACTCCGCCGACCTGGTCGCCGCCGAGCGGTCCGGGGTCCTGGACCAGGTGGAGGACGAACTCTTCCGGTTCGGCCGGATCGTCGCCGCCACCCCGGAGCTGCGCTCCGCGCTGGCCGGACGGCAGAGCGCGGAGGCCGGCGGGCAGGCCAAGGCCGCCCTGGTGCGGAAGCTGCTGGGCGGCAGGGCACAGGCGATCACCGAGCGCCTGGTGGTCCGCCTCGTGGAACGTCCGCGAGGACGTAGCCTGGAGAGTGGCCTGGAGGATCTCACCAGGCTGGCCGCGGAGCGGCGCGACCGCTCGATCGCCGTCGTGGTGACCGCAGTCCCGCTCACCGACCAGCAGCGGCAGCGCCTGGGCGACGCCCTGGCCAGGCTGTACGGCCGGCAGATCCGGCTGAATCTCGATGTGGACCCGGAGGTCCTCGGCGGGATCTCGGT
Source organism: Streptomyces sp. YIM 98790 (assembly GCF_011421595.1). Lineage (GTDB taxonomy): Bacteria > Actinomycetota > Actinomycetes > Streptomycetales > Streptomycetaceae > Streptomyces. The sequence continues at coordinate 23,254 of NZ_WTLH01000059.1, read as the reverse complement.
GCGGATCGGTGACGAGGTCATCCGGGGCACCGTCGCCGGCCGGCTGGAGGAACTGAACCGGCGGCTGGCGGGCTGACGCCCCCGGGCAGCGCCGCGCGCCACCACACCAACATATTCAGCGGCCCGTGTTGGGCCGTACGCAAACCTTACGGTCCCAACAAGGAGAGCAGGGAATCCAGATGGCGGAGCTTACGATCCGGCCGGATGAGATCCGGGAGGCGCTGGAGGATTTCGTCCAGTCGTACACGCCGGACACGGCCTCGCGCGAAGAGGTCGGCAAGGTGAGCGTTGCCGGTGACGGCATCGCGAAGGTCGAGGGGCTGCCCTCGGCCATGGCGAACGAACTGCTCCGGTTCGAGGACGGGACGCTGGGTCTCGCCCTGAACCTGGAGGAGCGCGAGATCGGTGCCATCGTCCTCGGCGAGTTCGCCGGCATCGAGGAGGGCCAGCCGGTGCGCCGCACCGGCGAGGTGCTCTCCGTGTCGGTGGGCGACGGCTACCTCGGCCGGGTCGTCGACCCGCTGGGCAACCCGATCGACGGCCTGGGCGAGATCGCCACCGAGGGGCGCCGGGCGCTGGAGCTCCAGGCCCCCACGGTCATGCAGCGCAAGTCGGTGCACGAGCCCATGGAGACCGGCTACAAGGCCGTGGACACCATGACCCCGATCGGCCGCGGCCAGCGCCAGCTGATCATCGGCGACCGGCAGACCGGCAAGACCGCCCTCGCGGTGGACACCATCATCAACCAGCGGGCCAACTGGAAGACCCAGGACCCGAGCAAGCAGGTCCGCTGCATCTACGTGGCGATCGGCCAGAAGGGCTCGACCATCGCCTCGGTGCGGGCCGCCCTGGAGGAGGCCGGCGCGCTGGAGTACACCACCATCGTGGCCGCCCCGGCGTCCGACCCGGCCGGCTTCAAGTACCTGGCCCCCTACACCGGCTCGGCCATCGGCCAGCACTGGATGTACCAGGGCAAGCATGTCCTGATCATCTTCGACGACCTGTCCAAGCAGGCCGAGGCCTACCGCGCGGTGTCCCTGCTGCTGCGCCGCCCGCCGGGCCGCGAGGCCTACCCGGGTGACGTCTTCTACCTGCACTCCCGGCTGCTGGAGCGCTGCGCCAAGCTCTCCGACGAGATGGGTGCCGGCTCGATGACCGGCCTGCCCATCGTGGAGACCAAGGCCAACGACGTCTCGGCGTACATCCCGACCAACGTCATCTCCATCACCGACGGCCAGTGCTTCCTGGAGTCCGACCTGTTCAACGCCGGTGTCCGCCCGGCGCTGAACGTGGGCATCTCGGTGTCCCGGGTGGGCGGCTCGGCCCAGCACAAGGCGGTCCGCCAGATCACCGGTTCGCTCCGGGTGGACCTGGCCCAGTACCGCGAGCTGGAGGCCTTCGCCGCCTTCGGTTCCGACCTGGACGCGGCCTCCAAGGCGGCGCTGGAGCGCGGCAAGCGGATGGTGGAGCTGCTGAAGCAGGACCAGTACAACCCGTACCCGACCGAGGACCAGGTGGTCTCGATCTGGTCCGGCACCAACGGCCTGATGGACGACGTCCCGGTGGAGGAGATCCGGCGCTTCGAGAAGGAGCTGCTGGAGCACATGCACAGCACCAAGAGCGACCTGATGCGCTCCATCCGCGAGGGCGGCAAGATGCCGGAGGAGACGGTGCAGGCCATCCGGGAAGCGGTCACCGAGTTCAAGCAGCAGTTCCAGACCGCGGACGGCAAGCTGCTGGGCGAGGACTGAGCGTATGGGAGCCCAGCTCAGGGTCTACAAGCGGCGGATCAAATCCGTCACTGCGACCAAGAAGATCACCCGGGCGATGGAGATGATCGCCGCGTCGCGCATCCTCAAGGCGCAGCGCAAGGTGAACGCCTCCACGCCGTACGCCGACGAGCTGACCAGCGCGGTCACCGCGGTGGCCGCATCCTCCCGGATCAGGCACCCGCTGACCACCGAGGTGGAGCGGCCGCGCCGCGCCGCGGTGCTGCTGATCACCAGCGACCGGGGTCTGGCCGGCGGTTACAACAGCAATGCCATCAAGGCGGCGGATCACCTGACCTCCTCCCTGGTGGCACGCGGCCTCACGGTCGACCACTACGTGGTGGGCCGCAAGGGCGTGGGCTACTACAACTTCCGGGAGCGGTCGATCGTCCAGTCCTGGACCGGCTTCTCGGACAGCCCGGAGTACGCCGACGCCAAGACCGTGGCCGAGCCGCTGATCGCCGCCGTGGAGAAGTCGACGGAAGACGGCGGGGTGGACGAGATCCACATCGTCTACACCGAGTTCGTCTCCATGCTGACCCAGCGCGCGGTGGAGCGCCGGCTGCTGCCGCTGACCTTCTCGAAGTCGGCCGAGGAATCGGCCGAGACCTTCGTCAAGGGTGTGGAGCCGCTGCCGCTCTACGAGTTCGAGCCGGGCCCGGAGCAGGTGCTGGACGCGCTGCTGCCGCGCTACGTCGAGAGCCGGATCTACAACGCCCTGCTGCAGTCGGCGGCCTCCAAGCACGCCGCCACCCGCCGGGCGATGAAGTCGGCGACCGACAACGCCGAGGAGCTCATCAGGTCGCTGACGCGGCTTGCCAACCAGGCCCGCCAGGCCGATATCACCCAGGAAATCAGCGAGATTGTCGGTGGCGCCAACGCCCTGGCCGACGCGACCGCGGGGAGTGACAGGTAACCCATGACTACTGCTACTGAGACGGCCACGGCGACGGGCCGCGTCGCCCGGGTCATCGGTCCGGTCGTCGACGTGGAGTTCCCCGTCGACGCGATGCCCGACATCTACAACGCCCTGACGGTCGAGGTCCCGGACCCGGCCGCGGAGGGCAAGACCAAGACGCTGACCCTTGAGGTGGCCCAGCACCTCGGTGAGGGCCTGGTGCGCGCCATCGCCATGGAGCCCACCGACGGCCTGGTCCGCCAGGCCCCGGTGACCGACTCCCGCAAGGGCATCTCCGTGCCGGTGGGCGACGTCACCAAGGGCCGGGTGTTCAACGTGCTCGGCCAGGTGCTCAACGAGCCCGAGGCCGAGAGCGAGATCACCGAGCGCTGGGAGATCCACCGCAAGGCCCCCGAGTTCGACAAGCTCGAGTCCAAGACCGAGATGTTCGAGACCGGCCTGAAGGTCGTGGACCTGCTGACCCCGTACGTCAAGGGCGGCAAGATCGGTCTGTTCGGCGGCGCCGGTGTGGGCAAGACGGTGCTCATCCAGGAGATGATCATCCGTGTCGCCCGGCTGCACGAGGGTGTGTCGGTGTTCGCCGGTGTGGGCGAGCGCACCCGTGAGGGCAACGACCTGATCCACGAGATGGCGGACTCGGGCGTGCTTCCGCAGACCGCCCTGGTGTTCGGCCAGATGGACGAGCCGCCGGGGACCCGGCTGCGGATCGCGCTGGCCGGCCTGACCATGGCGGAGTACTTCCGCGATGTGCAGAAGCAGGACGTGCTGTTCTTCATCGACAACATCTTCCGCTTCACCCAGGCCGGTTCCGAGGTGTCCACCCTGCTGGGCCGCATGCCCTCCGCGGTGGGCTACCAGCCGAACCTGGCGGACGAGATGGGCCAGCTCCAGGAGCGGATCACCTCGACCCGCGGTCACTCCATCACTTCCATGCAGGCGATCTACGTGCCCGCGGACGACCTGACCGACCCGGCGCCGGCCACCACCTTCGCCCACCTGGACGCCACCACGGTGCTCTCGCGTCCGATCTCGGAGAAGGGCATCTACCCGGCGGTGGACCCGCTGGACTCCACCTCCCGGATCCTGGACCCGCGGTTCATCTCGGACGACCACTACAAGTGCGCCACCCGGGTGAAGGGCATCCTGCAGAAGTACAAGGACCTGCAGGACATCATCGCCATTCTCGGTATCGACGAGCTCTCGGAAGAGGACAAGCTCACGGTGAGCCGGGCCCGCCGGATCGAGCGCTTCCTGTCGCAGAACACCCACGCGGCGAAGCAGTTCACCGGTCTGGAGGGCTCCGACGTGCCGCTGGACGAGTCCATCGCCGCGTTCAACGCGATCGCGGACGGCGAGTTCGACCACTTCCCCGAGCAGGCGTTCTTCATGTGCGGCGGCCTGGACGACCTGAAGGCCAAGGCCAAGCAGCTCGGCGTCTCCTGACGCCACCCGACCCCGGCGGGCGCGGGGCACCTCACCGCGCCCCGCGCCCGCCATCCCTAGCCGAGAGGAAAGATCGTGGCTGAGCTGCACGTCGAGCTGGTCGCCGCGGACCGCAAGGTGTGGTCGGGCAAGGCCGGCCTGGTCGTCGCGCGCACCACGGCCGGCGACATCGGGATCATGCCGGGCCACCAGCCGTATCTGGGTGTGCTGGAGACCGGGCCGGTGACCATCCGGACGACGGGTGAGACCGGTGAGGGCACGGTGGTCGCCGCGGTGCACGGCGGTTTCCTGTCCTACACGGACGGTAAGCTGTCGCTGCTGGCGGAGACCGCCGAGCTGGCCGACGAGATCGATGTCAGGCGGGCGGAGCGGGCTCTGGAGGAGGCCAAGTCCGAGACCGATGCCTCCGCCGAGCGGCGCGCGGCCGTGCGCCTGGAGGCGGCGGCCGTCGCCCGCTGACGACGACCACCCGAGGGACCACCCGGAGACAGCCGGACCGGGGAGCGCCGTGACGCGTGATGCGCGCAACATCACGCGGAGCGGCGCTCGTGGTCATCCGTCCCCCATCATCGAGGGGACGGCATCGGGTGGACACATCTGACGGTTCTGACGGTTACGGAGGCGAGGAGGTCGGCGGGATGGTCCTCGCTCTGGCGGTGTGCGGCGCGGTTCTCGCGCTGATACTTCTGGGGCTGCTCGCCTTCGGCGTGCGGCGGCGCGTGATCCAGCGGGCGGGCGGCACCTTCGACTGCTCGGCGCGGTGGAAGCCCCCGGTGGCGGGCGAGTCCACCGGCAAGGGCTGGGTCTACGGCGTGGCCCGCTACAACGGCGACCACATCGAGTGGTTCCGGGTCTTCTCCTACGCCTTCCGTCCCCGGATGGTGCTGGAGCGCGATCTGATCCAGGTCCGCGAGCGCCGCCGTCCGCACGGTGACGAGGAGCTCGCGCTGCTGCCCGGCGCCATGGTCCTCACCTGCCGTCACGACACCCGCGATCTGGAGCTCGCCATGAGCGAGGACGCCCTGACCGGCTTCCTCGCCTGGCTCGAAGCCGCTCCGCCCGGCCACCGCGTCAACGTGGCCTGAGGCCGCGCCGGGCGGCCCCGGGCTTTCCGGGGCCGCCCGGGGGCCGCAAGGGGCGTTTCCGGGGCCGCCCGGGGCCGCCCGGGGCCGCCCGGGGCCGCCCTCCGGGGGCTGCCGGGGCCGAGGCATGGAGCAGCCGGGGAGACGGCGGGCGGGTCCGTCTCCCCGGCTGCGGTCTTTCACCGGCCGGGCGTCAGCCCAGGCCGCTGCGGATGGCGGTGATCAGCTCGCCGTTGCCGGTGTCGCCGCTGAGTTCCCAGAACATGGCACCGGCCAGGCCCTGCTGCCGGACGTAGGACATCTTCCCGGCGATCGTCTGCGGGGTGTCGTAGCTCCACCAGTTGGAGCCGCAGTGGGCGTACGCGGTGCCCGCGATCTGCCCGGTGGCGGGGCAGGAGTTCTTGAGGACCTTGTAGTCCTCGATGCCCTGCTCGTAGGTGCCGGGGGCCGGGCCGGTGGCGGTGCCGCCGGGGGCGGACTGGGTGACGCCGGTCCAGCCGCGGCCGTAGAAGCCGATGCCCAGGGTGAGCTTGGACGCCGGGACGCCCTTGGCCTTGAGCTTCTGGATCGCCGCGTCGGCGTTGAAGCCGGCCTGCGGGATGCCGTCGTAGGAGCGGAGCGGGGAGTGCGGGGCGGTCGGGCCCTGGGCGGCCCAGGCGCCGAAGAAGTCGTACGTCATGACGTGGAGGTAGTCCGCGTACCGGGCGCCGCCCGCGTAGTCGGCGGCGTCGATCTTGCCGCCGGAGGAGGCGTCCGCGGTGATGGCGGCGGTGACCAGTTCATCGCCGAAGACCTGGCGGAAGGCCCGCATCATGTCCTCGAAGACCTCCGGCCCGCTGCTGTCGCAGGACAGGCCGCAGGCGTTGGGGTACTCCCAGTCCAGGTCGATGCCGTCGAACAGGCCGTCCCAGCGCGGGTCGTGCACCAGGTCGTAGCAGGACTGCGCGAAGGCGGTGGGGTTCTGCATGGCCGCGCCGAAGCCGCCGGACCAGGTCCAGCCGCCGAAGGACCACACGATCTTCAGGTGCGGGTACTGCTGCTTCAGCTTCTTGAGCTGGTTGAAGTTGCCGCGCAGCGGCTGGTCCCAGGTGTCGGCCACGCCGTCCACGGACTGCGCCGCGGTGTACGCCTTGTCGATGGCGGCGTAGGAGTCGCCCATGGTGCAGCGGCCTCCGGTGACATTGCCGAAGGCGTAGTTGATGTGGGTGAGCTTGGCCGCCGAGCCGGAGTCGGCGATGTTCTTCACGTGGTAGTTGCGGCCGTAGACGCCCCACTCGGTGAAGTAGCCGACATTGACGTGGCCGCCGGGCGGCGGGTCGGTGCCGCCGGTCGTGCCGCCGTCGGTGGTCCCGCCGTCGGTGGTCCCGCCGTCGGTCGTGCCGCCGTCGGTCGTGCCGCCGTCGGTGGTCCCGCCGTCGGTCGTGCCGCCGTCAGTGGTCCCGCCGTCGGTGCCGCCTCCGCCGTCACAGGGCTCGCCGTTGATGGTGCAGCCGCTCGGGTTCCCGCTGCCGCTGCCGGAGAAGCCGACGGTGGTGGACTGGCCCGGCGCCAGGGTGCCGTTCCAGCTCGCATTGGTGACGGTGTAGTGGTTGCCGCTGGTGGTCAGGACACCGTTCCAGAGCGCGCCGACCGTGGTGCCGGAGGGGAAGTCCCACTCCAGGGTCCAGCCGTCGAGCGGGGCACCGCCGGTGTTGGTGACGGTCCACTGCCCGGTGAAGCCGGAGTCCCACTGCGACACCTTGGTGAAGCTGGCGGATGCGCCGGCCGCCTGCGCGGGGCTGGCCAGCAGCACCAGGCCGGTGACCGGCAGGACGAGCGCGCCCAGCAGGGCGATCAGTCTGCGCAGCGGACGCGGAGTGCGGGGGGCGGGGCCGGCGCGTCTGACGAAGCGGCGCCGTGCTGAGGTCCTCGGTTTCAAGGGAACTCCCGGAGTCGGTCGGACAGATCTGGGGGAATCTGCGCCGCCCGCGAGCACGCCGAGTCCATGACAACCCCACCCGGGGATTGTCACGTCGGGATTGTCATGGCGCGCTCACAGCAGATACCGGGAGCGTAGAGAGGTCTGGACCACTGGTCAAGAGGTCTGTACCAAATGGCCGTCAGGGGTGGTCAGGAGGGGTCAGGAGGGGTCAGGTGCCGTCACCGGTGCCGCCGCCCGGTCCGTGCCCGGGCGGCGGGGGCTGCCCCAGCGCCTCGGCGAGCCGCCCCACCGGTGCCAGCACCACACCCGTGGCCGGGCACACCCAGTGCGGGTCCGGCCCGAGCTCCGGCTGGACATCGAGACTGTGCGGGATGTCCCGGCCGGGCTCCGAGCAGCGCGGGCACACCGGCCACCGGCCGGCCGTCTCCAGCAGCGCGTCCTGGATGTCCTGCGCCAGCAGCCCCGGCACGAAGGCGGCACCCTCCGGCCACTGGCTCACCCACCAGCGCCGGTGGGCCAGGGCCTCGTCCAGCCGGGACACCACCTCCGCCCGGTCCAGGCCGCCCGCCCGCAGATCCGCCAGTACCAGGGCCCGGGCCCGCCACAGGGCCTCTTCCGCATCCTCCACACCGCCAGTCTCCCGGAACTGTCCGGATTCCGGCCGCCCCGGTGCCCCCTTCGGCTCCTCACAGACCGCCGGAGACCCGGAGCACGGCGCCGGTGGTGTAGGAGGCGTCGTCGGAGAGCAGCCAGGAGACGGCGCCGGCGATCTCCTCGGGCCGGCCGGCGCGGCCCATCGGGATGGCGGCGGCCATCTTGGCGGGCCGCTGCGGGTCCTCGTGGAAGGCGGTCCAGACGGTGCCGGGGGCGACGCAGTTGACCCGGATGCCCTCGGCCGCGACCTCCTTGGCCAGCCCGACCGTCATGGCGTCCACGGCGGCCTTGGCGGCGGCGTAGTGCACATACTGGCCGGGGCTGCCGAGGGTGGCGGCGACCGAGGAGATGTTGACGATCGCGCCGCCCCCGCCGTTGCGGTTCATGTCCCGCACCGCGCGGCGGGCGCACAGCAGATAGCCCAGGACGTTGACCTCCAGGGCGCGGCGCATGCCTGCGGCGTCGGCGTCGGCGAGCCGCCCGTTGGGGCCGCTGACCCCGGCGTTGTTCACCAGCCCGGTGACCGGCCCGAGCCCGGCGGCGGTGTCGAAGAGGCGGTCCACGGCCGCCTCGTCCGCCACGTCCACGGCCACCGTGAGGCAGGTGCGGCCGGCGTGCCGGACGTCCGAGGCGACGGCCTCGGCGGAGGCACGGTCGGAGCGGTAGCCGATCACCAGATGGTGCCCGTCGGCCGCCAGCCGGCGGCAGATCGCCGCCCCGATGCCCCGGCTTCCCCCGCTGACGACGGTCACTCGCTCCTGGCTCACGACGGCCTCCTCGCGTGATGGACGACAGAAGGTGTGATCATGACACGCGGGAGCGGCGGATGCGGTTCGAGGGGACGGCCCGGACCCCGGGCGGCGGGCGGCTGCCGTCCCGGGGTCCGGTGCGGGGGTGGACGAGGGGGCTTACTGCTGGAGGCCGGTGTGCATGGCGGTGATCAGCTCGCCGTCGGCGGTGTCGCCGTTCAGCTCCCAGAAGAAGGCGCCGCCCAGACCCTGCTGCCGGGCGTAGGCCATCTTGGCGCGGATGGTCTCCGGGGTGTCGTAGCTCCACCACTCGCTGCCGCACTTGGCGTAGGCCGTGCCCGCGACGGTGCCGGTGGCCGGGCAGCGGGCCGCCAGGACCTTGTAGTCCTCGATGCCCTGCTCGTAGGTGCCGGGGGCCGGGCCGGTGGCGGTGCCGCCGGGGGCGGACTGGGTGACGCCGGTCCAGCCGCGGCCGTAGAAGCCGATGCCCAGCAGCAGCTTGTCCGCGGGCACGCCCTGGGCCTTGAGCTTCTGGATGGCCTGGTCGGCGGTGAAGCCGTCCTGCGGGATGCCGTCGTACGGGGTGAGCGGGGAGTGCGGTGCGGTCGGGCCCTGCGCCGCCCAGGCGCCGAAGAAGTCGTAGGCCATGACCGAGATGTAGTCGGCGTGCTGGGCGCCGTAGGCGTAGTCGGAGGCGTCGATCTTGCCGCCGGCCGAGGCGTCGGCGGTGATGGCCGCGGTGACGAGCTGGTCGCCGAAGGCGGTGCGGAACGCCTTCATCATGTCGCCGAAGGCGCGCGGCCCGCTGGTGTCGCACTTCTCGCCACAGGCGTTGGGGTACTCCCAGTCCAGGTCGATGCCGTCGAACACGCCTTCCCAGCGCGGGTCGTTGACCAGTTCGTAGCAGGACCGGGCGAAGGCTGCCGGGTTCTGCATGGCCTCGCCGAAGCCGCCCGACCAGGTCCAGCCGCCGAAGGACCAGAGGATCTTCAGGTGCGGGTACTGCTGCTTCAGCTTCTTGAGCTGGTTGAAGTTGCCGCGCAGCGGCTGGTCCCAGGTGTCGGCCACGCCGTCCACGCTCTCGGCCGCGGTGAACGCCTTGTCGGTGGCCGCGTAGGAGTCGCCCATCACGCACTTGCCGCCCTGGACGTTGCCGAAGGCGTAGTTGATGTGGGTGAGCTTCTCGGCGGAGCCGGAGGACGCGATGTTCCTGACCTGGTAGTCGCGCTGGTAGATGCCCCACTCGGTGAAGTAGCCGAGATTGACGTACGCGCCGGGGTCGACCGGGTCGGGGTCGGTGCCGCCGGTGCTGCCGCCGGAGTCCGCACCGCCGTCGGTGCCGCCTTCACTGGAGCCCTCGCTGGAGCCCTCGCTGGAGCCCTCGCTGGAGCCGCCGTCCGTGGAGCCGGTGCTGGAGCCGCCGTCCGTGGTGCCCCCGGTGGGGTCGGGGTCGACCGGCCCGCCCGAGCAGGGGCGGCCGTTGATGGTGCAGTTGAGCGGCTCGCCGTCGCCGGAGGCGCCGAATCCCACGGTGGCCGTGGCGCCGGGGTTCAGGGTGCCGTTCCAGCTCTCGTTGGTGACGGTGTAGTGGTTGCCGTCCCGGGTCAGCACGCCGTTCCACAGGCTGGTGACCTCGGTGCCGGCCGGGAACTCCCACTCCAGGGTCCAGCCGTCGGTGACGGAGTCGGTGCCGTTCTCGATGATCCACTGGCCGTTGAAGCCGGTGTCCCAGGCCGATCCCTTGGCATACGCGGCGGTGACCTCACCGGCCGCGTCCGCGGTGGTCGCCAGCACCACCATGCCGCCCAGTGGTACGGCCAATGCCGCCGCGACGGCGACGAGTCTTGCCTTGAGCCTGCTCCTGGCCCGTGTGCCCTTGCTCAACGGTGCTCCTGTGTCCGATTGCTGCGGAAGTCACGGCGTCGCCGGGGTGAACTCCGCCTGACGCCACGGGACAGTAGAGAGGTCCAGACCACTGGGCAAGGGTCTGGACCTCTGCTTCACTCTGGCATAAGGCTCCGTTAAGGAACCTCAGCAGCCGCAGCTCACCGCCGCCACCGGTGCGGTCAGCGGATCGGCCGGCCGGCGCGCCGTTCCGGCGTCGGTCTCGACCGGGAAGCCTTCCCGGGCCCAGTACTCCATGCCGCCGATCATCTCCTTGACCCGGTAGCCGAGACGGGCCAGCGCCAGCGCGGCACGGGTGGCGCCGTCGCAGGCGGGCCCCCAGCAGTAGGTGATCACCGGTACGGCCGGGTCCAGCAGCACCCCGGCGCGCCCCGGAATGTCGGCGGTCGGCAGATGCACGGCGCCGGGGACACGGCCCTGCGCCCAGCTCGCGGCACTGCGCGAGTCGACCAGGACGAAGCCGGGCGCGCCGGACTCCAGCGACGAGTGCACATCGGAGACATCGGCCTGGAACGTCAGCCGGGAGAGGAAGAACGCGGCGGCCTCGGCCGGAGCCGCGGGCGGAACCCGCAGGGCCGCGCTCACGGGCGCGGGAAGGGTGGTGTCGGTCATGGCGATGACGCTACGGTGCGCCGTCATGGCCCGGAAGGGACGAACCCCGGAGACCGGCGGCGGACACCGGGCTTCCCCCGGTGTCCGGCCGCCGTGACCGTGATTTCCCCGCAGCCCACCGCAGACGGCCGGCCGCTGCTCCCGGCCCTGCGCTCCCGGCCCTGCTTCCGGTGCTTTCCGGCGCGGGCCCGCACGGCCCGGCATCGCGGCCGGACGGCGCGGCGCGTCACAGGCCGAGGTCCTGGGCCAGGATGGCGGCCTGGACCCGGCTGCGCAGCCCGAGCTTGCGCAGCAGGCGGCTGGCATGCGTCTTCACCGTGGCCTCGGCCATCCCGAGCCGGGCGGCGATCTCGGCGTTGGCCATCCCCGCGCCGATCAGCGACAGCACCTCGCGTTCCCGCGGGGTCAGGGCGGCCAGGGCGTCAGAGGGGGCCGCGGGCCGCGGGACCCCGGGCGCCGCCGGGCCGCGGGCGAACTCCGCGATCAGACGGCGGGTCACCGACGGGGCGATCAGCCCGTCCCCGGCGGCCACCGTGCGGACCGCGTCGATGAGCTGATCCGCCTCCGCGTCCTTGAGCAGAAAGCCCGCCGCGCCCGCGCGCAGCGCGCCGAAGACGTACTCGTCCAGGTCGAAGGTGGTGAGCACCAGAACGTCCGCCAGTTGTTCGGCCACCACCAGGCGGGTGGCCGTGAGGCCGTCCGTCCGCGGCATCTGAATGTCCATCAGCAGCACGTCGGGGCGGTGTGCCCGGGCGGCGGCCAGGGCCTCGTCCCCGTCGGCGGCCTCGGCCACCACCTCGATGTCCGGGGTGCTGCGCAGAATCATCACCAGCCCCGCCCGGACGGCGGACTGGTCCTCGGCGACGACGACGCGGATGGTCATGGTGTTCCGTCCGGTGGTGCGGTACAGGGGAGTCCGGCCCGCACCCGCCAGGTGCCCGGGTCCGGGCCGGGGCCGGCCGTCAGCGTGCCGCCGAGCAGCGCGGCGCGCTCCCGCATGCCGGTGAGTCCGTGTCCCGCGCCGGGTGCGCGCGGCGCGGCACGGTGGTCCGGCAGCGGGCTGGTCACGGTGAGCACCAGCATGTCCGGACGCGGATCGATGTCCAGCACCACCTCGCCGGCGGCGGCGTGCTTGACCGCGTTGGTCAGCGATTCCTGGATGATCCGGTAGGCGGCGAGCTCGACCGGCGCGGGCAGCCCGGCGGGCGGCTCGCCCCGGCGGACCACCCTGAGGCCGCCGGGCGACCCCGCGGCCCCGATCTGCCGCAGCAGGGCGTCCAGCCCCGCCAGGGTGGGGACCACGGCGGCGCCGCCCGGCGTCGCACCGGAATCCGCCGCGGTCGCCGCGGTGCTGCGGAGCAGCCCGATCAGGCGGCGCATCTCGGTGAGTCCGGCGGTGCTGTTCTCCCGGATCGAGCGCAGGGCGTCCCGTGTCGCGGCCGGTTCGTCCACGCGGAGCGCCGCGGCCGACCGGATGGCGATGGCGGTGAGGTGATTGGCCACCAGATCGTGCAGCTCCCGGGCCATCCGGGCGCGTTCGGCGGCCACCGCCTGCACCCGGTCGCGCTCGGCCAGCAGCGCGGTCTGCTCGGCACGCAGCCGCTCGGCCACGGCGGCGCTGCGGTGCTCGCGCACGATCACGCCGGTCCAGGCCGGGCCGATGGTGACCAGCCCGGCCAGCGCGCCCAGCAGCAGCGCCTCGGCGTCCCGCCACACGGCCAGCGAGACCGCGGTGACGCACACCGTGACGACGCCGCAGCCCGGCAGCAGCAGCCGGGAGACCCGGTGCGGCCCGTAGAGCACGGCGGCGTACACGGCATCGGTGAACATGATCAGCGAGGCGAGCAGCGAGCCGGCCAGCACATCGGCGGCGAGCGCGCCCAGGGCCACCGGCAGGGCCGCCAGCGGCGCGGTGCGGCGCAGCAGCTCCGTCCCGGCCAGCACGGTCAGCGGGATCAGGGCGAGCTCGCGCGGGACGTCCCCGGCCGGCGCCGGGCTCTGCAGCTCCAGGGCGTAGAGCAGCAGGCCGCTCAGCAGCCCGGCCGCCGCGGCGAGCACATCGCCGCGGTGAGCCCGTCGCAGCACCGCCGGAATCCGCACCCTCACATGATCGCCGACCGGTGACCGCTGCGGATCGTCCACCGGGGCGTACATCGAAAGGTGCAGGCCGGGCCGGGAAGTCGTGCCGGGAGCCGACGCGGGCCGGGGCAGGGGAGCGGGAGGGTGGTGGTCAGCGGGCGGGGCACACCGAGGCGGAGGGAGCACACCGGTGATCATCGGGCTGATCGCGGCGGCGGAGGCCGGGTTCTGGGTGGTGCTGGCGGCCGGGCTGGCCGTGCGCTATCTGCTGCGCAGCGAGCGGGCCAGCCGGGTGCTGCTGTACTCGCTGCCGCTGATCGACATCCTGCTGCTGGCGGCCACCGCGATCGATCTGCGGCGCGGTGCCGAGCCCTCGGGGGAACACGGGCTGGCCGCGCTCTATCTCGGCTTCACCGTGGCCTACGGGCACACCGTGATCGCCTGGGCGGACGCCAGGTTCGCGCACCGCTTCGCCGGCGGACCGCCGCCGCCCCGGCCGCCGGAGTACGGGGCGGCCCGTGCCCGGTACGAGGGCCGGCTGTGGCTGCTGACGCTGGGTGCGGTGGCGATGTCGCTGCTGGTGCTGGAGGGCCTGATCCGGTTCGCGGCGGAACCGGCGGGCGGTGGCGCGGAGGTGCTGCGCGGCTGGCAGGTCCGGGCGCTGACGGTGCTGGCGGTGCACGGGGTGATCGCGCTCAGCTATGCGCTGTTCCCCAAGCGGGCGCCCAGCGCCGGGAAGGTGCCCTGAGCCCCGGCCGGGGCCGGGCCCGGGGGCCTCGGGTCCGGGCCAGCGGTCCGGGCCTTCGGGCCGGGTCCTTCGGTCGGGGTCAGCGGTTCTCGCCCGGCACCCACAGCACGTCGCCGTGTTCCTTGTTGGCCGTGCGGGCCAGGATGAACAGCAGGTCGGAGAGCCGGTTGAGATAGGTGGCGGTGAGCTGGTTCATGGTCGCGCCGTGCTCCTCCAGCGCGGCCCAGGTGGAGCGCTCCGCCCGGCGGATCACCGTGCACGCCTGGTGCAGCAGCGCGGCCCCCGGCGTGCCGCCCGGAAGGATGAAGCTGCGCAGCTTCTCCAGATCCGCCAGGAAGCGGTCGCAGTCCGCCTCCAGTTTGTCGATATAGCTCTGTTCCACCCGCAGCGGCGGGTACTCGGGGTTCTCGGCCACCGGGGTGGCCAGGTCCGCGCCCACGTCGAAGAGGTCGTTCTGGACCCGGACCAGTACGGTCCGCACCTCCTCGGGAAGCGCGCCGAGGGCCAGCGCGGTGCCGATCACCGCATTGCCCTCGTTGACGTCGGCGTAGGCGGCGATCCGCAGGTCGGTCTTGCGGGTGCGGCTCATGTCGCCCAGCGCGGTGGTGCCCTGATCGCCGGTTCGGGTGTAGATGCGGGTGAGATTGACCATGCGCCGAAGCCTAGAGCGGCGCCCGCCGCCTTGGCACCACCGGCCCGGCGTCCAGGATGTGAGACGTGACGCGCGTCTCCCTCTCTCCCCACGGAAGGCTCACGGCCGATAGATTCCCGCCGGGAGGCGGTCGCTGTGCGAGCGTGAACACCCGCGGGTTTGCGGGCGGGTCCGCGCGCTCTCGCACCGGCCGGCCGCCCCGTGACGCCCAGGAGGCACAAGCCGGCGGAACACCGCACGGGACCGGAGCACCGGAGACGCAGCCCGGGGAACACCCGGGGGAAAGACCGGAGAGATCCAGAGAAATGGGGACGCACGTGGCCAGGGACAGGAAGCTCGCCGTCATCGGGGCCGGACTCATGGGGTCCGGCATCGCGCAGGTCTCCGCGCAGGCGGGCTGGGACGTGGTGCTGCGCGATGTCACCGACGACGCCCTGGCCCGCGGCCGGGCGGGCATCGAACGCTCCCTCGAACGCTTCACCGCCAAGGGCACCATCGGGGCGGCCGACGCCGAGGCCGCCCTGGCCCGGATCACCACCACCACCGACCTGGACGCCGCCGCCGACGCGGACATCGTGGTGGAGGCGGTCTTCGAGCGGATCGACGTCAAGCGGGAGGTGTTCCGCGCGCTGGACGGCCTGGCGAAGGACGACGCCGTGCTGGCCACCAACACCTCCGCCATCCCGATCACCAAGATCGCCGCGGCCACCCGCCGCCCGGAGCGGGTGGTGGGCACCCACTTCTTCTCGCCGGTGCCGATGATGAAGCTGTGCGAGCTGGTGCGCGGCCTGAAGACCAGCGACGAAACCCTGGCCGCCGCGCGGGAGTTCGCCGAGTCCACCGGCAAGACCTGCATCGTGGTCAACCGGGACGTGGCGGGGTTCGTGACCACCCGGCTGGTCTCCGCGCTGGTGGTGGAGGCCGTGAAGCTCCATGAGGCGGGGGTGGCCACCGCCGAGGACATCGACCTGGCCTGCAGGCTGGGCTTCGGCCATGCCATGGGGCCGCTGGCCACCGCCGACCTGACCGGGGTGGACATCCTGCTGCACGCGGCCGAGAACATCTACACCGAGTCGCAGGACGGGAAGTTCGCGCCCCCGGAGCTGATGCGGCGCATGGTCGACGCGGGCGACATCGGCCGCAAGAGCGGGCGCGGCTTCCACCCGTACGACTGACCTGCCCTACGGCTGACCGGCGAGGGGTGCCCGCCGCCCGCCCCGGCGCCCGCCGCGCCGGGGCGGGCGGGCGCCGAACCAGGGCCCCATACCGTGCGGTTCCGGACCGGTTATCACACGGAAGAGTGAATCTGATATCAGATCAGCCACGAGGGGCAACTTTTTCGCCCGGGGCCCCGTCACAACTAGACGACACAAACGGACGTGGAGCGGTGCGGCACGAGCAGTCTGGGGAGCACGATATGCACATCAGGGGCGACCACGCCGAGCTGGTCGTCGGGGGACGCCTGGACGTGCGCAATGCCGCGGATGTCCGCATGGCGCTCCACAGCGCCCTGGACGCCGGCCAGGGCGACCTGGTGCTGGACCTGAGAGAGCTGGATTCCTGGGACGCCACCGGTCTCGGGGTGATCATGGGTGCGCACCGCCGGGCCGGCCGCTGCGGACGGCGGCTGGTGCTGCGGGACGTACCACCCCAGATGCGGCGTGTCCTGGTCGCCACGCGCCTGCACCGTATCCTCACCATCGCGCCGTGAGGCCGTAAGGGGGTTCCCCCCGGCCCCGGCGGTGGTGTGTGGTGATACGACTGGTGAAGGTTCCACCCGCACCGCACATCCGCCGTCGCGTTGTTCTTGGTGAGTAGGGATAGACAGGATGGACGCCAACCACTCGTCCCCGCCCTCCCGGGGCCGGTCCGGAGCGCAGGACGCCGCAGGGGGCACCGAGGGTGCCGCCGAGCGCGTCGTCGAGCTGGTGGCGGGTGACTTCCTGCTCACCCTCAACCCGGTCGACGGCAGCCAGATAGAACCCTGCCCGCCCAGCCGGCGTCCGATATCCCCCCGCCGCTTCCCCGAGATGGCGGACGTCTTCTCCGGACCCACGCACCCGCCGCTGCTGGAGCGGGAGGAGGAGCGGGAGCGCCTCACCCGGCTCATCGGCCGCGGCCGCTCGGTCCGCCTCACCGGCCCCTCCGGCACCGGCCGCACCGCCCTGCTGGCCGCCGTGGCCCGGGAGTGCACCGATCTGGCGCCGGACGGCGTGATCCGCCTCAGCGGCCACCGCCGCACGGCCACCGACCTCAAGCACGAGCTCTACGCCGCCATCCACCTTGCCGGCGGCTACCGCCCCGGCCCCGTCGAACTGCACACCGCCCTCCGCGAGATCGGCGCGGTGGTCATCATCGACGACATCGAATTCGGCGGCACCGCACTCGACGAACTGCTGGACTCCACCCCCGAGTGCGCCTATCTGATCTCCGCCACCCCGCAGACCCCGGCGCCCACCGGCGAGTCCCGGATGGAGGAGGTCTTTCTCGCGGGCATCAGCCGCACCGGCTGCCTGGAGCTGCTGGAGCAGCTCGTCGAACGCCCGCTCACCGACGCCGAGACCGACTGGGCGGCGGATCTGTGGTTCGGCTGCGAGGGCCTGCCGCTGCGGTTCGTCCAGGCCGGAACGCTTCTGCGCCAGCGCGACCACCAGATCGGAGGGCTGGACGCCCCCTCCCTCTCCGCCATCCACTCCCCGGCGCTGGCCCTGGTCACGGACGGCGGCCTGACCGGGGGCGCCCGCGAGATACTGCGCGTCGCCTTCGCCCTCGGCGGCGAACTCCCCGGCCTGGGCCAGCTTCCCGCCCTCACCGCCGACAACGACGCCGCCACCGCCCACGCCCTGCTGGTCGACTCGGGCCTGATCACCCGCACCGGGGACAACTACCGGCTGGCCGCCGGAGTCGCCGAGGACCTGGCGGGCGCGGGCTTCGCCGAGGGCGCCGCCGGCCGCACGCTCACCGCCGCCCAGCACTACAGCTGGTGGCTCGGGCAGCACTCCCCGGCCACGGTCGCCGCCCGCGACGGCGGCGGCGAGGACGGCGGCACGGCCGCCGAGATCGCCGCGGAGACCGGGGTGCTGCTGGCCGTGGTGCAGGAGGCGCAGCGGGCCGGACATGGCGCGGCGGTCTCCGCGCTGGCCCGCACCGCCGCTCCGCTGCTCGCCGCCACGCTGCGCTGGAGCGCCTGGGAGCGGGTGCTGCGCACCGGACAGGAGGCCGCCCGGGCGGAAGGGCTCGTCGCCGACCAGGCGTTCTTCCACCACGAGCTGGGCGTGCTGGCCATCTGCCAGGGGCAGGCGGACCGGGCGCGTTCCGAGCTGGAGGCGTCCATCGCGCTGCGCAGCGTGCTGGCGGACAGCGGCGGCGCGCACGCCGGGCGGCGCGCCCTGGCGCTCGCCGAGGACCTCTCCCGGCCGGTGCTGCCGCCGGGCGCGGCCGGCGCACCGGCCCTGCCGGCCGGGGCGGCCGGAACCGGCACCACGGCGTCAGCGGCCGTCCCGGACGACCACGCCATGGCCGAGGAGCAGGCGCAGATGCCCGGCCCGGAGGACGTCACCGAGCTGCTGGAGCCGGTGAGCGGGCCGTTCCCGGACCCGGGCGCGGCGTACGAGGGCCGCCGCGCCGGCCTGAAGGGCCTGGCGGTCGCCGGCACCAGGCGCAACGCGGTGGCGGCCGGTGCGGGGGCGCTGCTGATCGCGGTACTGGGCGCGGTGGTCACCCTGGGGCTCACCTCGCAGGACGCCGAGGCCCCGACGGACGACACGCTGCCCGGGCCGACGCTGTCCGAGACGGACGGCGAAGGGCTCGACGGAGCGACCGGCGAGACCTCCGACAGCTCCACCAGCCGCCCGCCGTCCGACTCCGCCGACCCCACGGAGAGCGAGGACACCGAGGGCGAGACGGAATCCCCCGACACCGGCACCGACACCTCCGGGACCACCGGAACCGCCGGGGCCCCGGGCGGCACATCCGGCAGCGGCGGCTCCTCCTCGTCCTCGTCCTCGTCCGGCGGCGGAAGCACCGGCGACACCACCGCGACACCCAGCCCCAGCGGCAGCCCCACGAGCAGCAGCGGCTCGTCGAGCACAGGCGGGAGCAGCTCCACGACCACAGGTGGGTCCGGCGACTCTGGTGGCACGAGCACTGGCAGCACGGGCCCTACCCAGGGCACCACCACGGGTACGGACCAGGGCACCACGACCGGCGCGGACCAGGGCACCACGACGGGTACCGACGAGGGCACCACCACCGGCACGGATGCCGGGGCGGACGGCGGCGCTGACGCCGGGGCGGACGGCGGCGCTGACGGCGGGGCCGACGCCGGGGCGGACGGCGGTACCGACGAAGGCACGGACGGTGGTCCCACGGCGACTGCCAGCCCGTCGCCCGACCCGACAGAGTCCGTGGGGTCCCCGCTGACGCTTGCCTGAGTACGGCGACGTGGGCGGGGCGGGCGGGGGCGCCGCTCCTCCCGCCCGCCCCGCCCACGCGCCCGACGAGCGGCGCCCAACGCCGTCGCGGCGGTTCAGAGGATTCAGAAGAGGCGGAGCTTGTCGTCCTCGATGCCGCGCAGGGCGTCGTAGTCCAGGGTGACGCAGCGGATGCCGCGGTCCGTGGCCAGAACCCGGGCCTGCGGCTTGATCTCCTGAGCGGCGAACACACCGTGCACCGGGGCCAGACGGGGATCGCGGTTGAGCAGCTCCAGGTAGCGGGTCAGCTGCTCCACGCCGTCGATCTCGCCGCGCCGCTTGATCTCCACCGCGACCGTGCCGCCCTCGGCGTCCCGGCCCAGGATGTCCACCGGCCCGATGGCCGTCGGGTACTCGCGGCGGATCAGTGTGTATCCGGCGCCCAGCGTCTCCATGCGGTCGGCCAGCAGCTCCTGGAGATGGGCCTCCACCCCGTCCTTGACCAGGCCCGGGTCCACGCCCAGTTCGTGCGTGGAGTCGTGCAGGACCTCCGCCATCGTGATGATCAATTTTTCGCCCGCCTTGTTCTCCACCGTCCACACCACGGGCGCGTGGCCTTCGCCGTCGGTCATCGCCGCCTCCGTCACCTTCAGGGTGCACGGCGGAGACATCCAGTTGAGGGGCTTGTAGGCGCGGTCGTCGGCATGGACGGACACCGACTGATCGGCCTTCACCAGGATCAGACGCGGCGCCATGGGCAGATGTGCGGTGAGCCGGCCGGCGTAGTCGACGGAACAGCGGGCAATGACAAGACGCATGATGAGTCACGCTACTGGACGAGCGCCCTCCGGCGCGACGCCTCCCTCCGACCCGGCGGTTGCCGGAGGGACCAGCGATATGGCTGGGATTGACGTGATTCAAAGCTGGCGAGTTATGTGCCCATTCCACTGACATGGTGGGCGGGCCCCACATACCGTGGGACCGGGGCGTCGCCGTCCGGGGTCACGCGATGACGCGGTGGCAAGCGGCGGCGCCCGATCCCGTCCGCCAGACCCCCATCGCGCGGGGTCGCGAGAGGAGAACTCCATGTCGCTCGACGTCTCACCGGCCCTCTTGGAGCAAGCCGAGCGAGGTGAAGTCGATGATGCGGCTTTTGTCGATTGTGTCCGCACCTCCCTGCCCTTCGCCTGGGACATGATCAGCTCCCTGGTGGCGCAGCTGAAGGTGGACGGCGGAGACTTCGCCGACAACACCACCCCGCCTCCGGACGAGCAGGCCCGCGGTCAGCTGCTGCGTGCCATGGCAAGCGATGCCATCCGGGGGGCGCTGGAGCGGCACTTCGGGGTCCGCCTGGCGTTCCAGAACTGCCACCGCGTCGCTGTTTTCCCGCCGGACGCCTCGGCCGATGCCCGCCTGGCCCGCTTCCGGTCCGTACGAGCCCAGCTCCTCAACCAGTCACCGGAGCTGCGTGACTGCTGAACACGGCAGCGCGCTCCCTGTGTTCCGCCCGTGCCACGCATTCCACTGAGGGTCCCGGGGAAGCCGTCCCCGGGACCTTTGTGCTGCCGGCGGCGTCCTCCCCGCCCGCACCGCCGCCGTCCGTCAGCAGCGGCAGCACGTCCGCGCCCAGACGGCGGATGTTGTCCTCGGTGACCTCCCGGAGGCCGGACCCCTCGGCCAGCAGCGCGAACCGCCGGATACCGGTGCGCTCGGCAGTGGCGGCCAGCCGGTCCGCGCACAGCCGCGGGGGCCCGACCGGATGCAGCTCGCACAGCATCTCGGTGTAGGCCAGCGGATCGCGCATGGCCCGCGCCCGGCCGTCCACCGTGCGGTGCGCGGCCAGGCCCTGCCGCAGCCAGCCGGGCAGGGCGCGGCGCAGCGTCTCCACGGCCTCTGTCTGGCTGTCCGCCACCTGTACCACCCCGGCCGACACGTGCTCCACGGTCTCCACCCGGTCCGGGGACACCCCGGCCTCCCGCGCCGCGGTCCGCCACAGCGCGACCATCTCCGCCTTCTCGTCGTCCCCGATGTGCATGCCCAGCAGCATGGGCAGACCGCGCCCGGCCGCCAGCCGGACGGTGCCGGGCGAGGTGCAGGCGACCACGACCGGGGGCGGGCAGACCGCGGCGTCCACGGCGCGCGGCACCACGGCCACCGGGCGGAAACGGTACCGTTCGCCCCCGCCGCCCACCTCGGGCTCGCGCAGCCAGCGCAGCAGCAGGTCCAGCGACTCGGGGAAGTGCTTCTCCAGGGCCTCCAGCCCGCCGCCGAAGACCTCCAGGTCGATCCATGGGCCGCCGCGGCCCACGCCCAGGGTGAAGCGCCCGCGGGAGGCGAGGTGCAGCAGGGCGGCCTGCTCGCCGAGGGCCACCGGGTGGGTGTTGGGCAGCACGCTGACGGCGGTGCCGACGCCGATCCGGCGGGTGCGGCCGAGCAGATAGCCGGCCAGGGTCACTCCCGAGGGACAGATTCCGTACGGCACGAAGTGGTGCTCGGCGAGCCAGACCGCGTCCAGCCCTGCCTCCTCGGTGGCCAGGGCGGCGGCGACCGCGCGCTCCAGCGCCTCCTCGTGTCCCTGGTCCGGGAACTGCCCGGCGAGTATGAAGGTTCCCACCCGGAACGCCTGAGCGTGCATGGCCCCTTTGCCTCTCTCCGCCGCCCGCCGCCACCGTACGGCGGGCGTTTCACTGGCATTAACGGATGACACGTGCCAAAGGCACGCGCCCGCAGCAAAGTTTTTCCGATGATCGGGTCATTCCGCACCGTTTTGTGGTTTTCCGTGCCAACGCACGGGTGCGTAGGCTTGGATGGAGCGTTCCGCGCGGCGGCTCCGCCGCACCCGCCCGGGCATGCCCACCGGGCGAGCGGCCGAGCGGCCGAGCGGCCGAGCGCCGGAACGCCGGCGCGGAACGCGAACGCAGAACAACGGAACGACCGAACGACGGAACGACCGAACCGAGGTGTCAGGTGTCCCCCCGGCGCAATCAACCGCGTGGCCGAGGCAAGCAGCAGCGGCGGCGGGAGACGGACGACGGAGCGGCGGAGCGCTTCGGCCTGGAGCGGACCGAGCTCTGGCGGGGCGAGGACTGGGTGGTGCGGCGGGTCGGCGGGGGAGCGGCGGTCAAGCACTACCGCTGCCCCGGCTGCGACCAGCAGATCCCGCCGGGCGTGCCGCATGTGGTGGCCTGGCAGCAGCACGGCGCGGTGGACGACCGGCGGCACTGGCATCAGGCGTGCTGGAACGCGCGGGACCGCAGGGGCCCCAGGCCCCTGCGGTCCCGCAACGCGCCGCGCTTCTGAGCCGCACGGCCGGCCGCTCCGTCAGGCGTCGGAGCTGTTCAGGCGGATGTAGGCGCCGATCAGGGCCGCGGCGGCGAGCCCGCCGGCCACGCCGACCTGCGGCCAGCCGTTGGACAGGTCGGACTCGGAATAGCCCCAGGAGAGTGCCGCCAGGGTGGCCGGGGCGGAATACTCGGCGAGCTTCTCGGCGAAGTCCCGCAGGCTCTCGGCGATGCCCAGCAGCGAGGCGGCGATCGGCGGCACCAGGATCAGCCCCACCATCAGCGTGATGGCACCGGCCGAGCTGCGCAGCAGGGTGCCGAGGGCGAGGCCGAACAGCCCGAGCAGGGTCACGTAGAGGGACGCCCCGAGGACACCGGCGAGCCAGGCGTCGCCCGGCATCTCGTCGACCGCCTGGCCCTCTCCCTGGATGCCCAGGGTGATCAGCAGGGACAGCCCCAGGGTGGCGGCCACCGCGGTGAAGGAGATGAGCGCGAAGACGGTCGCCTTGGCGGTCAGGATGCGGCTGCGCCGCGGGCTCGCGGTCAGGGTGGTGCGGATCATGCCGCTGGTGTACTCGGTGGAGGCCACCAGCACGCCGAAGGTCAGGACGGCGATCTGGCCGAAGAGAATGCCGAGGAAGCCCGGGAACAGCGGCGGCATGGTGTCGTCGTCGGCGCTGCTGACCGCGGCGTTGATGATCAGGGACAGGCCGATGGTCACCAGGAACATGATGACCAGCGTCCAGATGGTGGAGCGCACCGAGCGGATCTTGGTCCACTCCGAGGCCAGCGCATGGCCGAGATGCGTGCGCTGCACCGGGATCGGGGAGGCGTACCCCTGCCCGGGCACGGCCGTGCCAAAGGCCGCGGCGGCCGGTGCCGGAGGCGCCGGCGGGGCATGCGGCGCGGGCGGTGGTGCCGCCTGGGCGGGCACGGCCGGCGGGGTCTGGGGCGGATGCGACGGCGGCGTGGTCATCGGGGGTTCTCCTGCGACGTGGCGGGCTGCTGGGGCTGCGGCGGCTGCGCCG
>NZ_WTLH01000058.1 GCF_011421595.1 Streptomyces sp. YIM 98790 | reverse complement strand
CGCGCGGGGTGGGCGTCCGCCGGCCGCCGGCACCGGCCCTCCCGGCCTGGCCTGCGCCGTTCGCGCCGCGCGGCGGGGCGCGCGGGCGGTGAACGGGTACGGTGGCTCGCATGAACGATCGGATGGTGTGGATCGACTGCGAGATGACCGGGCTCTCGCTCACGGACGACGCGCTCGTCGAGGTCGCCGCCCTGGTCACGGACGGCGAGCTGAACGTGCTCGGAGAGGGCGTGGACGTGGTGATCCGCCCGCCGGAGAGCGCCCTGGCGTCCATGCCCGAGGTGGTGCGGCAGATGCACACCGCCTCGGGCCTGCTGGCGGAGCTCGACGCCGGGACCACCCTGCGCGAGGCCGAGGACCGGGTGCTGGAGTATCTGCACCGCTGGGTGCCCGAGCCCGGCAAGACCCCGCTGTGCGGCAACTCCGTGGGCACCGACCGCGGCTTCCTGGCCCGTGACATGCCGCGTCTGGAACAGCATCTGCACTACCGGATCATCGATGTCTCCTCGGTGAAGGAGCTGGCCCGGCGCTGGTATCCCAAGGCGTACTTCAACAGTCCGCAGAAGGCCGGCAACCACCGGGCGCTGGCCGACATCCGGGAGTCCATCGCCGAGCTGCGCTACTACCGGGAGGCGGTCTTCGTGCCCCCGCCCGGCCCGGACTCCGACACCGCCCGGGCCATCGCCGCCCGCCACACCCCGGGCTGACCGCGCCGCGGCGGGCCGGGGCGCGAAAGCCCGGCGCGAGCACGGCCGGGCACCCTGTACACTCATTACGGCCAGCGCGACGGGCAGCCGCAAGGCGGCCCCTCCGGGCTGGTCATGGTGGGCGTAGCTCAGCTGGTAGAGCACCTGGTTGTGGTCCAGGTGGTCGCGGGTTCAAGTCCCGTCGCTCACCCTTGGAGGGACCCCCGTCCATCACCGCTGGACGGGGGTTCCCGTCGTTGATCGGCGCGGCCGGGGGTGGCATGGCATTCGCTGACGTGGACGGCCTGTGGGAGGAGCTCACCGGCCTGCAGCCCGATCCGGATCTGTGGCTGGTGCTGGCGACCGCCGCCGCGGCGCTGCTGATGACCGGCCCCTGGTCCGTCTGGCGGGTCACCCGCAACACCATCACCATCGCCCATGAGGGCGGGCACGGCCTGGTGGCGCTGCTGATGGGCCGCAAGCTGGAGGGCATACGCCTGCATTCCGACACCTCCGGCCTCACCCTCTCCCGGGGCAGGCCCTCCGGCCTCGGCATGGTGCTGACCGCGGCGGCCGGCTACACCGCCCCCTCCCTGCTCGGCCTGGGCGGCGCCGCGCTGCTCGGCGCGGGCCGGATCACCGCCCTGCTGTGGGGCGCCACCGCACTGCTGCTGCTGATGCTGGTGATGATCCGCAATCTCTACGGCGTGCTGACCATGGTGCTCACCGGCGCGCTGTTCCTGCTGGTGTCCTGGCTGACCGAGCCCGAGGTCCAGGCGGCGTTCGCCTATCTGGCCGTGTGGTTCCTGCTGTTCGGCGGCATCCGCCCGGTGTGGGAGCTCCAGCGCAAGCGGCGGCGCGGCGGCGCCCCGGACTCGGACGCCGACCAGCTCGCCCGGCTGACCCATCTGCCCGCGCTGGTCTGGCTGCTGTTCTTCCACGCGGTGACGCTGATCGCCCTGGTGGGCGGCGGCCGGTGGCTGCTCGATGTGTCCTGAGGCGTCGCCTGAACGGTGGCTGCCGATCGGGCGGCGGCCCGGCCGGGCCCTGCCGGCCGAACATCCGGTGGCCGGCCGGTGGATGCCCGGTGAGCCCGGCGTGGTCCTCCGGTGAGGGTGCGGTCCGCCGGGAACCGCTCCCCTTTTGTGACACTCGGTGACGCGCAAAGACACTGGGTGACGCACTAAAGTGGCTGTCATGACGGAACGCAGCGAATCCCTCGCTTTCTGGCCCGCGCCGTCCGCCCCCGGCGGGGTGGATGCGACCGTCACCGTGCCCGGGTCCAAGTCCCTCACCAACCGCGCACTGATCCTGGCCTCGCTGGCCGCCGAACCCGGCTGGCTGCGCCGCCCGCTCCGCTCCCGCGACACCCTGCTGATGGCCGACGGCCTGCGCGCCCTGGGCATCGGCATCGAGGAGACCCTCTCCTCCAGCGCCACCGTCTCCGGCGCCCCCGATCTGCACGGCGAGGCATGGCGGGTGATCCCGGCCACGCCCGCCGGGCCGGCCGCCGTGGACGTCGGCAACGCCGGCACCGTGATGCGGTTCCTGCCGCCGCTGGCCGCGCTCGCCGAGGGGCCGGTCACCTTCGACGGCGACCCCCGCTCCCATGAACGGCCGCTGTCCGGCCTGATCAACGCGCTGCGTGCGCTGGGCGCCCGGATCGACGACGGCGGGCGCGGCGCACTGCCGATGACCGTGCACGGCACCGGCACCATGGACGGCGGCCCGGTCACCGTGGACGCCTCCGCCTCCTCCCAGTACGTCAGCGCCCTGCTGCTCTCCGGCGCCCGCTACAACCAGGGCGTGGAGGTCCGCCACAGCGGCGGACGCCTGCCCTCCCTGCCGCACATCCGGATGACCGTCGACCTGCTGCGCCGGGCCGGTGCCCAGGTGGACGCCCCGGAGTCCGGCGGCGAGCCGGGCGTGTGGCGGGTGGCGCCGGGCGCCCTGCTCGGCCGCGACCTGGTCATCGAACCGGACCTGTCCAACGCGCAGCCCTTCCTGGCCGCCGCCCTGGTCACCGGCGGGGCGGTCACCATCCCCGACTGGCCCCGGCGCACCACCCAGCCCGGCGACCGGCTGCGCGAGATCTTCACCGCGATGGGCGGCTCCTGCGTGCTGGACGAGCGCGGGCTGACCCTCACCGGCGGCGGCCGGGTGCTCGGCATCGACGCCGACCTCGGCGACGTGGGGGAGCTGGCCCCGGGCATCGCCGCGGTGGCCGCGCTGGCCGAGGGCGAGTCCGTGCTGCGGGGCATCGGTCACCTCCGGCTGCACGAGACCGACCGGCTGGCCGCGCTCAGCCGGGAGATCAACGCCCTGGGCGGGGACGTCACCGAGACCGCGGACGGGCTGCGCATCCGGCCCCGCCCGCTGCACGGCGGCGTCTTCCACACCTACGAGGACCACCGGCTGGCCACCGCCGCGGCGGTGCTGGGCCTGGTGGTCAAGGACATCATGGTGGAGAACGTGGCCACCACCGCCAAGACGCTGCCGGAGTTCCCGGAGCTGTGGCGGGAGATGGTCGAGGGCTCGGTGCCGGCCGCCCGTCCCGTGGCGAGAGCCTGACGGACACCGGCACGACAGGCAGACGGTACCGATGCGGCGTTACGACAGGCGAAGCGACGAGGACGACATCCGGGTCCGCCCCGGGCGGCGCGGCAGCAGGCCGCGCACCAGCCGGCGGCCCGCCTACGAGGATGCCGTCGAGGGCTTCGTGATCACCGTGGACCGCGGCCGGCTGACCTGCGTGGTGGACGGCCGCCGGGTGGTCGCGGTCAAGGCCCGGGAGCTGGGCCGCAAGGGTGTGGTGGTCGGCGACCGGGTGGCGCTGGTCGGCGATCTCTCCGGCGACCGCGACGCCCTGGCCCGGATCGTCCGGGTCGAGGAGCGCCGCTCGGTGCTGCGCCGCACCGCCGACGACAGCGATCCGTACGAGCGGGTGGTGGTGGCCAACGCCGATCAGCTGGCCATCGTCACCGCGCTGGCCGATCCGCCACCGCGGCCCCGGCTGATCGACCGCTGCCTGGTCGGCGCCTACGACGCCGGGCTGGACCCGCTGCTGATCCTCACCAAATCCGACCTGGCCGCCCCGGACGCCCTGCTGGACACCTACACCCCGCTGGGCATCCGCCATGTGGTGACCAGCGTGGAGGAGCTGGCCGGGACGGGCGCGGCCGAGGTGCGCGAACTGCTGGCGGGCCACGTCACCGCACTGGTCGGCCACAGCGGGGTGGGCAAGACCACCCTGGTCAACGCGCTGGTGCCGCCCGAGCGCCGCCGCGCCACCGGCGAGGTCAATGTGGTCACCGGCCGCGGCCGGCACACCACCACCTCGGCTCTGGCACTGCCGCTGGCGGACGAGGAGGGCTGGGTGATCGACACCCCGGGAGTGCGCTCCTTCGGCCTGAACCATGTGGACCCGGACCGGGTCATTCACGCCTTCCCGGACCTGGAGGCGGGCGCCGGGAACTGCCCCCGGGCGTGCAGCCACGACGAACCCGACTGCGCGCTGGACGACTGGGTCGCCCAGGGCCACGCGGACCCGGCCCGGCTGGACTCCCTGCGCCGCCTGCTAGCCACCCGGGACCGCAAGGAGGGCGACTGAGGGGGCCGGCGTCCCTCAGGACTCCGGGTGGTAGACGCAGATCAGCACGCCCGTCCGGGCCTCCTTGCAGGAGACCAGGCGGAGCTTGCGCAACTGGCCTTCCTCCGGGAAGAACCGCTTGCCGCCGCCCAGGATCACCGGCTCGATCATCAGCCGGTACTCGTCCACCAGGCCCTCGGAGAGCAGCGTCCTGACCAGGGTGGGGCTGCCGTAGGTCTGCACATCGCCGCCCTCCTGGGCGCGCAGCCGCTCCACGGTCTCGCGCAGCTCGCCGGGGCGCACCAGCCGGGAGTCCTGCCAGACGGCCAGATCCGGCTCCGACAGGGTGTCCGAGACCACGTACTTGGGGAGGGCGTTGAGCCGGTCGGCGAACGGGTCCCCGGACTGGGCGGGCCAGGCCTGGGCGCTCACCTCCCAGGTGCGGCGGCCGAAGAGCATGGCCTCGGTCTTCTGCATCGCCTGGTCGATGTCGGAGCCCATCACCTCCATGTCGAAGTAGGGCATGGACCAGCCGCCGTGGGCGAAGCCTCCGTCGGTGTCCTCCTTCGGCCCGCCGGGGGCCTGCACCACGCCGTCCAGGCTCATGAACTCGCTCGCGACGATGCGCATATCCGCTCCTCGGGGTCGGCGGGGCAGCCGGCTGATCCGCTGCCCGAACGAGAACCACGCTAGGGGCAGCCACTGACAACCGCCCGCCCGGCGGCGCGGCACGTCATGCCGTGCCCGGCCGGCCGGGCTCCAGGTCCGGGACGGCGAACGGGCGGAAGGCCGGGCCGACCAGGGACCTCCACAGCGGGCAGCCGGGGAGGTCCCGCGCGTCGAGGAAGGCGGCGACCGCCTCCTGGAACTCGCCGGAGTAGGGCAGGTTCGGATGGATGACCGGGACCGGGCACGCGTCGGCCGCTCCCCGCAGGCGGGGGCCGCCGGACATCAGCGGCAGGTCGAAGACGCTGGCCACGCCGAGGGCGCGGACACCGGGCGGCAGCCGCCGGGCCAGGGTCCGTTCGATCGCCCCGGGGTCGGCGAGCCACTCGCGGCCGAGCGCGGAGTCGGGCTCGAACCGGGAGCTTCCGCCGGGCCGGGGCAGCCCGGCGGCGATCCGCGCGACGTCCGCGGCCAGGCGTGACCGTCCGGTCCCGCCCTGCGGCGGGTACGGGACCGGGTTGTCCGGGAACGGACCGACCAGCACCAGTTCCGTCACCCCGGGCAGCCGGCCGTCCGCGGCGGCCTCCCAGCTGATCCACACCCCCTGGGAGTGGGTGGCGAGCACGACCGGTTGCGGCAGCCCCGTGAGCTGGGCCTCCTGGAAGGCGATGAGCTGCCCGGTGGGGCGCAGCGTGTCCTCGGGCCCGTAGGGCGCGCCGGTGGTGACGGGGCACAGCGCCTCGTTGCGCGGCTGCCCGCCGCCCGGTCCCGCGTAGGAGTAGTAGAAGGTCCGCCCGCACCGGTAGCCGAGCGCGTGGGGGTCGATCTCCAGGATCGCGCCGCTGCCGGAGGAGGAGTCCACCCCGGACATCAGCATCAGGGAGCCGGGGCGGGGCTCCCGCGGCGGCGGGGCCGTGGGCGGCCCGGCGGGCCCGGTCGCGGCGATCACCGCCAGCGCGGTGAGCCCGGCGGCCGGGACCGCGGCCACCAGCCGGCGGGCCGGCCGGAAGCCGGGGTCGGCGCGCAGCGCACGGACCGCCGTCAGGGTGAGCAGCGCCGAGACGGGGACCAGCAGCACCGGGCCGGCGGGGCGGGTCAGGTCGGCCGCGGCTCCGGTCAGGCCCAGTGCGGCCAGGTAGGCCCCCACCGTCCCCAGCCGCAGCCCGCGCCGGGCGGCGGCCGCGAATCCGCGGCCCAGCCCGGGCGGCGCGGCCCAGGGCACGGCCGCCGTGAGGGCGGTGACCAGCAGCACCACGGCGAACCCGGCCCAGAACAGCCCGTAGAAGAGCAGGGCGCCCGCGCCGAGCAGCAGCGCGGCGCCCAGGAATGCGCCCGGCAGCACGGCGAGGTAGAAGCGGGCGGCGTACCGCAGTGCCGGCCCGCGCGGGCCGCCCAGCAGGAACGCCAGCACGGTGATGCGCAGCGCCAGCGCGCCGGCGAGTCCGGCGAGGAACTGCGGGTAGGTGGAGCCGGCCGCCATCAGCAGCCGCAGGTCGGTGACCAGGTCCAGCGGGGGCAGCGCCACCAGGTGCACCACGCCCGGCCACCGGGGCAGGACACCGGCCGCGGCGAGCCCGGTGACGGCGGCGGTGAGCAGGAGGAACGGGCCCGGCCGCACCGGAGGGACGGGTCCGCTCATGGCCCCGCGGTCACCGCAGCCGCTCCCACCGGACCCGGTACCGGCCGCCGTGCTCGTCCAGGAAGGCGTCGAACCGGGACAGAGGAAGCGGCGCGGGCACCGGGTGGCGTGCCGGGATCCGCTGCACGGCACGGTGGTAGCGGGCGTACTGGGCGAAGTCCAGGGGATACTTCTCCGGCTCCCCGCCGAGCCAGCTTCCCCGTACGCGGGCGCGGGCGAGCAGGGCCTGCCACTGGCCGGCCGGGACGACGCCGACGGAGTCGACACCGTGGTTGAAGAGCATCAGGTGGATCTCGCCGAAGGGGCCGGCCCGGTCGAGGTAGGCGTTCACCGCCTGGAAGGCCGGTTCCGTGTTGAACTCGGTCCAGAAGGGCGTGGACCCGGTCCGCAGGGCCCACCACGGCTCCATGACGATGAAGGACTCGATCAGCAGCCGGTCCGCCGGGATTCCCCGGAGCCGGTACCACCACCGGTACAGATCGGCCACGAGCGGGCTCATGTCCTGCGGTTCGGGGAACCGGACGCGCACCACCCGGTGGCCGCGTTCCCGGGCCGCGCGCTCGATGTCGTCCAGCAGGGCCGGTTCGAATCCCCACTCGGCCTCGGGGCTGCGCCCGTCCGGCTCCGGCGCCTCCCACCGGCGGTGGGGCGAGCCGTACCGCCGCAGGTAGTCGGCGACCCGCGGGCCGCCGCGGTGGAACTCCTCCTCGGTGGCGCCTCCCACCGCACCGTGCTGGAAGACGTGGCGGTCGCCGATCGTGCGGGTGGGCCAGGTCCGCTCGCAGTCGATGACGAAGACGGTGCCCCCGCTCTCCAGCCGTTCGGCCAGGAACCGCTCGTAGCTGTGTCCCAGCCGCAGGCGTTTGACCCGGAAGTAGGCCATGGTCCGGGCCATCAGCCGGTCCTGGCTCGCGTCGTGCATGTGGTGCAGCCGCAGGTCCGGGTTGGCCTCCAGCAGGGTCCGTGCCGGTCCGAGTCCGGCGCGCAGCGCCTCCGCGGGCTCGTCGGGATGGACCCGCCACCGGACCGGCACCAGGAAGGTCTGCGGCAGCCAGGGCATGCCGAGTGCGGCGCACAGGTGGACCACCGCGCCGTTGGCGGAACCGATGGCGACCGCCGGGTAGCGCCGCCGCGGGTACTGGGCGGCCGCCCAGCCGGAGAGCGCCTCCGCGTCCAGCCGGGCCAGCCTGCGCGGCGGGACGGTGCCCGCCCAGCCGGTCAGGATGTACACGGCCTCCCGCAGCCGGCGCGGGAGCGTGTTCACCAGCGTGGCGGGGGGCTGCAGCACCGGCGGGAAGCCCAGGGCCGGGAAGTCCCGGCCGGCCAGGAAGCGCGAGGTGGCCCGGACCATCGCGGTCGCGGAGTCGAAGCCCGCCAGGAAGGCGGGGGTGCGGCTGCCCATGGTCACTCCTCCCCGCCGCGGTACAGATGGTCCCGCAGGAACGGCCGGACGGCCTCGGCCACCTGGTCGGGGTCCTCGTGCACCATGGCGTGGCGGGCGCCGTCCAGCTCCGCCATCCGGGCCCGGGGGACGAGCCCGGCCGCGCGCGACGCCCACGCCCGGGAGACGAAGGGATCGGCGGTGCCCCGCAGGACCAGCGTGGGAACCGTGATCCGGGGCAGTTTGTCCTCGATCGCGTCGGCGAGCAGATACCGGAACGTCCGGAAGGTGCCCGGTGGCCGGAGCAGCCCCGCGCGCAGGTGGTCCCCGGCCTGGATGCGGCGCAGGGCCCAGGTCTGGGTCCGGGTCTCCCGCACCCATCCGGCCAGCAGCCGCGTGGCCGACCGCATCCCGGGGGCGACGGTCGGGGAGGTGAGCACCAGGGCCCGGACCGCGTCCGGATGGCGTGCCGCGAGGTCGGCGGCGATCTGGCAGCCGAAGGAGTTGGCCAGCAGGGCCCCGCCCTCGGCGTCCGCGGCGCGCAGCCAGTCGCGCAGGCAGTCGGCCAGTCCGGGGACGGGCAGCGCGCGGCGGGGGCGTCCGCCGCGGCCGAAGCCGGGAAGGTCCGGCGCGTACACCCGGAACGGTCCGGCCAGCCGCTCGGCGGTGGGCACCAGGTACCGGCCGGACATCGCGAACCCGGGGACCAGTACGACCGCCGGAGCCCGCGGGGAGGCCGGGGAAGACGGCCAGACCCGGGCGAACATCCGCCGTCCGCCGCCACTGAGCCACAGGTGTCCGGGAGCGGTGCCGGTCACGGCCGTCCCCTCCCCCCGCTGCGGTGCCGGCCGGCTCCGGGTGTCGCCTCGTCCCGGGCCGCGGCCGGTGCCGCGCGGTCCCGTGCCCGGCCGCCTCGGGGGTTCGGTATTCGGCATGTTTCCGACGTTACTCAACAAATCGGGCATGGGGGGAGAGCAAAACGGGGTGCTCCGCGTGCGGTCCGCGCCGCTCAGGCCGCGGCGGGGGCCGCGGCCGGGGCGACGACATGCGACAGCGCCAGCCGCAGCGCGGTCTCGCAACGGCGGGGAAGCGCCTCGTCGGGGGCTCCGGGCGGCGCGGACAGCGCCTGCACCGCCCGGTCGCGCAGCTGCGCGATCAGGCTTCCCGGATCGGGCGGCGGCCCGGGCACCCCGTGGCAGCGGCAGCCGGTCAGCGAGGCGCGGACCAGCCGGTCCCGGCGGGCCGCGACCACCATCCAGTCCGCCGCGGCGGCCAGCGCCTCCTCGTCGGTGGTGCCCTCGCCGTGCCGCAGACGCTCCTCCAGGCCGTGCAGCAGGCCGCGCACGCACTGCTCCATCAGTGCCGCGCCGAGCCCGGCCTTGTCCCCGAACTCGTTGTACAGGGTCTGCCGGGAGACGCCGGCCGCGGCCGCCACATCGACCATTCGCACCCCCTGCCAGGGCCGTGCGTCCACGGCGGCCCGGGCGGCTTCCAGCAGGGACTCTCGCGCGGTGGGCATCGTCGCCTCCGTCGGCTCCGGAGCGGCACTGGCCTGGTGTGGCACAGAATTGACGGGGGTCACAGGGGTGTCAAGACGGCGTGCAGGCCCCTGCGGCCGTTCCCGGCCGCCGCTCGCGCCCCGCGGGCACCCCGTGGGGGCACGGGGGTCCCGGCCGGGCCGGTCCGGGCCCGGAGGACCCGTGGTTGCCGGAACCTGCGGCGGATACTGTGCGGGTATGCCCGACTATCACGATGATCTGCGCCTCGCCCATGTGCTGGCGGACGCCGCCGACGCCGCGACCATGGACCGGTTCCGGGCGCTCGACCTGAAGGTCGAGACCAAGCCGGACATGACCCCGGTGACGGAGGCGGACAAGGCCGCCGAGGAGCTGATCCGCACCTCCCTATCCCGGGCCCGGCCGCGGGACGCGGTGCTCGGCGAGGAGTACGGCAGCGAGGGCCGGGGCTCGCGCCGGTGGATCATCGACCCGATCGACGGCACCAAGAACTATGTGCGCGGCGTCCCGGTCTGGGCCACGCTGATCGCGCTGATGGAGCGCGGGCCGGGCGGCGACCGGCCGGTGGTCGGGGTGGTGTCCGCGCCCGCGCTGGGCCGCCGCTGGTGGGCGGCGGAGGGCCGGGGTGCGTACAGCGGGCGCAGCCTGTCCTCGGCCGCCCGGCTGCGGGTGTCCGGGGTCTCCCGGCTGGCCGACGCCTCGTTCGCCTACTCCTCCCTGGCCGGCTGGGAGGAGCGCGGCAGGCTGCCGGACTTCCTCCGGCTGTCCCGGGAGGTGTGGCGCACCCGGGCCTACGGCGACTTCTGGCCGTACATGATGGTGGCCGAGGGGTCGGTGGACATCTGCGCCGAGCCGCGGCTGTCCCTGTGGGACATGGCGGCCAACGCCGTCATCGTGCAGGAGGCCGGCGGCCGCTTCACCGGCCTGGACGGCCGGGACGGCGTCCACGGCGGCAATGCCGCCGCCTCCAACGGCCTGCTCCACTCCGAGCTGCTGCACCACCTGGGCGGCTGACGGGGTCGCCGCCGGGCGGCGGACGGCGAGGCGCCGCGGTGGCGCGGGGCGGGGCCCGGGCGCCCCGGAATCGTTACGGATGCCAGGTGCCGCACCCTTGTTGGCGGCGCCTGCACGTGTGAGCATGAGTATCCCCCCGCTTGTGACTTTGTGAATGCATTCTCCAGCCCCCCGGAGACCGCGTTCACCCAGGAGGTGGTCACCCCGTGCTGGTCCGCGACGCCATGAGCTCCATCGTTCTCACCATCGGCCCCGATCACACGCTGCGCCAGGCCGCGCGGCTGATGTCCGCCCGCAAGGTCGGCTCGGCCGTCGTGCACGACCCCGACACCGCCGGAATCGGCATCATCACGGAACGCGACATCCTGCGCTCGGTGGGCGCCGGCCAGGACCCGGACCGGGAACGGGCCGGCGCCCACACCACCACCGACGTGGTGTTCGCCGCCCCCACCTGGACCCTGGCCGACGCCGCCGCGGCGATGACCTCCGGCGGCTTCCGGCACCTCATCGTGCTGGACGACAAGGCTCCCGCCGGACCGGTGGGCATCGTCTCGGTGCGCGACATCATCAGCTGCTGGACCCCGGTGCTCAGCGCCGTGGGCTGACGCACGTCCCCGGACGCAACGGCCGGGCCCGGCCGGATCCGTGATCCGGATCCGGCCGGGCCCGGCCCGTGCTGGTCCCCGGCCGTCGGCGCCGCGCGGCAGCCGGCCGCCCGAGGGGCCGTACGGCAAGCGGCCTCAGCCGCGCAGGGCCTGGACCGCGGCCTCCAGCCGCTTGCCGTAGTCCTCGTCCGCCCGGCGGAAGTTGTCGATCGCCCGGTCGATGATGTCCTCCCTGGTGACCTGGGCGAGGGAACCGGCCAGGTTCTCGATCAGCCGGCCCTTCTCCTCCTCCGCCATGAGGCGGTAGAGCATGCCCGCCTGGACGAAGTCGTCGTCCTCGGCGTGCGCGGGGGCGGGGTGCGTCCCGGTCACCCCGCCGACCTCGGTGCCCGCCCACAGCGCCGCACCGGTCTGGAACGGCCCGCCGAAGCTGTTGGGCTCGTAGTTCCGGTCGCCGCCGTGCCGGCCGTCGTACATGAGCCCGTCCCGGCCGTGGCTGCGGGCCTCGGTGGCGTGCGGGCGGTTCACCGGGAGCTGGTCGGCGTTGATGCCGACCCGGTAGCGGTGGGCGTCGCCGTAGGCGAACAGCCGGCCCTGGAGCATCTTGTCGGGGGAGGGGCCGATGCCCGGCACCAGGTGGTGCGGGGAGAAGACCGACTGCTCCACCTCGGCGAAGATGTTCCGCGGATTGCGGTTCAGCTCCAGCTTCCCGATGGTGATCCGCGGGTAGTCCTCGTTCGGCCAGACCTTGGTCAGGTCGAAGGGGTTGAAGCGGTAACCGGCCGCCTCGGCGGCGGGCATGATCTGCACCTGGACCGTCCAGCTCGGGAACTCGCCGCGCTCGATGGACTCGCGCAGATCACGCTGGTGGCTGTCCGGGTCCCTGCCCGCCAGCTCGTCCGCCTCGGCCTGGGTCAGGCACTTGATGCCCTGGTCGGTCTTGAAGTGGTACTTGACCCAGAACGCCTCGCCGTCGGCGTTGGTCCACTGGAAGGTGTGCGAACCGAAGCCGTCCATGTGGCGGTAGCTGGCCGGGATGCCGCGGTCGCCGAACAGCCAGGTCACCTGGTGGGTGGACTCCGGGCTCAGGCTCCAGAAGTCCCAGACGTTGTCCGCCTCCTGGGAGCCGGTGTACGGGTCGCGCTTCTGGGTGTGGATGAAGTCGGGGAACTTCAGCGGGTCCTTGATGAAGAAGACCGGCGTGTTGTTGCCGACGAGGTCGTAGTTGCCCTCCTCGGTGTAGAACTTCAGTGCGAAGCCGCGCGGGTCGCGTACCGCGTCGGCCGCGCCGAGGCTGCCGGCGACGGTGGAGAAACGCAGGAAGACCTCGGTCTCCTTGCCGATCTCCGACAGGAACTTCGCCCGGGTGTACCCGGTCACATCGGCGGTGACGGTGAAAGTGCCGTAGGCGCCGGCGCCGCGCGCATGCACCACCCGCTCGGGAATGCGCTCGCGGTTGAAGTGGGCCAGCTTCTCGATCAGCAGCTGGTCCTGGATCAGGACCGGGCCGCCGGCGCCGGCGGTCTGGCTGTTCTGGTTGTCCGCGACCGGGGCACCGGCCTCCGTGGTGAGCGGTCCCGCCGCGATCTGGTCGGTCATCTTTCCTGTCACGCCCTTCGGGTCTTGGTACTGGTCGGCCGGTGCGTCCGCTCCGCTGCCGCCTGCGCGGACCCCGCCCCGAGCCGTACTCGATCCTATATTGGACTTTGTCCAAGTCAAGAAGATGCAGAAGACCGTACGGGATCGAGGTTTGCGTCACAGTGATCCGAACAAGGGCTCGGATAGGCTGGTGGTCATGAGTGACCTGCTGGAGCGACTCCGCGCCCGCGGCTGGCGGCTGACCGCGCAGCGGCGGGTCATCGCCGAGGTGCTGGCCGGTGAGCATGTGCACTACA
Source organism: Streptomyces sp. YIM 98790 (assembly GCF_011421595.1). GTDB lineage: Bacteria > Actinomycetota > Actinomycetes > Streptomycetales > Streptomycetaceae > Streptomyces. Next base: position 19,167 of record NZ_WTLH01000058.1, on the reverse strand, counting down.
CGGCGGACGAGGTGCACGCCCTCGCCGTGCGCCGGCTGCCCGAGATCTCCCGGGCCTCGGTCTACAACACCCTGGGCGAGCTGGTCGCCCTCGGCGAGGTGAGGGAGGTCACCACCGACGGCCGGGCCAAGCGGTACGACCCCAATGTGGGGGAGTCGCACCAGCATCTGGTCTGTTCCGGCTGCGGCGCGATCCGGGACGTCCGGCTGAGCGGTGACCCGATGGCCGTGCTGCCGGAGGGCGAGCGCTACGGCTTCACCGTCTCCGAGGTGGCGGTCACCTACTACGGCCGCTGCCCGGACTGCGCCGCGGCGGGCTAGGGCACTCCGCCCGGGGTGCTCCGCCCGGGCGCAGCGATTTGGCGCAGTCCTGTGGGCGGGTTATCCTGGAGACACAACGACGCGGGGTGGAGCAGCTCGGTAGCTCGCTGGGCTCATAACCCAGAGGTCGCAGGTTCAAATCCTGTCCCCGCTACGGAAGGCAAGGGCCCGGATCCCACAGGGATCCGGGCCCTTGTGCTGTTTGTGACCGCGGAGTAGCCTCTCGCTGAGCAAGCGCTTAGACACGAGGGAGGCCCCCAGTGCGCCGTAAGGTGTTCAACGAGGACCATGAGGCGTTCCGGCAGATGTTCCGGGAGTTCGTCGCCACCGAGGTCGTGCCGGTGTACGACGAGTGGGAGGCCGCCGGCCGGGTGCCCCGCGAGTTCTACAAGAAGCTCGGCGAGCTGGGCATCTTCGGCATCGAGGTTCCCGAGGAGTACGGCGGCGCGGGCCAGAACTCCTACAAGTACCAGGCCGTCCTCACCGAGGAGCTCAGCCTGGCCGGCGTCACCTTCGGCGGCTCGTCCGTGCACGTCGGGCTGTGCCTGCCCTACCTGATGGCCTACTGCACCGAGGAGCAGAAGCAGCGCTGGCTGCCGCCCTTCGTCACCGGCGACATGATGTTCGCCATCGCCATGACCGAGCCGGGCACCGGCTCCGACCTGGCCGGCATGCAGACGACGGCGAAGCTCTCCGCGGACGGCACCCACTACGTGCTCAACGGCGCCAAGACCTTCATCACCGGCGGTGTGCAGGCGGACCGGGTGCTGGTCTGCGCCCGCACCTCCCCGCCCGACCCGGCCGACCGGCGCGGCGGCATCACCATCCTGGCCGTGGACACCTCCAGCGAGGGCTACTCGGTCGGCCGCAAGCTGGACAAGATGGGCCTGCTCGCCTCGGACACCGGGGAACTGTTCTTCTCCGACGTCAAGGTGCCGGTGGAGGACCGGCTCGGCGAGGAGGGCCGGGCCTTCGAGTACCTGACCCACAACCTGCCGCAGGAACGCCTCGGCATCGCCATGTACGCCTACGCCCAGGCGCTGGCCTCCCTCTCGTTCGCCCGCGACTACGTCAAGCAGCGGATCGTCTTCGGCAAGCCGGTGGCCGCCTTCCAGAACACCAAGTTCGTGCTGGCCGACTGCCAGGCCGAGGTGATGGCCATGCAGGCGCTGATCGACAAGGCGCTGGACGCGCACGACGAGAAGGACCTCTCCGCGGCCGACGCCGCCGCGGTCAAGCTGTTCTGCACCGAGCGCTCGGCCGTGGTCATCGACAAGTGCCTGCAGCTGCACGGGGGTTACGGCTACATGCGGGAGTACCCGATATCCCGGATGTACGTGGACAACCGGGTCACCCGCATCTACGGCGGCACCAGCGAGGTGATGCGCTCCATCGTCAGCAAGTCGATGGACCTGTGAGCGGATCGGCGGGCGGGCCCGCGAGCCGGACCTGTCGGCCCCGGACCCGGGGCCATCGGGTAGAACTTGTTCTATGAACGAGACCCTGCACTACCTGCTCGATCTGCTCGACCTGGAGCGGATCGAGCGGGACATCTTCCGGGGCGACAGCCACCCGTCGGTGATCCCCCGGGTGTTCGGCGGACAGGTGGCCGCGCAGGCGCTGGTGGCCGCCTGCCGCACCGTCCCCGAGGACCGGCCGCCGCACTCGCTGCACTCGTACTTCCTCCGCCCCGGCGACCCGGGCGCACCCATCGTCTACACCGTGGACCGCATCCGGGACGGGCGCTCGTTCACCACCCGGCGGGTGGTGGCGGTCCAGCACGGACAGCCGATCTTCCACCTCTCGGCGTCCTTCCAGGCGCCCGAGGAAGGGCTGGAGCACCAGGAGCCGATGCCCCCGGCCCCCGATCCGGAGACCCTGCCGCGCGCCGAGGAGGTGCTGCCCAAGTACCAGCACCTGTTCTTCCACGAGGACGTGGCGCGACTGCTGCTGGAGGCCCGGCGCGCCATCGACCTGCGGTATGTGGCGGAGCCGCCGTTCGCCACCAAGGGGGAGCCGCGCGAGCCCCGCTCGCAGGTGTGGTTCCGGACCAACGGGCAGGTCACGGGCGTGCACGACAACCCGGCCGTGCACATCTGCCTGGCCACCTATGTCTCGGACATGACGCTGCTGGACTCGGTGCTGCTGGCCCACGGCCGCGGCGGCTGGACCACCGGCGACGTGGTGGGCGCCAGCCTGGACCACGCCATGTGGTTCCACCGCCCGCTGCGCGCGGACGAGTGGCTGCTCTACGACACCGAGTCGCCGACCTCCCAGAACGGCCGCGGCCTGGCCCGGGGCCGGATCTTCACCCGGGACGGCAGGCTCGCGGTCTCGGTCATCCAGGAGGGCGTGGTCCGCGTTCCCCGCCGGGGCTGAGCCGGCGCTCAGCCCCGGGCGGGCAGCCCGGCGGCGGCCAGCAGATAGGCGGTCATGGGCTCGTAGAACCGCGCGTTGATCACGTGGTCGTCCAGGGGAACGCAGACCGCGAGCGTGCCCTCGGCCTCGGCCAGGAAGAGCGCCGGGTCGTTGGAGTCCGCATAGCCGACGGTGGCGATGCCGCGCTGCGCCGCGCAGCCGGCCCAGCCGTGATCGGCGATCACCAGGTCCGGCGGCTCCTCGCCCTCCTGCGGCAGCGCGTCCAGGATCGCCGCCATCGGCGCGGGCGAGTGGGTGTGCCACAGGCTGGCGCCGCGCTCGTAGACCGCCACCCCCGCCATCTGGGTGACCACGCCCTCGTCGGCGGTCAGCCCCAGCGGCACGCGCACCAGCTCGCAGCCGGCCGCCCGCAGGGCCGCCGCGGTCTGCGCGTGCACATCCAGCAGCCCGCCCGGGTGGCCGGTGGCCACCAGCACCCGCTGCCGGTCGTCGGCCGCCTTGCGCAGCATCACCGCGACCCGGTCCAGCGCGGCCACGGTCAGCTCCGGGTCGATGGTGTCCTGGCCGGACCGGTGCGCCGGGTCGTCGTCCACTCCGCAGCGCTCGCTCATCACGGCCAGCACGTCCTGCTCGTCCGCCCACCGCTCGCCCAGCTCCAGGCCGAACCAGTAGTAGCGGTTGCCGTTGGCCAGCTCGCGGTAGTGCGCCAGATTGTTCTCCCGCGGTGTCGCGACATCCCCCGCGATCCGGGTCCTCACCAGGTGGTCGATGAGGCCGGCTCGGGTCGGTGTGGCGCTCTCCGGATCGTCCATGCCGTTCATTGTGGCTGCCGGGTACGGGCGATACTACGCGGAGTCCAAAACGTGACCCGGTGCCGTGCGGAATGGCCGAATCCGCTGCGTCGCAGGTCACCGCTACCCTCGGGAGGCATGAGCACGCACCGTGAGCCGTCCCGTGCGGAGACCCCGCGCGGTCCCGTCGACTCCTCCCGTTTCCCCCGCTACGCCGGGCCGGCGACCTTCGCCCGGCTGCCCCGGCTGGACGAGGTCGGCACCGCCGATGTCGCGGTCCTCGGGGTCCCCTTCGACAGCGGGGTGTCCTACCGGCCGGGCGCCCGCTTCGGGGGAAACGCCATCCGCGAGGCGTCCCGGCTGCTGCGCCCCTACAACCCGGCGCAGGACGCCTCTCCCTTCGCCCTCGCCCAGGTGGCCGACGCGGGGGACGTCGGCGCCAACCCCTTCGACATCGGCGAGGCCGTGGACACCGTGGAGGCCGCGGCCGGTGAGCTGCTGGACACCGGCGCCCGGCTGATGACGCTGGGCGGCGACCACACCATCGCGCTGCCGCTGCTGCGCGCGGTGGCCCGGCGGCACGGCCCGGTGGCGCTGCTGCACTTCGACGCCCACCTGGACACCTGGGACACCTACTTCGGCGCCGAGTACACCCACGGCACACCGTTCCGGCGGGCCGTGGAGGAGGGCGTCCTCGACACCTCCGCCCTCTCCCACGTCGGCATCCGCGGTCCGCTCTACGGCCGGAAGGACCTGGACGACGACGCGAAGATGGGCTTCGGCATCGTCACCGCCGCCGATGTGATGCGCCGCGGGGTGGACGAGATCGCCCAGCAGCTCCGGGAGCGGATCGGCGACCGCCCGCTGTACGTGTCCGTCGACATCGACGTGCTGGACCCGGCGCACGCCCCGGGCACCGGCACCCCGGAGGCCGGCGGGCTGACCTCCCGGGAACTGCTGGAGATCCTGCGCGGGCTGGCGGGCTGCCGGCTGGTCTCCGCGGACGTGGTGGAGGTCGCCCCGCCCTACGACCATGCCGAGATCACCGCGGTGGCCGCCTCGCACACCGCCTATGAGCTGACCACCCTGATGTCCCGGCAGATCGCGGCCGGGCGCACGCCCCGGACCGCGGCCGGGCCCACCGCGGCAGGCACGGGGGGCACGGGCGGCACGCAGGGCAGGCAGCGCACGTAGGCACCCGGGGCACGGCCGGGAGCGGCGGCGGGAGCACGTCCGCCGCCCGGATCCGCCCGGCCGGGCCGCGCCGTGGCCCGCGGGTGCCCGTTCTCCGCCCCGGTGACCGAAAAAAGTCGTGTCCAAAGGGTTGAGCGACCGCTTGGTTGGGGTGTTTCCTTCCCATACCTTCCGGTCGGTCTGGGACGCGGCCGTCCGGAATCCGGCATTTTGAGAGGGCGGCGCAGTGGTGGGCTGGATACGAACGGGTCTGCGGCGTGGCCGCGCGGTGCGGGGGGCTGCGCTGGTGGGAGCACTGGCCGGGACGGCCGTGCTCGGCGGAGCGGGCTGCGGCCCCGTCGCCGACAGCGGACCGGTGACCCTGGAACTGCTCGCCGCCGACTACGGCGAGCGCACCGCGGTACCCATCAGGGAGTACTGGGACGACCTGACCGGGCGTTTCCACGAGGCCAACCCGGACGTCTCCGTGGAGGTCGAGCTGGTGCCCTGGGAGGAACTGGACGCCACCCTGGCGGAGCGGGTGGAGCAGGGCCGCCCCCCGGACATCTCCCAGGCCACCTTCTACGCCGACTACGCCACCGAAGGCCTGCTCTACCAGGCCAAGGAGATGCTGCCGCTGCCGGTGCAGTCGGACTTCGTCACCACCCTGGCGCACGCCGGCGAGGTGGACTTCCAGCAGTTCGGCATGCCCTTCATCACCAGCACCCCGCGGCTGTTCTACAACACCGCGCTGTTCGACGCGGCCGGCATCGAGGAGCCGCCGGCGTCCTGGGAGGAGCTGGCCGACGCCGCCCGGGCCCTGAAGGACTCCGGGGTCACCACGCCGTACGCCCTCCAGTTCGGACCGGACTCCATCCACGAGGAGGCCATGGTCTGGATGCTGGCCGCGGGCGGCGGCTACACCAACCTCTCCGGCGGCTACATCCTGGACGACGAGGACAACGCCAAGGCCCTGGAGTGGCTCCGGGACAGCCTGGTGGCCCCCGGCCTGGCCGGCCCCGACCCGAGGCTCAACCGGGGAGACGCCTACGCCGGTTTCATGACCGGCGAGGTCGGCATGCTGATGGTGCACCCGGCGCTGCTGCCCGCCCTGAAGGCCCACCAGATCCCCTTCGCCCACGCCGACTTCCCGGCCATGCGGGGCGGCGCCGCCGTGCCCGCCGGGCACTCCGACTGGCTGCTCGGCTTCAAGGAGCACGGCCACGCCGAGGAGATCGGCCGCTTCCTCACCTTCCTCTACGACGCGGAGAACGTGGCCCGCGCCAACGCCCAGAACGGCTCGGTGCCGGCCACCGAATCGGCCGGCCAGATGCTGCGCGCGAGCGATGAGTTCGAGCAGCTGTGGGACTTCATCGACCAGATGCCGGGCGCGCAGCTCCAGCCCGTCAACAAGAGCACCTGGCTGCCGCTGCGCGGCGAGATCCAGCAGCGGCTGGCCACGGCGATCGAGCCGGACAGCGATGTGGAGGCCGTGCTCCGCGAACTCCAGACCACCGCCGGCACCCTGGAGAAGGCCGGCACCTCCGAAGCCTCCTAGACCCTGCTCCACGCAGCGCCCCCCGGGCCGGCTCCATGGGGCCGGCTCCATGGGCCTGCCCCCGGAGCGGCCGCCGGAACCGGCTCCATGGGCCGGCCCCGGCGGGTGCCGGCTCAGCCGCCCCGGCGGGGCCGGCGGGGCGGGCGGGGCGGTTCCGGCGGGGTCAGGGCCCGGAAGAGCGCGAGCCACTGGGCGGGCGTGACATGTCCGACCGGCGCGCCCGGGTCGAGCTCCGCGGCCCGGAAGGCCGCCCGCACCCGGCCCGCCGGGCGCCCCCGGGACAGCGTGGCCCGCAACGAGCCGCCGACCCCGCCGAAGCCCTCGGCCACCAGCGACCGGTAGCCCGGCAGCGCGGTCGGCGGCAGCAGCGGCACCCGCCGCCGCTCCAGCCGCAGCACCGCCGCATCGGTGCGCGGCACGGGGGCGAACGCCTCGCGCCCCACCCGGGGGCCGAGCCGCCAGCGGATCTCCGGCCAGGTCTGCACCGTGCGCAGCGTCCAGCGGCCGTAGCCGCCGGTCCGTTTGCGCGCGTACTCCCGCTGGGTCAGCAGGGTGGCCGAGGTCAGCGACCGCGCGGCCAGGCACCAGCGGACGATCTCCGAGGTGCGGGCGTAGGGGATGTTGCCCACCACCGCGAACGGCTCGGCGGGCGGCGCGGCGGCCAGGAAGTCGCGGCCGAGCACCCGGACGGCCGGATCGTCGCCCAGCCGCCGGGTGAGGCGGCGGGCCAGAGCGGGGTCGATCTCGTAGGCGAGCACCCGGCCGGTGCGGCCCGCGCCGCCGCCGGGGCGCGCCCGTACCCGGCGGGCGAGGGGGCGGGTCAGCGCGCCCTCGCCCGCACCCGGCTCGACCACCAGGTCACCGGGCCGGACGCCGGAGCAGCGCACGATCAGCCGGACGGCATCGCCGTCGGTCAGGAAGTTCTGGGACAGACGCGCACGACGGCGCGCTTCGGGGCGTACCACGGGAAGGTCCTCTGCGGCGAGGACGGACCGCACGGGCAATCGGCCCTCCGGCGGCCCGTCCGGATGAACGGGGCAGCCGAGGGCCCTGGTACGCGGGCAGGAGATCCGGGCGTGGCGGGGCGCGTCAGACGGCGGCGGCCTGCGGCCGGTCCTGCCGGACCAGGGCCGTGCGCCGGATGCGCGGGCGGGCGGTGCGGAGCGGGCTCCACAGGCCGGTGCGCCGCGCACCGACGGGCCCGCTCTTGATGAATCCCATGGTGAAACCTCCACCCGGCACGCTAGGGAGGGCCGGCCCCCGGCGCAACACCATTACTCCTCGACGACCCCGCGATTGCTCCCCGGTTGTTCCACGACCGGGGACCCCGGAATGAATGCGCCAGTGATCGCGTTGGCGTTTCCGGCGGACGGACCGAGCCGGCGAAGGAGCGGGGCGTGACGGACAGCGGCAGCGCGCGGGAGACCGGGAGCGGGAACGCGGAAGCAGAAGCGGACGCGGACGCGAGCGCGCGGAAGGCGGCGGAGCCGGGCTGGATCCGCCGGCTGGCCGGCTACTGCTGGGCCTACCGCCGCAATGTCCTGGTCTCCCTGGGCTCCGCGCTGGCCGGCATGGGCGTGATGGCCCTGATGCCGCTGATCACCAAGGTCATCATCGACGAGGTCATCATCGGCGGCCAGGACGGTCTGGCGCTGTGGATCGGCCTGCTGATCGCCGCCGCCGTGGTCGTCTACCTGCTCACCTATCTGCGCCGCTACTACGGGGGCCGGCTGGGCCTGGACGTCCAGCACGATCTGCGCACCGAAATGTACCGCACCCTGGTCCGGCTGGACGGCCGCCGCCAGGACGAGCTCTCCACCGGCCAGGTCGTCGGCCGCTCCACCAGCGATCTGCAGCTCGTCCAGGGCCTGCTGTTCATGATGCCGATGACCATCGGCAACTTCATGCTCTTCGCGGTCTCCCTGGTGGTGATGCTGGCGCTCTCCCCGCTGCTCACCCTGATCGCGCTGGCCGTGGCCCCGGCCCTGTGGTTCATCGCCCGGCGCAGCCGGGTCCGCCTCTTCCCCGCCACCTGGTACGCCCAGGGACAGTCCGGGGCCGTGGCCGGTGTGGTGGACGGGGCCATCACCGGCGTCCGGGTGGTCAAGGGCTTCGGCCAGGAGGAGCAGGAGACCGGGAAACTGCGGTCCGCCTCCCGCGCCCTGTTCGCCGCCCGGATGCGCACCGTCCGGCTGAACGCCCGCTACACCCCCGCGCTCCAGGCCATGCCCGCGCTCGGCCAGGTCGGCATGCTGGCGCTCGGCGGCTGGATGGCCACCCGCGGCGAGATCACGCTCGGCACCTTCGTCGCCTTCTCCACCTATCTGGCCATGCTGGTCGGGCCGGTGCGGATGCTGACCGTCATCCTCACCATGGGCCAGCAGGCGCGGGCCGGTGTGGAGCGGGTGCTGGAGCTGATCGACACCCGTCCGCAGATCACCGAACGGCCGGACGCGCGCGAGCTGCCCGCGGACGCCCCGGCCGAGATCGAACTGGACCGGGTCACCTTCGGCTACCGGGACCAGACCGTGCTGCGCGAGGTGTCGCTGCGGGTGCCGCCCGGCGAGACCCTGGCCGTGGTGGGCACCTCCGGCAGCGGCAAGACGACCCTGGCCCAGCTGCTGCCCCGGTTCTACGACCCGGACTCCGGCGCGGTCCGGATCGGCGGCCACGACCTGCGGGAGCTGACCTTCGACTCGCTGCGGGCCGCCATCGGCCTGGTCCCGGAGAACGCCTTCCTGTTCTCCGGCACCATCCGCGCCAACCTCTCCTACGGCGCGCCGGACGCCACCGAGGAGCAGATCCGGGCCGCCGCCCGGGCGGCCCAGGCCGACGGCTTCATCCAGGCCCTGCCGGACGGCTACGACACCGTCATCGGGGAGCAGGGCCTGACCCTCTCCGGCGGGCAGCGGCAGCGCATGGCGCTGGCCCGGGCGATCGTCACCGACCCCCGGCTGCTGGTGCTGGACGACGCCACCTCGGCGGTGGACGCCCGGGTGGAGCACGAGATCCACGAGGCGCTGCGCGGCGTCATGGCCGGGCGCACCACGGTGCTGATCGCCCACCGCCGCTCCACCCTGCTGCTGGCCGACCGGATCGCCGTGATGGACGGCGGACGGCTGGTGGACGCCGGTACCGACGCCGAGCTCCGGGAGCGCTGCGAGCTGTACCGGCGGCTGCTGGCCGACCCGGAGGAACTCGCCGACATCGAGCGCGACCCGGCCGGCCGGGCCCGCCCCGCCACAGCCGCCTCGGCCGCCGCCTCGGCCGCCGAACGCGCGGCCGGGGACGGCCGGGGCGCGGTGACCGGCGGCATCACCCCGGCCCTGTGGCCGGGCCGCGACACCTCCGGCACCACCACCGGCGCCGCCGCCTCCGTCTCCGGGGACGGGACTCCGGCCGCCGCCTCCGCCTCCGCGCCCGGACCGCCGGGTTTCGCCGCCGCCATGGCCTCGGCCGCCGCCACCGACGAACTGCTCGCCCAGGTCGCCGCCCTGCCCCCGGCCGAGGACACCCCGGACGTGGACGAGGAACGGGCCGCCCGGCCCGAGGAGTCCTACGGGCTGCGCCGCCTGCTGCGCGGCCTCGGCCTCCCCCTGCTGTTCGCCCTGCTCCTGGTCGCCGCCGACGCGGTGTTCTCCCTCCTGCTCCCCGTGCTGATCCGGCACGGCATCGACGAGGGCGTCACCCAGGCGGCGCTGGGCGCGGTCTGGGCCGCCGCCGGCCTGGCGCTGCTCGTCGTCCTCGCCCAGTGGGCGGCCCAGTTCGGCTCCATCCGCGCCGTCGGCCGCACCGGCGAACGCGCCCTGTACGCGCTGCGCGTCAAGATCTTCGCCCAGCTCCAGCGGCTCGGCCTGGACTACTACGAGCGCGAGCTGACCGGGCGGATCATGACCCGGATGACCACCGATGTCGACGCGCTGACCACCTTCCTCCAGACCGGCCTGGTGCAGGCGCTGGTCGCGGTCCTCACCTTCTTCGGCATCCTGGTGGTGCTGGTGGCCATCGACGCCGCGCTGGCCATGGTGGTCCTCGCCGCCCTCGTCCCGCTGGCCATCGGCACGGTCTTCTTCCGCCGCGCCAGCGTCCGCGCCTACGAGCTGGCCCGGGAGCGGGTCAGCGGGGTCAACGCCGACCTCCAGGAGTCGGTGGCCGGGCTCCGGGTCCTGCAGGCGTTCCGCCGCGAGGACAGCGCCTGCCGCCGCTACCGCGCGGGTTCCGACTCCTACCGCCGGGCCCGGGTGCGCGGCCAGTGGCTGATCTCCGTCTACTTCCCGTTCGTCCAGCTGCTCGCCACCCTGGCCACCGCCGGGGTGCTGGTGATCGGTGCCGGGCGGATCGGCAACGGCACCCTCACCGCCGGCGCCCTGGTCGCGTACCTGCTCTACATCGAGCTGTTCTTCGCCCCGGTGCAGCAGCTCTCCCAGGTCTTCGACGGCTACCAGCAGGCCGTGGTCTCCCTGGGCCGCATCCAGGAGCTGCTGCGGGAGCCGACCACCACGCCGCCGCCGGACCGCCCGCGCCCGGTCCCCGCCCGGCTGCGCGGCGACCTCACCTTCGACCGGGTGCACTTCCGCTACCGCACCGCCGAGGGCCCCGGCGGGGAAGCCCTGTCCGGCATCAGCCTGCACATCCCGGCGGGCCAGACCGTCGCCTTCGTCGGCGAGACCGGCGCCGGGAAGTCCACGCTGGTCAAGCTCGCGGCCCGCTTCTACGACCCCACCTCCGGTGCGGTCCGGGCGGACGGCATCGACCTGCGCGAGCTCGACCTCACCGGGTACCGCCGCCGCCTCGGCGTCGTCCCCCAGGAGCCGTATCTCTTCGCCGGCACGGTCCGGGACGCCATCGCCTACGGCCGCCGGGACGCCACCGACGCCGAGGTCGAGGCCGCGGCGCGGGCGGTCGGCGCGCACGACATGATCGCCACCCTCTCCGACGGCTACCTGCACGAGGTCGCCGAGCGCGGACGCAATCTCTCCGCCGGGCAGCGCCAGCTCATCGCGCTGGCCCGGGCGCAGCTCGTGGACCCGGACATCCTGCTGCTCGACGAGGCCACCGCGGCTCTCGACCTGGCCACCGAGTCCCTGGTCAACGAGGCCGCCGACCGCCTGGCGGGCCGCCGCACCACCCTGGTGGTGGCCCACCGCCTCACCACGGCGGCCCGTGCCGACCGGGTGGTCGTCCTGGACCGCGGCCGGGTCGTCCAGGACGGCACCCACGAGGAGCTGCTGGCCACCCCGGGCCGCTACGCCACCCTGTGGGACACCTACACCACCGCCCCGATCCCCGCCTCGGCCTGACGCCCCGCGCCAGGGCGGCCCTCGGGCGGGCATCGGGCGGGGATCGGGGCGATCAGCGGGGATCAGCGGCGTCGCCGGGGACGACGAGACCGGATTCGTAGGCGGCGATGACGGCCTGGGTGCGGTCGCGCAGGCCCAGCTTGGTGAGGATGCGGCTGACGTGGGTCTTGACGGTCTCCTCGCTGACATGGAGGCGCCCGGTGGCGCTCACCGTGGCGGCGGGCGCGGCGGTGACCGGCTCGCTCACCACCGGGGAGTGCCCGGTGCCCGCCGAGTGCGGCGAGGACACCGTCAGGACCAGCCTGACCGGTGTCTGGCTGGGGCAGGGCGCGGTCATCGTGCTGGCGGTGCTGGCGGTCGGCGGCGAGTACGGCAGCGGCACCATCCGGGCCGCACTCGCCGCCGGGCCCCGGCGGCTGCGGCTGCTGGCCGCCAAGGCGCTGGCGGTGTGCGCGCTGACCCTGGCGGCGGCCGTACCGGCGGTGGCGGGTGCGCTGCTGGCCGGGCGGTGGCTGCTGGCCTCCGGCGGCTTCCCGCTGCCCGGCCTCACCGACGGGCCGGTGCTGCGCGCCGCCGCGGGCAGTGTGCTGTATCTGCTGCTCACCGCGCTGCTGGCGCTGGGCGCGGGCGCGGCGCTGCGCGACACGGCGACCGCGGTCACCGCGGTGCTGGCGGTGTTCTCTCTGCTGCCGCTGCTGGCCGGGATGGTCTCCGACCCGCAGTGGCAGGAACGGGAGCTGCGGGCGGCCCCGGCCACGCCGGGCTGGCGGTCCAGGCCACCACCGGACTGGACCGGCTGCCGATCGCGCCCTGGCCGGGCCTGGGCGTGCTGGCCCTGTGGAGCGCCGCCGCCCTGACCGCCGGCGCGGTCGTGCTCCGCACCCGCCCCGGGCAGTGGACCTGGTGATCGCTGCAGCACGGGCGCCCGGCGGTGCCGCCCGCGGTCATCCGCGCACCAGCTCCGCCAGGCAGGCGTCCACGGTCTGGAGCTCCCCGGGTGCGGGGACCGGGCTCCGGCCGTCCCACCAGTGGACGGCCGCGATCTCCTCGGTGGGCACGAAACCGGCCGACTCCTCGGCGTCGCCGGTGAAGACCGCGCCGTGCAGGGTGCGGCGCTCGGGCAGCCGGGTGCGGGCGAAGCCCTCGAAGCGCAGCGCGCCGGCGGCGATGTCGTGGCCGGCCTCTTCGCGCAGCTCGCGCACGGCCGCCTCGCGGGGCGACTCGCCGGGCTCGATGCCGCCGCCGGGCAGCTCCCAGCAGGCCCGGCCGCGCTCGTGCACCAGCAGCAGCCGGCCCCGCCGGTCCCGGAGCACGACCAGCACGTAGGTCACCGGGAAGCGGGTGAAGACGGGGGCGGTGAACGCGGAGTCCTCCGGCAGCCGCAGGAAGTCCAGCAGCTGCATGCCGCGCGGCCCGGTGGCCAGCGGGGCCGCGTCGGCTGCGGCGCCGGCTGCGGCGCGGGCTGCGGAGTCCTCGGGGCCGGGTGAGGCGGCATCGTCCATGGCCGCAGCCTACGGGAGCGGCGGCCGTGCGCCGTCCGGCACGGCGGCACGGAGCGGACCGCGGCCCTTCGGCCCCCCGGGTCGGCCGCCCGGGTCGGCCGCCCGGGTCAGCCGCGCGAGCGGCCGGGCGGCGGAGCCGTGGAGGCACGGACCATCAGTTCCGAACGGATGGTGGCGATGCCGCCCGCCGGCGGCGACTCCAGTCCGAGCGCCAGCCGGCCCGCCCGCGCCCCCGCGTCGTGCAGCGGAATGCGCACCGTGGTCAGCGCGGGCGCCGCGTCCGCCGCGAAGGGCAGGTCGTCGAAGCCGGTGACCGAGACGTCCTCCGGGATGCGCAGCCCCTGGTCGCGCAGGGCCGCGCACACGCCAAGCGCCGCGGTGTCGTTGGCGGCCAGGATGGCGGTGACCTCCGGGTCGCGGCGCAGCAGCTCCAGCGCGCCGTCGTAGCCGGAGGCCCGGTCGTAGCCGCCGTGCAGGATCAGCCGGGCGGCGTCCTCGGAGCCCGCGCCCGCCCCGGCCTCGGCCAGTGCGGCCCGGTGGCCCTCCAGCCGGTGCCGGGTGGTGGTGCGGTCGGCCGGGCCCGCCAGATAGCCCATCCGGCGGTGGCCCAGCGACAGCAGGTGCTCGGTGAGGGTGCGGGCACCGCCGCGGTTGTCGAAGGTGACCGCGATCGGCTGTCCGGCCTCGGCGTCCGCGCCGCGGCTGCGGTCCGGGCCGCTGCCGGCGCCCTGGGCGGCGCCCTCGGTCTCCGGTGCGGGCAGCGGGGGCCGTCCGCACAGCACCACCCGGGCGCCCGCCCGTTCCAGCCGGCGCAGCCGGACCGCCAGGGCCGCGCTGTGCGCCGGGGACTCGATGGCACCGCCGGTGAGCACCACGGCGGCGGCCCGCTGCCGCTGGAGCAGGGTGAGGTAGGTGAGTTCGCGCTCCGGCACCCCGCCGGTGTTGCACACCACGGCGAGCTTCTGACCGGCCGTGCCCTCGCCGCCGCCCGCGCCGGTCACCGGGGAGATCTCGTTCTGGATGGCGCTGGCCATGATCCCGAAGAACGGGTCGGCGATGTCGTTGACGAGCACCCCGATCAGGTCGGAGCGGGCCGCGGCGAGTGAGCTGGCCGGCCCGTTCACCACGTACTCCAGCTCCTCCACCGCGCGCATCACGCGGCTGCGGGTGGTCCTGGCCACCGGGTAGTTGCCGTTCAGCACGCGGGAGACGGTCGCCGCGGAGACCCCCGCTCGGGCGGCCACGTCGGCCAGCGTCACTGCCATGCGAATCCTCCGGTCCGGTGCGGTGGGGTGCCGCGGTAGCGGTACGGGTGGTGCTTTCCGGCCACCGCCCGGGGTGGTGCCGGGCGCGCCGTGGTGCGGTGCGTGACGATGATCTCCGCTTACCGGGTGCCCCGGAAGTGTTCCGGATGCTTCGGGGCTTGTCCTCGCCACTGTGGGCAGGTTAGCGTCTGTTCTGGTAGAAAGCGCTTACTACGCGCTGCGCTCAGCAGGTCGCACGAGGAAAGGACTCCCTCCATGAGTCAGACGGCCGCCGGCCGAAGGACCGTCCGGATCGCCATGAACGGCGTGACCGGGCGCATGGGTTACCGCCAGCACCTGGTCCGCTCCATCCTGGCGATCCGTGAGCAGGGCGGCATCGACGCCGGGGACGGCACGGTCATCTGGCCCGAGCCGGTTCTCGTCGGCCGCCGCGCATACGCGCTGAAGGCGCTTGCCGAACGGCACGGTCTGGACCCCGACGCCGTCTCCACCGACCTGGACGCGGTACTCGCCGACGACTCGGTCGCCGTCTACTTCGACGCCCAGGTCACCCTGGCCCGCGAGGAGGCCATCCGGAAGGCCGTCGCCGCCGGGAAGCACATCTACACCGAGAAGCCCACCGCCACCGGCCTGGCCGGGGCCCTGGAGCTGGCCCGGCTGGCCCGCGCCGCGGGCATCAAGCACGGCGTGGTGCAGGACAAGCTGTTCCTGCCGGGCCTGCTCAAGCTCAAGCGGCTGATCGACGGCGGCTTCTTCGGCCGCATCCTCTCCGTGCGCGGCGAGTTCGGCTACTGGGTCTTCGAGGGCGACTGGCAGCCCGCGCAGCGGCCGTCCTGGAACTACCGCAGCGAGGACGGCGGCGGCATCGTGGTGGACATGTTCCCGCACTGGGAGTACCTGCTGCACGAGCTGTTCGGGCGGGTCACCGCCGTCCAGGCGCTGACCGCCACCCACATCCCGCAGCGCTGGGACGAGCAGGGCAAGCCCTACGAGGCCACCGCGGACGACGCCGCCTACGGCATCTTCCAGCTCGACGGCGGTGCCGTGGCGCAGATCAACTCCTCCTGGTCGGTCCGGGTGAACCGGGACGAGCTCGTGGAGTTCCAGGTGGACGGCACCGAGGGCTCGGCCGTCGCCGGGCTGCGCAACTGCCGGGTGCAGCACCGCTCGGCCACCCCCAAGCCGGTGTGGAACCCGGACATCCCGGCCACCGAGCGGTTCCGCGACCAGTGGCAGGAGGTGCCGGACAACGCCGAGTTCGACAACGGCTTCAAGGCACAGTGGGAGCTGTTCCTGCGCCATGTGGAGCTGGACGAGCCGTACACCTGGGACCTGCTGGCGGGCGCGCGCGGCGTGCAGCTGGCCGAGCTGGGCCTGAAGTCGGCGGCCGAGGGGCGCCGCCTGGACGTTCCGGAGCTGGCCCTGTGACGGCGGCGGCGACCCCCGGCACTCCCGGCGTCCTCCACCTCCCCGGCGAGGACGGCACGCTCCGGCCGTACCGGCCGCGCCCGGCAGCCGCCCCCGGCGCGGGCACCGGCGCGGTCTCCGGCGCCGCGGCGCCGGAGACCGGTGCGCCGCTGGTCTCCCGCATCGTCTTCTCCGCCGCCCATGTGGTGGCCGACCCGTTCGCCGACACCACCCCGGACGGCCCGGCCGCCGTGGACTGGGACGCCACCCTGGCCTTCCGCCGTCACCTGTGGGCGCACGGCCTGGGCGTGGCCGAGGCCATGGACACCGCGCAGCGCGGCATGGGCCTGGACTGGGCGGGCGCGGCCGAACTGATCCGCCGCTCGGCCGCCGAGGCCCGGGCCACCGGCGGCCGGATCGCCTGCGGGGTGGGCACCGACCAGCTCGCTCCGGCCGGCGCCGGCCTGGACCGGGTGCGGCACGCCTACCAGGAGCAGCTCGAGGTGGTGGAGACGGCAGGTGCCCAGGCCATCGTGATGGCCTCGCGCGCGCTGTGCGCCGCCGCCCGTGGCCCGGAGGACTACCACGAGCTGTACGGCGGGCTGCTGCGCCAGGCGGCCGAGCCGGTGATCCTGCACTGGCTCGGCCCGATGTTCGACCCGGCGCTGGCCGGCTACTGGGGCAGCGAGGATCTCGACCGGGCCACGGAAACGTTTCTCGGCATCATCGCCGACCACCCCGACAAGGTGGACGGGGTGAAGATCTCGCTGCTGGACGCCCAGCGGGAGATCGACCTGCGCCGCCGCCTGCCGCGCGGGGTGCGCTGCTACACCGGCGACGACTTCCACTACCCGGAGCTGATCGCCGGGGACGAGCAGGGCTTCAGCCACGCCCTGCTGGGCATCTTCGACCCGCTGGGGCCGCTGGCCGCGCAGGCGGTGCGGGTGCTGGACACCGGTGACGTCAAGGGCTTCCGGGAGATCCTGGACCCGACGGTGGAGCTGTCCCGCCACCTGTTCCGGGCACCGACCCGCTTCTACAAGACGGGCGTGGTCTTCCTCGCCTGGCTGGCCGGGCACCAGTCGCACTTCACGATGGTGGGCGGGCTGCAGTCGGCACGCTCGCTGCCGCACCTGGTCCGCGCCTACCGGCTGGCCGACGGCCTGGGCCTGTTCCCGGACCCGGAGCTGGCCGCCCACCGCATGACCCAGCTCCTCGCCGTCCACGGAGTCACCCAGCCATGACCGGCACCGGCACAGACACCGCGAGCGCGCTCGCGCGCTTCTCCATCAACCAGATGACCGTCAGGCAGCTTGCGCTGCCCGAGCTGGTCAAGGGCTGCACCGGGCTGGGCATTCCCTCGGTGGGCCTGTGGCGAGAGCCGGTGCAGGAGTACGGGGTGGCCGCCGCCGCCCGGCTGGCCCGGGACGCCGGGCTGGCCGTCACCTCGCTCTGCCGGGGCGGCTTCCTCACCGCCGTGGACCCGGGCGAGCGGAGCCGCGCCCTGGACGACAACCGGGCCGCCGTCGACGAGGCGGCCGCCCTCGGCACCGGCACCCTGGTGCTGGTCTCCGGCGGCCTGCCGCCGGGCAGCGGCGACCTGGCCGGGGCCCGGGAGCGGGTGGCCGACGCGCTGGCCGAGCTGGCGCCGTACGCCGCCGAGCGCAACGTCCGGCTGGCCATCGAGCCGCTGCACCCGATGTACGCCTCGGACCGGTGCGTGGTCTCCACCCTGGACCAGGCGCTGGAGCTGGCCGGACGGTTCCCGGCGGAGCAGGTGGGCGTGGTGGTCGACACCTACCACCTGTGGTGGGACGACCGGGTGGCGGAGGGGATCGCCCGGGCCGGTGCCGAGGGCCGCATCCACTCCTTCCAGCTCGCCGACTGGGTCACGCCGCTGCCGGAGGGCGTGCTGGTGGGGCGGGGCCAGATCGGCGACGGCTGCGTGGACATGCGCTGGTTCCGGGAGCGGGTGGACGCCGCCACGGCCGCCGCGGGCCCGCCGCTGCCCATCGAGGTGGAGCTGTTCAACGAGGGGCTGTGGGCCCGCGACGGCCTGGAGGTGCTCCGCGAGACCGCGGAGCGCTTCGTGCGGCACACCTTCTGAGCCGTCCCGTCCCGCCCGTCCCGTCCCCCCGCGGCGCCCGCCGCCGCGGCGGCCCGCAGACCGGGCCGGTCCGGGTCCGTTCCCGCATCGCGCCGCCGGGAACCCCCGGACCGGCCCCGTTCCCTCCCGCGCTCTCGGTGCCCCGCGCGTGCGCCCCCTGCGCCCCTGCGGCGCGCAGGGCCATCGCGGCGTGTCGAAGAAAATACCGGTCGCTGTGCAACCTCCGGGGGATGACGGATGTCTCACTGTGCACGGGGAGCAGGAGGGGATCGAAGGGCCTGGCAGGGGGCCGGGCCCTTCGGGTTGTCCGGGGCCGGTGCCGCGGACGCGGGGAGCGGGGCCGGGCGGGCCTCCCGGGTTTCCACAGCCGTGCCGGGGTGTCGGCGGCTGCCGTTAACGTCGAGTCATGTCGCGTCCCGCCCGTCAGTCCAGTGCCGCATCCGGTTCCCCGCAGCAGCCCGGTGCCCCGCGCCGGGCCGTGGTGGAAGGTGTCCTGGAGCGGATCACCTATGCCAACGAGGAGAACGGCTACACCGTCGCCCGGGTGGACACCGGCCGCGGCGGCGGCGAGCTGCTGACCGTAGTGGGGGCGCTGCTCGGCGCCCAGGTGGGGGAGTCGCTGCGGATGGAGGGCCGCTGGGGCTCGCATCCGCAGTACGGCCGCCAGTTCATGGTGGAGAACTACACCACCGTGCTGCCCGCCACCGTGCAGGGCATCCAGCGCTATCTGGGATCGGGCCTGATCAAGGGCATCGGGCCGAAGACCGCCGAGCGGATCGTGGAGCACTTCGGCACCGAGACCCTGGAGGTCATCGAGGCCGATGCGAAGCGGCTGATCGCCGTGCCCGGTCTGGGGCCCAAGCGCACGGCGCTGATCGCCGCCGCCTGGGAGGAGCAGAAGGCCATCAAGGAGGTGATGGTCTTCCTGCAGAGCGTGGAGGTCTCCACCTCCATCGCGGTGCGGATCTACAAGCAGTACGGCGATGCCTCCATCTCCGTGGTGAAGAACCAGCCCTACCGGCTGGCGGCCGATGTGTGGGGCATCGGATTCCTGACCGCGGACCGGATCGCCCGCGCCGTGGGCATCCCGCAGGACAGCCCGGAGCGGGTCAAGGCGGGCCTGCAGTACGCGCTGTCCCAGTCCACCGAGCAGGGGCACTGCTTCCTTCCGGAGGAGCGGCTGATCGCCGATGCGGTCAAGCTGCTCCAGGTGGACACCGGGCTGGTGATCGACTGTCTCGCCGAGCTGGCCGAGGAGCCCGAGGGCGTGGTGCGCGAGCGTGTCCCGGAACGCGCCGAGCGCCCCGCGGGGGGCCGGGAGGGCGGTGCCGGGGCGCCGCCGCTGCCCGGGCCGCGCGGCGAGGC
>NZ_WTLH01000057.1 GCF_011421595.1 Streptomyces sp. YIM 98790 | reverse complement strand
CGCGCCGCCTCCGCCCGCACCCGGCCCGGCCTGGGCCACCGGCCCGCAGCCGCAGGCTCCCGCCCCTGCCCCGGGCGGCCCCGCGGGCGGCGTGACGGGCCTGGGCACCGGGCCGGTCAGCCTGGTCAAGAACCAGGCCGTGTCCCTGGTCAAGGCCGGCCAGCCGCCGCTGGCCCGGGTGCAGATGGGCCTGGGCTGGCAGCCCGCCATGCACGGCGGCCGGATCGACCTGGACGCCTCGGTCATCGCCTTCGACTCCCAGCGCCGCAAGATCGACACCTGCTGGTTCATGAAGCAGCGGATCCTCGGCGGTGCCATCCGGCACTCGGGGGACAACCTCACCGGCCACGGCGAGGGCGATGACGAGGCCATCGGCGTCGACCTGGCCAAGCTGCCGCCGGAGGTGTCCGGGCTCGTCTTCACCGTGAACTCGTTCAGCGGCCAGAAGTTCACCTCGGTCGCCCGTGCCTACTGCCGGCTGCTGGACGCCCACGACGGCTCCGAACTGGCCCGCTACGACCTCACCCAGTCCGAGCCGCGCACCGGCCTGATCCTGTGCAAGCTGGTCAGGCAGTTCTCCGGTGAGTGGCACATGACCGCGGTCGGTGTCTTCGCGGACGCCAAGACCGCCAAGGGCATGGTCAAGCACGCCGCCGCCATCCTGTAGCACCCGCCGCCCTCCGGGCGCCGCGGCCACCCCCGCCCCCGGGGTCCGGCTTCCCCGCCGGACCCCGGGGGCTGCCGGGTCCGCGGCAGCCTCCGGGCACGGGTGCGGGCACGGTGCGGGCCCGTTCCGGGAGCGGTTCCGGAGGATTGCGCGGAGCCCGTACTGAAGCGTTTCAATCGCGGCCCGCGAGGGAAGGTTCCCGCCATCTGGGAGCGCTCCCGTCATCCGGAATCCCCCACACCGGAAGTAGGAGCCGCAATGCTCGCGAAACCTCGTGCACACGGCCAGGAACTGGCCCTTTCCCCCCGCTGGACGCTGCGCGTCCTCGCCGTGCTCTGCGCGGCACTGCTGGGGCTGATCCCCTGGGCGGACACCGCCTCCGCGCACGGCTCGGCCGTCGATCCCGCGTCCCGCAACTACGGCTGCTGGCTGCGCTGGGGCAGTGACTTCCAGAACCCCGCCATGCAGCAGCAGGACCCGATGTGCTGGCAGGCGTGGCAGGACGACACCAACGCCATGTGGAACTGGAACGGCCTGTACCGGGAGGGTGTCGCCGGCAACCACCAGGCGGCCCTGCCGGACGGGCAGTTGTGCAGCGCCGGACGGACCTGGAACGGCCGCTACCGGTCCATGGACACCCCCGGTCCCTGGAAGACGACCCCGGTCGGCAGCAACTTCACCCTGCGGCTGTGGGACCAGGCCTGGCACGGCGCGGACTACTACCGGGTCTATGTGACCCGGCAGGGCTACGACCCGAAGACCCAGCCGCTCACCTGGAACAACCTTGAGCTGGTCCGCCAGACCGGCCGCTTCGCCCCCGCCGAGTACACCGACCTGAGCATCAGCGCCCCCGGGCGCTCCGGCCACCACGTCGTGTTCACGATCTGGCAGGCCTCGCACCTGGACCAGTCGTTCTACTTCTGCAGCGACGTCCACTTCTCCTGACGCCGCGCCGGCCCGGCCGGAGGGGGCGCCGCGCCCCCTCCGGCCGGGCACAACTCCGCGCGGCGGATTGCCCGTTGTTTTCAGAACGTTGTTGCCACTCTGGCGCGGACTCGTGCGAAACTGCCTCCTGCCGGCTGACAGGGCGTCGAAGGGGCAGATCCACCATGGCAGACAACGCCGACAATGCTGAAAACGCGGAGCACGCTCAGCACGCTGAGAACGCTGAGCACGCGGTCGACGACGGAGCGCAGGGGGAGGCGGGGCCCGGCTACGACTGGACCTGGGCGAACGCCGAACTCGGCTACGACATCCCCGAGATCGACACCAGCAAGCCGTCCATAGCCCGGGTCTACGACGCCGCCCTGGGCGGCCAGGACCACTACCCGGTGGACCGGGAGGTCCTGGAGGCGGCCCTCAAGATCAACCCCGAGGCGGTCAGGAGCGCCCGGGCCAACCGCGACTTCCTGGTGCGCGGCGTCCGTTACCTGGTCGAGCAGGGCATCGACCAGTTCCTGGACCTCGGTTCGGGCCTTCCCTCGGCGCAGAACACCCACCAGGTGGCCCAGGCGGTCAACCCGGACGCCCGGGTGGTCTACATCGACAACGACCCCATCGTCCTGGCCCACGGCCAGGCGCTGCTCGCCAAGAACAACCGCACCCGGGTCCTGCTGGCCGACATGCTGGACACCGAGAAGGTGCTGTCCCACCCCGGGATCGAGGACTTCATCGACTTCTCGCGGCCGGTGGGCCTGCTGATGCTGGCGGTGGTCCACCACATCCTGGACGAGGAGGACCCGGCCGGCCTCGTCAAGGCGTACACCGACCGCCTGGCGCCCGGCAGTCATCTGTTCCTCTCCCACTTCTGCAACAGCATCCCCGACGCCAAGGAGCTGGAGGAGAACCTGGTCCGGTCGCTGGGCCGCGGGAAGATCCGCAGCCAGGAGGAGATCACCGCCTTCCTGGACGGCCTGGAGATCCTGGAGCCGGGTGTCGTCCCGGTGCCGCTGTGGCGGCCGGACGAGCCGGTGAGCGAGCCGCTGGACGCCGGCGGGCTCCTGATCTTCGGCGGCATGGGCCGGAAGACGGCCTGACACGCGGGGCGCGCCGCCGGTCTCCGCCGTGCTGTCGGTCCCGGTCCGTACGCTGTGGCCATGGTGCAGCGGAAGCAGCGGATGCAGCGGCGGCCGGTGTTCGCCCGTTTCTACTCCCGCGTCGCCGGCCCGGCGCTGGAGCGGGCGGGCATGGGCGAGCAGCGGCGGCGGCTGCTGGCCGGCCTGTCCGGCGACGTCGTGGAGATCGGCGTGGGCAACGGGCTCAACTTCCCGCACTACCCGCCCGCGGTGCGGCGGGTGGTGGCCGTGGAGCCGGAGCCGCGGCTGCGCGCCCTGGCCAAGGACGCCGCCCGGCACTGCCCGGCCCCGGTGGAGACGGTGGCGGCCGGCGCGGAGCAGCTCCCGGCCCCGGATTCCTCCTTCGACGGCGCGGTGGCCTGCCTGGTGCTGTGCTCGGTGCGGGACCAGGCCGCCGCCCTGGCGGAGCTGTACCGGGTGCTCAGGCCGGGCGGCCGGCTCCGCTTCTTCGAACACGTGCAGGCGGACTCGCCCGGCATGCGCCGGGTGCAGCGGGCGGTGGACGCCACCTTCTGGCCCCGGCTGTGCGGCGGCTGTCACACCGGCCGGGACACCGCCGCGGCCATCTCCCGGGCCGGCTTCCGCATCACCGAACTGGAGCGGTTCCGCTTCCCGGAGACCGGTCCCCCCTCGCCCGCCGACACCCACATCCTCGGCACCGCCGAGAAATCCGCCTGAGGGAGGCCGTCATGACGCAGCCCCGAGCCGGCACCGGCATGGACGCCGAACCGGTGCTGGAGTTCGCCACCGACGCCGAGTGGGCCGCCTGGCTGGAGGAGCAGCACGCCACCGCGTCCGGTGTGTGGCTGAAGATCGCCAAGAAGAATTCCGGGGTGCGGACGGTCACCCCGGCCGAGGCGCTGGACACGGCGCTGTGCTACGGCTGGATCGACGGCCTGCGCCGCAGGTTCGACGAGCGCTACATGCTCCAGCGGTACACACCGCGCCGCAGGGGCAGCACGTGGTCCCGGATCAACCGGGACAAGGCCACCGCCCTGATCGAGGCGGGGCGGATGCGCCCCGCCGGGCTGGCCGAGGTGGAGCGGGCCCGCGCCGACGGCCGGTGGGAGGCCGCCTACCCCGGCTCCCGCACGGCCACCGTCCCCCCTGACCTGCAGGCCGCGCTGGACGCGGACCCGCAGGCCGCGGCCTTCTTCGCCGAGCTGGACAGCCGGAACCGGTATGCCGTCCTCTACCGCGTCATGGACGCCAAGCGCCCGGAGACCCGGGCCCGCCGGATCAAGGAGTTCGTCACCATGCTCGCCGAGGGCCGCAGGCTCCACCCGTGACGCTGCCGGGCACGTGCACCCCGGAGATCAACGAACAGGTGCCGCATGGGCGGAGGGAGGATGCCGGGGAAACGGCATCCGGGCGTCTTCCCGGACCGTGCGCAACCCTTCCCGCCCGGTCGTGCACCTACGCGCCGTTGCTGCCCCTCCCGCGCCGTCCCTACGGTAACCGCAGGTCAGACTCCGGAAGGGGGTGGCCGGTTGGGAACTGCCGACGTCGCCACCGCGCTCATCGGCGTGCCACGGCACCGTTTCGTCCCGGCCCGGGCGTGGGCCTCGCCCGTGGACGTCCCGGGCGGTCACTGGATCGACCGTGACCGCGATCCCGAAGCCTGGTGGCAGGCGGTGTACTCGGACACCGTGATCGTCACCCAGCTCGACGAGGGGCGCATCGAGCTGACCGAGGAGAACGCCGCCCGGTGGTTCTGGAAACCGACCTGCTCGGCATCGAGCCCGGTGCTGGTCGCCGCCTTCCTGCGCCGTCTCGATCCGCACCCGGGGGACCGGGTGGTGGAGATCGGTACCGGTACCGGCTGGACGGCCGGGCTGCTGGCCCAGCTCACCGGGGACCACGCCCGTGTCACCTCGGTGGAGATCGATCCCTGCCTGGCCGAGCTGGCCGAGCGCAACCTCCGTGCCTGCGGGCTGTTCCCCCGGCTGCTCACCGGGGACGCGGCCCGCGGCCTGCCCGGCATCGCACCGTACGACCGGCTGCACGTCACCGCCGGAGTCGATCACCTCATCCCCTATGCCTGGGTGGAACAGATCCGGCCCGGCGGGACGATCGTGCTGCCGTGGAACGCCGTCGGCCGCCTGGTCCGGCTGACGGTCCGCCCGGACGGCACGGCGCACGGCACCTTCCACGAGGAGTGCGGTTTCATGCCGCTGCGCGGCAGCGCCACCCGCCGGCCCGGCCCGGCGCGTGCCGGGGCGGGCACCGGCCGGCTCTCCGCCGCGGCACGGCCGCCGCGGGAGCGGGCACTGGACCTCGATCCCGCGCCCCTGCTCGCCCCGGAGCCCGGCCTCCAGGTGCTGTTCGACGTCCTCATCGGCACTCCCCCGTGGCCGGCCGGGGAGGGCAGATGGATGCTGAGCGCCCGCGGCTCGTCCGCGGAGGTGGCGGACGGCCGCGTCACGCAGAGCGGCCCGGACGATCTGTGGGACCGGGCCGAGGCGCTGTTCCGCGCCTGGCGGGCCCGGGACTCCCCCGGCCTGGACCGTCTCGGTCTGACCGTGACACCGCACGATCAGTACGTGTGGCTGGACGACCCGGCGGCTCCGCTCCGGGCGCTTCTCGGCGCAGAACAGGAGCCCTCACCATGACGGACGGCTGCGGTCAGTGCGAGAAGGGCTGGATATGGGTGCACGAGGACGGCCGCCGCACCAAGTACCCGTGCCCGGTCTGCCGGCCCAGGTGATGAGGCCCGCCGCGCGGCGGGTCTCATCACCGCCGCAGGTGCGACAGCGGCGCGGGAGGTCCCTCGTGCTCGGTGAGACAGGTGACAGCGGCCCGGCATCCCGCCGTCCGGCTGCGGGTCACCAACCGTTGTAGAGCTCATAGGAGGAAATCCAGAGGGCAAGCAGAAGAACCCACGGAGTGACCAGAACCGCGTAAACCAGAACCCGCCTTTCCGTAACGGCCTTTGCGATCTTCGGAAAAGCGATGAGCAGCAGCAGTGAATAGATGCTCAGCGATATCTGACTCACCCTGTAGACAAGCTCTGCATCGTCCATGACGAATCCTTCTCTGCGAACCGGCGGAGAAAAGTGGGTGGGCTCGCGCGGAGCCCACCCACTGGCACATGCGGTGTTTCCTACCTCATCGACGGGCCCTTCTGGTCACCGTCGGCGGTGACGCCCGGAGGCGGGCTTCACATGCCGTCCGCGAGACGGGTACCGCCACTGGGAATACCGGCGGACACTGTAGCGGACTCCGGCCCGGATACCGCCGCCGACCAGCGAGCCCAGGGCACCGGCATTGGCACCGGTCCAGGCGGCCGACCTGATGCTGCGCCAGGACGACCTGCGGTTGCCCGCCCACTGGGCGGCGGCGCCGGCCGCGGCTCCGGCGATCACCGCGCACAGGCCCGCTCCGGCGGCGCTGGCGATGGCGACGGCACAGCCCACGCCCGCCGGGCGCCCAGCAGCAGCCAGGGATGGACACTCGGTTCCGTTGACGTGCTCCCCGGCCTCAAGGCCGGGGAGCACGTCAACGTGCCTTCTGCTTGTCGAATGACGTCGTCTCATGATCCGTCGGGGGTTTGGGCCAGAGCAGCCCTCGACGCTGGAGCCTCCGTCCGCTGTGGACGGTGCCGAGCACGGTGACGGCCCACACAGGTGCAGCCTTCAGGGTCGGATCATCCAGAAGACTCGATTCTGACAAGAGCAGCGATATGACCACTCCCAACGCACACCACGCCACGGCCCGATATGCCAGATTCCAAAGCGGCCTGAACATGTATCTTCCTCTCACGGGCCCTTCAGGATCGGGGGACCACGGAAATGTGGTCCCCCAACCTGTCAAGCGCTCACCAACCATTCCTGCATCACGTGTGCCTCTGTTACCTGCGACGACGTCCGGTTCCCTGGAAGAACCTGCTTGCGCCTCGCCAGGCCCATCGACTCGCCTGGGCCAGCCCTCCCGAGCTTCCACCGATGGCGAAACTCCAGATGTTCTTGACGTGATCGTTTCGATTCATGCGGCGCTTCTTCTGGAAGGCGTATCTTGCCTGGTAGTCGATGGACCCCACGGCCGCCCCTATCACAAACCCGGCTGCGAGGCAGCCTGCCCCAACGGAAGCGGCGCAGATCGCTGCGGTGGCTACTCCTCCCCCCACCCAGGCACCAACACGGATGGCACGGCGGGTCCACTTGCGCCAGCTCTTCTTCCGGAACGTCTTCCACTTCTTCTTGATCTTGCTCCAGAACTGGCCGTCGAGATCGTACTGGTTGACGGGGTCGGCGGGGTAGCCGTAGGCGTTGTCGCCGCCTCCGTGGACGGGGTCGGGGGAGAGGAAGCGGCCGGTGACGGGGTTGTAGAGGCGGACGCCCATCAGGGTCAGGCCGGTCAGGGTCTCGGCGGAGCGCTGCTTGGCGCCCAGCCAGCCGTAGCGGGTGGCCTCCTGGCCCGGCCGGGGGTTGCCGTACTCGTCGTGGTCGAGCACGACCGGCGCCTGGCCTGCGGTCAGCGGGAGCTGGAGTGCCACGTCGCCGTGGACGTTGGTGAACTGCAGGACCGTGCCGCCGGTGCCGCCCGTGGTGGCAGCCAGGTCTCCGGTGGCGGACTCGACGTTGCGGGTCACCGTGCCGGTGGCGGTGTTCTCCACGATCCAGCGGGGGTTGTCCCCGTCGCCGTCGTAGTGGTTGCGCTTGGCGGCGCTGGTGGTCCAGGTGCTGCCGCTCCCGGTCTCCACCGTCCAGGCCCGGAAGCGGTGGGCGGCGTCCAGGGTCCAGGTCTGGCGCTTTCCGTTTGCGGTCTGCCGGTACACCAGGTCGTTGGTGTAGTAGGCGAGGGTGCCGTGGCCGGGTGCAGCGGTGGTGCGGCCGAAGGCGTCGTAGGTGTAGCCGGTGGCGATGAGCCGGTCGGCGGTGTCGTAGGTGGAGGAGGTGGTGGTGCCCCCGGTGGTGGGGCAGTCGGCGCCGGGGGTGCCGGCCGCGGTGCGCAGTGAGGTGCGGTTGCTGCGCTGGTCGAAGCCGTAGACGCGCAGGGTGCACACGGTGTCGGAGGTGTCCTCGGTGCGGGTGAGGCGGCCGAGGGCGTCGTAGCCGTGGCGCTGCGCGGACCATCCGGCGTGGGTGACCACCTGGCTGTGGACGTTCTCGGTGACCGTGTCGGAGTAGACGGCGGTGCCGTCGCTGTCGCGGGTGTAGACCCGGGTCAGCACCGAGCCGTCCGGGTTGGTGGTCTCCCGCATGGTGTAGCCGCCGGGCAGCTTCTCGGTGCGGACCTGGCCGTCGGGGTCGTAGGTGGCCCGGAGGTGCCGGCGACGGAGTCGGTGGTGGCGGTGGCCAGGCCGCGGGGCTCGGCGGTGTGGTCGTAGGTGTAGGTGACGGTGGACGGGACGCTGTCGGTGACCTTCACCGGGCGGTCGAGCAGGTCGTACTCGGTGCGGGTCACCCCGCCGTCGGCGTCGGTGTAGGAGATGAGGCGGCCGAGCCTGTCGAAGGTCTTGGTGATCGTCCCGCCGGTGGGTGAGACGGTGCGCACGGCCTGGCCGGTGGCCGGGTCGTACTCGGTGGTGGCGGCCGGGACGGCCTGGCCGGTTCCGCCGGTGGTGGTGACGGTCAGCGGGCGGCCGGCGGCGTCGTGGGTCGTGGTGGTGGTGCGGGTGGCCCCGTTGGCGGTCTCGGTGGTGCTGGACGCGCTGCCCCACCAGTTGTACTCGGTGGTGGTGACCGGCAGCTGGCCGGGCTGGGTGCCGCCGCCGGTGATGGCTCCGGCCGGGCCGGTGGTGCACACCAGGTCGGCCCACTCCGGGCGGCCGGAGCAGGTTCCGGTGCCGGTGGCGGACCAGTAGGCGGTCACCCGGGTGAGGGCGTCGGTGCCGGTGCCGCCGGGCTGGATCTCCTTGACCACCCGGCCCTGGTCGTCGTATTCGGTCGTCGTGGAGATGGCCAGGCCGCCGGGGTCCCTGACGGTCTGCACGGGCAGGCCCTTGGCCCAGTCGTAGACGGTCTGCGTCACGCGCCGCTCACCGTGCACCTCGGGGTGCTCGCGCACCTGGGCGCCGGTGGTGACCTTGGTGACCTGGTCCTTGACGGTGGCGGTGCCGTTGGTGGGCCGTCCGGCGTCGTACTCGTTCACCGTCCAGGTGCGGGCGGACACCGAGGTGCCGGCCGGGACCAGGATGGTGGAGCCGGGCCCTCACTCAGATACCGCACGGGCCCGGCGGACAGTTCGGTGGTCAGGCTGCCGTCCGGATTCACCCAGGTGGTGGAGGTCTCGGTGCGCTCGGACAGCGCCTCCACCCGGCTGCCGCCGAGCCTGGCCGCCACGGTGGCCGAGGCGATGTCGGCCGCCTCGGTCACCTCCGGCTGTGCCGTCTCCTGGGTCTTCTGCTCGGCCGCGGCGGGCTTCCCGGCCGCCACCGCCACCCCGCTGCTTCCGGCGAACAGGGCGGTCTCGACGGCCATCAGCATCGCCGCGCCCAGCGCAACGCGTACGGCCGTTCCCCGGTGTTTGCAGAAGGCGAAGACGGAGCCTTCCCATTCCGGGCGGTGCGGCTCGGGTGTCCGGCCCCTGACGGAGCCGGGATGACGGAACGTCATCACTCTCCCAACTTCATGATGGACGAGTAACTGCCTTGTGAGCAGCCTCGATTCATCATGAAACTATGAAGGGAGAAAAGAGCACAAAATCCCCTTGAGGCGGCACATCACCGGATCTTGGCCCCCGACAACGACCATCACGATTCTCACGTTTGGCAACAGTGGCCGCACGGGCAGTGTTTGCCTTATGCACCTCTTCCCCCGTGCCCGGCCTGACCCGGGCCGGGCCGGCACGGGTCCGGACCAGGCACAGGGGGGCCGCCCGGGTACCAGCCGCCCTCCTGGCAGAGGTACGGGCAGCCCTTCACCACCACACGGGCGTGGGGTGCGGCGGCGCGGATCTCTGCGTACAGGGCGTCGAGCTGCCCCGGCAGTTCTCCCCGGACGAACCCGGGGGCCCGGTCCCGCGCCCGGCGGCAGCTCGTGATGGTGAAGCACCGGCAGCTGATCATGGCTGCGGCGAATCCGGAGTCGTTGCCGCCGATGCCGATGCTCACCAGGGTGGTGGACCCGCCCAGCGCGGCGAGCTGGTCGTCACGCACATCCGGGGGGCCGGGCCAGGGCCATGGCGGCGGCGGTGCGAGGGGAACAGTGGTGCGGATTCCGGACACGGGGGGGGCCGCACATGCCGGCCGGACACCCACGGCCGATGCGGGCGGCATCGTCGCGCGGCCGGGCCGGTCCGGAAATCTTTCGGCGACCCCCGCCCCAGACATTGACCGGGACATGACCCATTGCTACGTTTCAGAGAGGAGTGGGAGCGCTCCCAGCCCTCGCACAACGCACCCCACTCGCCAGCGATTCCGTCATCATGAATCGTTTCACCCCTCCTCTTCTGGAGCCGCCCATGTCCGCGAGAACACCGCTCTCCCCGGCCCGAAAGCGGGTCGCCCTGGTCACGGCCGGCCTGATGGTCACCACGGTCCCGGCCCTCTGGCTGGTCAACGGCTCCGCCTCGGCCGCCGAGCCGGGCTGCCAGGTCACCTACACCACCAACGACTGGGGAGCCGGCTTCACGGCCAACCTCGCGATCACCAACACCGGCCCGCAGCTCAGCTCCTGGCAGCTGGAATGGGACTTCCCCTCCGGCCAGCGCGTGGACCAGGGCTGGAATGCCACCTACAGCCAGTCCGGCGCCCACGTCACCGCCACCAACGTCAGCTACAACGGCACCATCGCCACCGGCGCAACCGTCCAGATCGGCTTCAACGGCACCAACACCTCCGGCACCGCCGGCACCAACCCCTCCCTGTTCACCCTGAACGGAGTCCAGTGCGGCGGCACCGGAACCACCGGCGGAACCACCGGCGGAACCACCACGGACGGGTCCACCAGCACCGGCAGCACCTCCGGAACCACCGGGTCCACCGGGTCCACCACCGACGGCGGCCCGACCACCACCGGGGGCACCACCGGCGGGAACGAGGAGCCGCCGCCGGGCGCGCTGCAGATGGAGGACCTCAACCGGGGTCTGGTCTCGGTCCGTTCCGGCTCGGCCAACCTGGTCTCCTGGCGGCTCCTGGGCACCGAGAGCTACGACACGGCGTTCAACGTCTACCGCAACGGCACGAAGGTGAACTCCTCGCCGATCACCGGCTCCACCAACTACCTGGACTCCGGGGCCCCGGCCGAGGCGGTCTACACGGTCCGGGCCGTGGTGGGCGGCACCGAGCAGGCCGCCTCGGAGAACTCCCTCCGCTTCACCGGCGGCAACTACCTGGACGTCCCGCTCTCCTCCCCCGGCTCCGGCTACACCCCCGTCGAGGCGAGCCCCGGTGACCTGGACGGCGACGGCCAGTACGAGCTGGTCGTGAAGTGGGACCCGGACAACGCCAAGGACAACTCCCAGTCCGGCGTCACCGGCAACGTCTACATCGACGCCTACCGGCTGAACGGCCAGCGGCTGTGGCGGATCGACCTGGGCCGCAACATCCGGGCGGGCGCCCACTACACGCAGTTCCAGGTGTACGACTACGACGGCGACGGCCGGGCCGAGGTCGCCATGAAGACCGCGGACGCCACCCGGGACGGCCGCGGCACGGTCATCGGCAACGCGAACGCCGACCACCGCAACTCCAGCGGCTACATCCTCACCGGCCCCGAGTTCCTGACCATGTTCGACGGGCGGACCGGGGCCGCGCTGTCCACCGTGCCGTTCGAACCGGCCCGCGGCAATGTCTCCTCCTGGGGCGACAGCTACGGCAACCGCGTGGACCGCTTCCTGGCCGGCACCGCCTATCTGGACGGCCGGCGGCCCTCCCTGATCATGGCCCGCGGCTACTACACCCGCGCCGTGATCGCGGCCTACGACTTCCGTGACGGGCAGCTGACCCGCCGCTGGCTGTTCGACTCCAATGCCTCCGGCAACGGCGGGGCCTACGGCCAGGGCAATCACCAGCTCTCCGTCGCCGACGTGGACGGCGACGGACGCCAGGAGATCGTCTACGGCTCGGCCACCATCGACGACAACGGCCGCCTGATGTACGCCACCGGCTTCGGCCACGGCGACGCCCTGCACGTGGGCGACTTCGTGCCCTCCCGCCCGGGTCTGGAGGTCTTCACCATCCACGAAGCCAGCAATCAGCCCGGCGCCGACCTGCACGACGCCCGCACCGGAGAGGTTCTCTTCCGCACCCCCGCCAGCGGCCAGGAGGGCCCGGGCCGGGGCGTGGCCGGGGACATCCACGCCGGCAACGCCGGGGCCGAGTACTGGGGCTCCGGCCCGAACATGGGCCATCTGCGCAACTCCTCCGGCTCCAACGTCGGCCGCAACCCCTCCTCGGCCAACTTCCTGGTCTGGTGGGACGGCGACCCGGTGCGTGAACTGCTGGACGGCACCCGGGTGGACAAGTACGGCACCGGCGGCGACACCCGCCTGCTCACCGGCAGCGGCGTGGCGTCCAGCAACGGCACCAAGTCCACGCCCGTCCTCTCCGGCGACATCCTCGGCGACTGGCGCGAGGAGGTGATCTGGCGGCACAGCGGCAACAACGCGCTGCGCATCTACGCCACCACCCACACCACCGACCGGAAGCTCCACACCCTGGTCCACGACGCCCAGTACCGCACCGCCCTGGCCTGGCAGAACACCGCTTACAACCAGCCGCCGCACCCGAGTTTCTTCCTCGGCAACGGCATGAGCAACCCGCCCCAGCCCAACATCTACCTCCGCTGAAACCGGCCCCGTACCGTACCGGCCCGGCTCCGCTCCCCGTCCGGCGGGGAGCGGAGCCGTCGGCCGTCGCGGCGAGCGTTGGCCGGGGATTTGCCCGGTGTTAGCGGGGGCGAGGCGGCGGGCTGGGTTTGTGCGGACATGCTGCTCGTTGTTCGGCTGAGCCTTGAGGTTGTGGGAGGTCGGTATGACAACGGCACAGGGGTCCGGCGGCCGGGTCGGGCGGCGGACGGTGCTGCGCGGGGCGGCGGTGGTCCCGGCGGCGATGGCGCTGCCCGCCGTGTCGGGCGGCGCGCCCGCGCAGGCGTTCTCCGGGCGCCCGTCGGCGGCCTGGGGTGTCCAGGCCGGTGAGGTGACCGGCACCTCCGCTCTGGTGTGGGTGCGGTCGGACCGGCCGGCCCGGATGATCGTGGAGACCGCTGCCACGGAGTCGTTCCGCCACGCACGCCGCTGGACCGGGCCGCTGCTCGGGCCGGGGACCGACGGCACCGGCAGCATGGCGCTGTGCGGTCTGCCGCCCGGCCGGCAGATCCACTACCGGGTCACCCTCGCCGACCCGGACGACCCCCGGCGCACCGGTGAGCCGGTGACCGGCACCTTCCGTACCGCGCCGGCCCGCCGCCGGGACGGTGCCCGCTTCGTCTGGTCCGGCGATCTGGCCGGCCAGGGCTGGGGGATCAACACGGAGCTGGGCGGCTACCGGATTTTCGACGAGATGGCCCGCCGGGATCCGGACTTCTTCCTGTTCAGCGGGGACACCGTGTACGCGGACGGACCGCTGGGCGAGTCGGCGGTGCTGCCGGACGGGCGGGTGTGGCGGAATCTCGTCACGCCGGAGAAGCGGAAGGTCGCCGAGACGCTGGCGGAGTTCCGCGGGAACTTCCGCTACAACCTGCTGGACGAGAACTACCGGCGGTTCAACGCCCAGGTGCCGTCGATCGTGCAGTGGGACGACCACGAGGTCACCAACAACTGGTATCCGGGCGAGGTGCTGACGGACCCCCGCTACACCGAGACCTCGGTGGATGTGCTGGCGGCGCGGGCCCGGCAGGCGTTCACGGAGTACTTCCCGGTCTCCGCGCCGCGGCCGGGGAGGCGGCAGGGCCGGATGTACCGGGTGGTGCGTCACGGCCCGCTGCTGGATGTGTTCGTCCTCGACATGCGGACGTACCGGAACGCGAATTCGGCGAACCGGCAGACCGAGGACCCGCAGGGCATCCTGGGCGAGGAGCAGCTGCGCTGGCTGAAGTCGGAACTGGTCCGCTCCCGGGCGGTGTGGAAGGTGATCGCCGCCGACATGCCGCTGGGCCTGGTGGTGGCGGACGGCGCCACCGCGTACGAGGCGGTGGCCAACGCCGATCCCGGTGCGCCGCTCGGCCGGGAGCTGCAGATCGCCGAGCTGCTGCGCTTCATCAAGCACCGGCGGATCACCGGCACGGTGTGGCTGACCGCCGACGTGCACCACACCTCGGCGCAGCACTACCGGCCCGACAGGGCGGCGTTCGGCGACTTCGAGCCCTTCTGGGAGTTCGTCACCGGCCCGCTGAACGCCGGGGCGTTCCCGGCGAACGCGCTGGACGGGACCTTCGGTCCGGAGCGGGTCTTCGTCAGGGCACCGGAGCGGGCGAACGTCTCCCCGGCCGAGGGCTTCCAGTTCTACGGCGAGGCGGAGATCGACGGGGACAGCGGGGAGCTGACCGTCAGCCTGCGGGAGCTGGACGGCGGCGTGCTGTTCTCGAAGACGCTCCAGCCGGGACGGGTGGGCCAGTAGGCGCCGCGGGCCGGCGGGGCCCGGGGTTCCCGGGGCCCGGGGTTCCCGGGCGCCCGGGCCCCGCCGGGGCTCACATGCGTGGGCCGTCCGAGGACCCGGTGCCGGGGGTGGCGGTGCGGCGGGTGCGCGCGGAGCGGCGGCGGCGCAGCACGGCGGCGGTGGCCGGCACGCCGCCGAGCAGCACCATGGCGGGGACCGCCAGCGACACCTGGGGAACACGCGGTACCAGAGGTCTCATGGGCCGCACGTTGCCGCACCGCGGAGCGCCGTCACAGGGGCCGTTCGGCGCCGCAGCCGTGACCTCCCGCCCCGGCCGGTCCCCGCCGGTCAGCGGACCGGCGCGGCCGATCGCCCGACGACTGTCGGATGACCTGGCTGAGCTGTCCATGTCACGGTGATGCGCATGCGTTATCCGCTGGATCCCGAACTGGCCGCCGCCCTGGCCATGATGCCCGAGGTCGACATCACCGACCTGGCGGCGGCCCGCTCCGCCCAGGCCGCCGAGCTGGCCGTCCAGGTCGCCGCCGCGGACACCACGGGGGTGGAGGTCTCGGAGATCCGCAGCGGAGAGGTGGCGCTGCGCGTCTACCGCCCGACCCGGATGCCCGGACCGCTGCCGGCGTTCTTCCGCATCCACGGCGGCGGCTTCGTGCTGGGCTCGCCGGACGCCGACCACGACACCAATCTGGACCTGTGCCGGCGGCTGCCCGCCGTGGTGGTCTCGCCCTACTACCGGCTGGCGCCCGAACACCCGTATCCGGCCGGGCTGGAGGACTGTTACGCCGGGCTGTGCTGGCTCGCCAAGCACGCGGACTCGCTCGGTGTGCGGCCGCAGCGGATCGCGGTCGGCGGGGACAGCGCGGGCGGCTGCCTGGCCACCGCGGTCGCCCTGCTGGTCCGGGACCGGGGCGGGGCGCAGGTGTGCTTCCAGTACCTGGAGAGTCCCTCGCTGGACGACCGCCTCGCCACGCCGAGCGCCCGCCGCTTCCACGACACACCGGTGTGGAACCGGTGCAGCGGGCGGCTGAGCTGGGCCGCCTATCTGGGCTGCGGGGTGCCGGGCTCCGCGGACGTGCCGGTGACGGCCGCTCCGGGACGGGCCGCCCCGGAGGACCTGGCCGGACTGCCGCCGGCCTATGTGGGGGTGATGGAGTTCGATCCGCTGCGGGACGAGGGCATCGATTACGCCCGCAGCCTGCTCTCCGCCCGGGTGCCCACCGAACTGCACCTCTTTCCCGGCACGTTCCACGGCGCGGTCATGGTCCGGCACGCCGCCGTGGTGCAGCGGATCACGGCGGAGGCGGTCACTGTTCTGCGCCGCGCGCTGGACTGGTGAGCCCGGTGCGGCCCCTTCCGAGAGCGTCCCGCGCGGCACCGCCGCCGCGGGCGCCGGGACGCCGTTCCCCGGCCGCGTCGGGCGCGCGGCCGGGGGCGGCGCCACCGGCTCCGGCATCCGTCCGGGCGGCGGACGCCGCCCCGGTGCCGGGCCGGGAGTCCAGCCGTCCGCCGGAGTTGTCGCCGGCCGCCTCCGGGGCGGCGGCCGGACCGGCGGCTGTCTCCCTGTCCCTGTTCCTGTCCCGGTCCCGGTCGCTGTCCCGGTCCCGGTCGCCGTCCGGGTCCCGGTCGCCGTCGCGCCCGGGGTCCGTGGGGGCCTCTGCCGTCCGGGGACCGGGGATGCTTCCGGAGCCGCGGAGATCCCAGGAGTCTCCCCGCTCCCCCGCGGCTCCGGAGTGCCCGCCGCCCTCGCCGCCCTCCCCCGCCGCGGCGAGGCGGCGGGCGTACAGCGCGAGCTGGGCGCGGAACCGGTCCCCGGGATCACGCAGCCGCCAGCCCAGCGCCCCCTCCACATGGGCCAGCCGGGCCGCCACCGAGCTGTGGTGCAGATGGAGTTCGGCCGCTGCCAGGCGGAGCGAGCCGGTGCGGCAGAAGGCCGCCAGCGCCGCCAGTTGCATCCTCCCGCCCTCCGCCGCGGCCAGCGCCTCCAGGGCCTCGGTGTCCGGCAGCCGGCGCAGCCGGTCCGGCGGGATCTCGGCCAGTAAGGTCACGGCCCCCAGCTCGTCATGGCCGGCCACCGCGTCGTCCGGCGGCCCGGCGGTGGTGAACCGCAGGGCCACCCGGGCCTGTTCCCACGACTCGTGCGCGCGCAGCCCGCCGGCTGCCGCGCCGATGCCGACCCGTACCGACTCCCGGGCCACCGCGCGGAGTTCCGCCAGCGGGGAGGCCGCCGTGGTGCCGTGCTGCACCAGCACGGCACCGAGCGTGCCGACCCGCGCCACCCGGACCGTGCCCGGCACTGCGCTGCGCCCGAGCAGGGCCAGTGCCGCCACGTCCGGTTCGCGGGCCTCGTCCGTCACCACGACGACGCGCAGCGGGAGTTCGGGCGCGAGGCCCAGAAGCCGCAGGGCACGCGCCCGGTCGGCGATGGCCTCGCGACGGGAGAGCACCAGCTCGACCAGCGCCGGGTCGGCGACCATCGAGGGCTGCTCCATGGTGCGGGCGGCGATGGCCAGCCATTCCAGCACCAGTTCGTCGAGAGGGCGTTCGGCGCCGGGCCGCTCCAGCCACACCCGGCCGGCCGGACGCAGCGCGACACGGCCGGAGACATGCTCCGGAGGACCGGTGAGGGCGACACCGTCCGGGCCGCAGCGGAAGGTCCGCCCGTCCGCGAGCTCCAGGCCGGCCGGACATTCGGCCAGGCCGGCGGTGGAGCGCACCAGGGCGGCCGGGGTGACCCGGCAGTCCAGCAGCGCCTGGAAGTGCGCGATCACACGCACCGCGGCAGCCGCGTCCGCATCGATCGACGACAAGCGCAGCAGCAAGCCCTTCACACCCATGAGTCTAGAAAGGACAGGTCCATGTCCAACAGAGCCGCACGCCGGGTCCGTCTACTGCTCGGGACAGTGCTGGCCGGAGTGCTGC
This sequence comes from Streptomyces sp. YIM 98790, assembly GCF_011421595.1. Taxonomy (GTDB): domain Bacteria; phylum Actinomycetota; class Actinomycetes; order Streptomycetales; family Streptomycetaceae; genus Streptomyces. The sequence continues at coordinate 15,212 of NZ_WTLH01000057.1, read as the reverse complement.
CGGTACTGGCCGCGCTGCTGGCCGGCGCGCCGACCGCGCAGGCGGCCCAGCTCACCGAGGTCACCGGCTTCGGCGCCAACCCGTCCAACAACCGGATGCACCTCTATGTGCCGGACCGGGTGCAGCAGCGCGCGCCCGTGCTGCTGGCCCTGCACTACTGCACCGGCACCGGCCCGGCCTTCTACTCCGGTTCGGAGTTCGCCCGGCTGGCCGACCAGTACGGCTTCATCGTGATCTACCCGTCGGCCAACCGCGACGGCAACTGCTGGGACGTGTCCTCCCCGCAGGCGCTGCGCCGGGACGGCGGCAGCGATCCGGTGGGCCTGAAGTCGATGATCGACTACGTGCACCGGAACTACAGCACCGACCCCGACCGGGTGTTCGTCACCGGCGCCTCCTCCGGGGGCATGATGACCAACGTCATGCTGGGCAACTACCCGGACGTCTTCGCGGCCGGTGCCTCCTTCATGGGCGTGCCGTTCGGCTGCTTCGCCACCACGGACGGCTCCAGCTGGAACAGCCAGTGCGCCCAGGGACAGCGCGATCTCACCCCGCAGCAGTGGGGCGACATGGTGCGGGCCGCCTACCCGGGCTACTCCGGTGCCCGGCCGCGGATGCAGATCTGGCACGGCACGAACGACGACACCCTGCGCTACCCCAACTTCCAGGAGCAGATCGACCAGTGGACCGACGTCCACGGCCTGAGCCAGACCCCGTCGGCGACCGACTCGCCGCAGTCCGGCTGGACCCGGACCCGGTACGGCGGGACGGGCACCATGGCTCCGGTGGAGGCGATCAGCCTCCAGGGGGTGGGCCACTCGCTGCCGCAGAGCGGCCAGGCCCTGCGCGCCATCCAGTTCTTCGGTCTCGACCAGCCCGGAGACACCTCCGGCGGGACCAGCACGGGGACGACGAACGGCGGGACCAGCACGGGGACCACCAACGGCGGGACCAGCACCGGCACCACCAACGGCGGGACCAGCACCGGCACCACCAACGGCGGGACCACCGGCGGTGATCCCGGCCAGGGGTGCCGGGTCGGCTACTCCACCAACACCTGGAACACCGGCCTGGTCGCCAACATCACCCTCACCAACACCGGTAGCAGCACGGTCAGCGGCTGGTCGCTCGCCTTCACCCTGCCCGGCGGGCAGAGCATCACCTCGGGCTGGAACGCCCACTACAGCCCGAACAGCGGAGCCGTCACCGCCACCAACGCCGCCTGGAACGCCACCATCGCTCCGGGAGGCAGCGTGACCATCGGCTTCCAGGCCACGCACACGGGCAACTCCGGCAACCCGGCCTCGTTCACCCTCAACGGCACCGCCTGCACCGTGAGCTGAGCGGCAGCGGTCCGGTCCCGCCGGGCCGGCCCGGCCGTGAGCCGTCCGCAGCGGGCGGCTCACGGCGCCCAGGCGGGTCCGGCGTCGTCGTAGGCCCCCAGCAGCCGCACCCGGCCGCCGCCGACCCGGTGCAGGAAGAGGCCCTGGGAGATGTCGAAGGCCCGGGTGGTCTGCTGGAAGGCGATGCGCCGGGTGATGCCCCGGTGGATGTGGCGGCGCAGTCTGCGCCGCAGCGAGTCCCGCAGATCCCCCTCCGCGGGCAGATCCGCCAGTGCGCCGGCCACGAAGTTGACCGCGTCGTAGGCCTCGGCGGCGAAACGCGGCACCGGACCGTCGCCATGCCGCTCCCGGTAGGCGGCGGTGAACTCCTCCGCCCCGGGATGTTCGGCCGGATCGGTGTAGCCGGTGGCGACCACCCAGCGCTCGGCGGCCGCACCCGCCTCGGCCAGGAACCGCCCGCCGGCCAGGACCGGTTCCAGGGCCAGCCGGGGGCCGGTGTGCCCGGCCGCCGCCAGCGCCCGGGCGCAGGCCGCCGCCCGCTCCGGGGTCTCCCCGGCGAACACCACGGCGTCCGCGCCACCGGCCAGGACGGTACCGGCCAGCGCCTCGAAGACCCCTTCGCCGTCCCCGGCCGGATACACCGTGACCTCGGCGTCGGCCGGCGGGGTGACGGCCAGCGAGGTCGCGATGCTCCGGATCTCGTGGGCGGCGGTGGTGTCCTCGAAGACGGCGATCCGGGTGCTGGGCTCGGCGCGGCTGAGGTAGGAGACCAGCGCGGCGGAGTACGCGTCCCCGGTCGGGCGCAGGCAGAAATAGACCGAGTAGGTGACCGCGGAGAGGTCGGCCACGGCCACCGACACCGCGGCCAGCGGGAGTTCCGCCTCCTGGTAGCCGGGCACCGCGGCGACCGCGGCGGCGTCCGTGGTCGGGCCGACGACCGCGACGGCCGGCTCGGCGGTGTCCGTGAAGCGCGCCGCCGCGGACGCCGCACGCTCCGGGTCCCCGCGGTCGTCGTAGACCTCCAGGGCCAGGTCGAACGCCCGGTCGGGGCGGCTGTTGTGCTCCTCGACAGCGAGTCGTGCGCCGCGCTCCTGGGCGGTGCCGTCGGCGCCGGCCGCGCCGGTGAGGTCGGCGTGCAGGCCGATCACCCGGCGCGGCCGGTCACCGGTGGCGGAGGGGGCGGTGCCGGGCGGCGGAGAGGGTGGGGCGCCGGAGCCGTCGGCCGCGAGGAGCGCGGCCGCACCGCCGCCGAGCGCCACCAGGCCCGCGGTGCCCAGCCCGGCCAGCAGCCGGCGGCGGGAGGGCCGCCCGGTGTCCGGCCCGGTGGGGGCGGGGCCGGTCTCGGTGCGTTCCGGGGCCGGGAGGTCCAGGGCACGCGCGGAGCGTTCGGCGATCAGCCGGGGCAGCTCCGGCGGCAGCCAGTCCCCGTCACCGCCCGCACCGCCGGCACCGCCGTCCTGCTGCCCGCCGGTCCCCGTCCCGGTCCCGGCCGCCGCCGGCAGGGTCGGGGCTCCGTGGAGGCCGGCGGGCCCGTCCGGCACCTCCGGTGCGGGGCGGGCCCGCTCGCCCTCCACGGCCCCGGCCGCCGGTCCGGCCGCCAGGCGGTGGCGGAGCCCGGTGGCGGACGGGCGGCCGGCCGCGTCCTTGGCCAGGCACGCACGCAGCAGAGGCAGCAGCGCACCCGGCACGCCCGCGAGGTCCGGCTCGCCGTGCACCGTGCGGTAGAGCACCGCCGAGGCGTTGCCGGTGCCGAACGGACGGCGGCCGGTGACGGCGTGCGCCAGCACGCAGCCCAGCGAGAAGATGTCGCCGGCCGGGCCGATCTCGGCGGGCCGGGCACGGGCCTGCTCCGGCGACAGATAGCCGGGCGAGCCGACCACCGTTCCGGTGGCGGTCAGCGGGGTGGCTCCCACCGGGCGGGCGATGCCGAAGTCGATCAGCCGCGGGCCGTCCAGCGCGAGCAGCACGTTGCCGGGTTTGACGTCCCGGTGCACCAGCCCGGCGGCGTGCACCTCGGCGAGCGCCTCGGCCAGCCGCAGGCCCAGCACCCCGACGGTGCGCTCCGGCAGCGGCCCGTACCCGGCGAGCACCTCGGCGAGCGAGGGCGCGGGCACGTAGGCGGTGGCCAGCCACGGTTCCGGTGCCTGCGGGTCGGCCGCGGTGACCGGCACCAGCCAGCGGCCCCGCAGCCGGGCGGCCACCTCGACCTCGCGCCGGAAACGGCGGCGGAAACCGGGCTCGTCGGCGAACTCGCTGCGCACCAGCTTGAGCGCCACCAGCGCGCCCCCGGGCGAGCGGGCCAGATAGACCACGCCCATGCCGCCGGCGCCCAGGCGGTGCAGCAGCCGGTGGCCGCCGATCCAGGCCGGGTCGGAGGGTTTCAGTGCTTCCATCTGCGCGTCACCGTGTCCGTTGCCGGTTGCCGGTTGCCGGTTGCCGTGGTGCGGGGTGCCCGCCGGTTCCGTGCGTGCCGGGGCCGCCGCTCAGCCGGGCGTCCCGGACGGGCCGAGGAGGACGAAGGCGCCGTCCTCCACCCGGTAGAGGAAGGTTCCCTCGCCCTCGTAGAGCCCTTCCGGGGAGAAGGCGTAGTTCTTGGCGACGCCCTCCAGGGTCGCGGCGCGCAGCATCGGGGCCAGCGCCGCCCGGTCCGGCGGCCCGCCGGAGCCCTCGGTGAGGGACCGCAGCAGCAGCGTGGCCGCGTCGTAGGACTCGGCCGCCCAGGGGCCGGGGCCGGTTCCGTGGCTGTCCCGGTAGGCCGTGACGAAGCTCCCGGCCTGCGGCAGCGCCGAGGGGTCGGTGAACGCGGAGACCAGGGTCCAGCCCTCGGCCGCCTCGCCCGCCCGTTCCAGGAACACCGGGTCGAGCGCGGGCTGCCAGGTGTACCGGGGTCCGGGGAAGCCGGCGGCGGTGAGTTCGCGGGCGACCGCGGCGGCGCCCTCCGGGGGCCCGGCGTAGAGGAAGGCGTCGATGCCGGCCGCCAGCATCTCGGAGACCACGGGGCCGTAGCCCTCGTTCTCCAGCACCCCGGGCGGCACCACCCGGGGATGGGTGGCGCCCCCGTTGTCCCGCACCAGCGTGTTGATCAGCGAGGCGGAGACCTGGCTCTGGATGCCCAGGGCACGGTCCTGGAGCACGCCGGGATAGCCGGAGCCGGGGGAGTCCAGCAGCATGAGGGCCAGCGGTGCGGACAGGTGGATGTCGCTGGGGCGGGTGCGCAGCAGCACCCGGCTGTCCTCCAGCAGCAGCGCCTCGGCGGCCAGGGTGTCCCGGCCCGGCGAGACGGCCAGCATCGGCAGCAGCGCCTCCTCGTAGACGGGGAGGGCGGCCAGGGCGGCGGCGTCGCCGGTGGGGCCGATGACGGCCAGGACGGCCGGGTCCCCGGCCAGCCGGGCCGCGGACTCGGCGGCGCGCGCCGGGTCGCCGCCGTCGTCCTCCACCACCAGGGTGAGCGTGAAGGGCGTGCCCCGGCGGGCGTTGAACTCCTCCAGGGCCAGCCGCACCCCGCGCTCCTGCTCCTGCCCGGCGGCCCGGCCGGGACCCGAGAGGTCGGCGTGCACCGCGATGCGCGGCCCGCCGGAACCGGCGTCCCCGGCCGGGCCGCCGCCTCCGGCTCCGCCCTTCTCGTCCCCGTCCGCGCCCTCTGCGCCGCGGCCGGAGAGCGCCCGGAACAGGAAGGCCCCGCCCGCCAGGGCCGCCGCGCCGCCCGCGGCCAGCGCGAGCAGCCTGCGGCGTCCGGGCCGGGCGGGGCCGCCGGGCGGGCCGCCGCCGGGGCCGGGTCCGTCGGCCCGGGTGGCGTCGATGCCGGGCAGGGCGAGCATCTCGGAGGCGCGGGCCGCCATCAGCCGCACCACCTCGTCGGGCAGCCAGGTGACGGTGCCGGACGGGATGTCCTCGGTGATCGCGGCGTCCAGGGCTTCCGGGTCCGGGCGGCCGGCCGGGTCCTTGGCCAGGCACGCGCGCAGCAGCGCCACCGTCTCGGTGTGCTGCTCCCCGTCCAGGCCGGACAGGTCGGGCTCGTCGTGCACGGTGCGGTAGAGCAGGGCGTCGGGCGCACCGGTGCCGAAGGGGGGGTGCCCGGTGGCGGCGTAGGCGAGCAGGCAGCCGAGGGAGAAGACGTCGGCGGCCGGGCCGGTCTCCTCGGTGCGGCCCTCGGCCTGTTCGGGGGCGAGGAAGCCGGGCGTGCCCACCACCAGGCCCTCGCCGGTGAGGGTGGTGGCGCCCTCGGCGGCGCGGGCAATGCCGAAGTCGATCAGCCGCGGGCCGTCCGGGCCGAGCAGCACGTTCTGCGGTGTGACGTCCCGGTGCACCAGGCCGGCCCGGTGGACGGCGGCCAGGGCGCGGGCCAGCATCCGGGCCAGGATCAGCACGGCGCGCGGCGGGAGCGGGCCGCACCGGGCGACCGCCTCGGCCAGCGAGGGGCCGGGCACGAAGGACGTGGACATCCAGGGGTGTTCCGCCTCGGTGTCGGCGCCGGTGACGGGCACCGCCCAGGGGCTCTCCACCCGCCGGGCGTGCTCCACCTCGCGCCGGAAGCGGGCGCGGAACTCCGGGTCCCCGGCGTGGTCGGCCTGGATCATCTTGACCGCGGCCAGGGCACCGGCCCGGGTGCGGCCCAGGTAGACCACGCCCATGCCGCCGGCGCCCAGCCGGCCCAGCAGCCGGTGGCCGCCCAGCGAGGACGGGTCGGCCGGGCGAAGTGGCTCGGTCACGCGTCGTCGTCCTCCCCGGCGCCGCCGTCCGCGCCGCCGTCGCCCGCACTGTCCGCCGTGCCGTCCGGCCCGGATGCCCCGTCCCGTCCGGCAGTCCCGTCCGCGCCGAGTTCCTGCTCCACCCGCGAGGAGGTGCGGACCAGGGCGAGCAGCCCCCCGTCGCTCACCTCGTCCGGGGTCCGGCCCTCGGCGCCCTTGGCGGAGAAGGCGAGGGTCACCGGGCCGATCCGGGTCCGGAACCAGTGGTAGGGGTACGGTCCGCGGTCGCCGGCGAAGAACTCGCCGAATTCCTGGAGGGAGTCCTCGGCGGTCCGGTTGCCCAGGACGCCGAGCTCCTGTCCCATGGAGGTCAGGCCCCGCACCCACTCCTCCTGGCGCAGCTGCTGGCCGGGGCAGCGCTGGGCGTCCTCGATGGTGCGGGCCATCTCCCACTCGGCGCCCCGCACGTCGCGGTGCACGGTGATCACCAGGGCCGCCCGGACCGCGCCCTTGCCGTCCTCCGCGGGGAGTTCGGTGTAGCGGGTGAGGCTGGCCAGTACCCCGTCGGGCACGGGGGCACGCCGCCAGACGCAGTCCTCGCCCAGCACCGCCCACTCGCCGGGGTCGTCCTCGAAGGTCTCGCGGGGCGTGTAGCCGGGGCCGAAGTCCTCGGGCCCTGGTGCCACCCGGGCGGCCAGCGCGGCGGCTTCGGCGGCGGTGGCGGGGACCTTCTCCGGGTCGAGCACGAAGCTGAACCCGGCCTCGGCCACGGCCCCGTCGTCGTTCTCCCCGGCGTCTCCGGCGTCTCCGGACCCGTCGGTGCCTCCGGTCCCGTCGGTCTCCCCGGGGCCGGGGGCCGGGGACTGGCTGTCGCCGGCCGTCGCGTCCGCCGGGCGCTCCGGTTCCCCTCCCCCTCCGCCCCCGGCCGTACAGCCGGCGAGCAGTAACAGCAGACCCGCCGCCATGCCGGCGGGCCATGTCCGTCCGCCGGTTCTGCGGTATGTCATGCTCCCCCCACACGAGCGTCCCACGGTTGCGGACCGGGCGGCCAGTGTACGTTCGTGGCGCGGAAGTTGACACCGGCCGCAGGGACGCCCCGGGGAAACCGGACAGCCGGCCGGCGGCCGGGGGAACCGGATCTCAGGGAGGTTTCCGGATGGTCTCCAGCGGTCGGCCGACCATCAGGACCGTGGCCGCGCGGGCCGGTGTCGGCCGCACCACGGTCTCCCGGGTGCTGAACGGCTCCCCGCTGGTCAGCCGGCAGGCCAGAGCGGCGGTGGAGGCGGCCATCGCCGAACTGGGCTATGTGCCCGATCCGGCGGCCCGCAGCCTCGTCACCCGCCGCACCGAATCCATCGCCCTGGTCATCCCGGAGCAGGAGAGCCGGCTGAGCGAGGAGCCGTACTTCTCCGATGTGATCCGCGGGGTGGGCGATGCCCTGGCCGGGACCAGGGTGCAGTTGCTCCTGATCCTGGTGCGCGGCCCGCGGGAGAGGGACCGGCTCACCGAGTTCCTGACCGCCCGCCGGGTGGACGGGGTGCTGCTGACCTCGGTGCACCGGGACGACCCGCTGCCGGGCCTGCTCCGGCGGCTGGACCTGCCGGCGGTGCTGGCCGGCCGCCGCTGGCCGGGCGAGCCGATGAACCACGCGCACGCGGACAACGCCGGCGGTGCCCGGCTGGCCGTGCGTCATCTGCTGGAGCGGGGACGGCGCACCGTCGCCACCATCACCGGCCCGCTGGACATGGACGTGGCCGCCGCCCGGAGGGCGGGCTGGCGGGACGGGCTGCGCGAGGCCGGGCTGACGCCGGACCGTGATCTGGCCGAGCCGGCCGACTTCGGCCATGACGGCGGCCGGGCGGCCATGCGGGCGCTGCTGGAGCGCCGCCCCGGCCTGGACGCGGTGTTCGCGGCCTCGGATGTGATGGCGGCGGCCGCCCTGGCCGAGTTGCGCCGCCACGGCCGCCGGGTGCCCCAGGACGTCGCGGTGGCCGGATTCGGCGACTCGGTGGTGGCCCGGCACACCGATCCGCCGCTGACCAGCGTGCGGCAGCCGGTGGCGGAGATCGGACGGACCATCACCCGCATGCTGCTGGAGGAGATCGCCGGGCGGAGCAGCGGCCGGCACCGGGTGACGCTGCCGACCTCTCTGGTGGTCCGCGAGTCCGCCTGAGCCGCGGCGGCCGGCCGGCCGAGGGCCCGCCGGGGCGTCCCGGGCGTCTGCAGGGTCGCCCGACCCGGCCGGGGCCGGCCCCGCCTCCTGATCCCCCGCGTCCGCCGCGGTCCTTCCTCCCGTCCCTCCCCCCTCGCAGCCGGTTCGCACGTTCAGCCGCCCATCGCCCGGCCGTTCGGGTCGTGCGGTCCCCCGAACGGAGCAGCAGCGGAGGACACCGTGCGCGCCGGAGCCCACTGTGGAGGCCACGACGAGGTACACCACCCGACGAGGTAAACACCCGGTTCGGGGAGCGGGCAGCCCGGCCCGGCGGACACGGGTCCGGGCCCTAGGGAGGTGCCGCATGCCTCAGGTGCGGGTCCATGTGACCATGCCGCTGTCGGCCGAGGAGGTGTTCGCCTTCCTCGCCGACGCGCGCAATCTGCCCCGATGGCACTCCGGTGTCCTGGAGGTGCTGCCGCCGCCGGCCGCCGCGCGGCCCGGGGACCGGGACCACGGGAGCGGCGCCGCCGATGCCCTCGCCGGCGCCGTCGCCGCGGCCCCGGATCCCGCGGACACCTGGCTGTACCGGTTTCCCGGCCGCCACCGCCACCACCGGCTGGAACGCTGCGTGTGCGAGCCGTTCGACCGGGTGGGCTTCCTGGGCCAGCGGATGTGGACCCCGCTCGGCACCCAGGTGCCGCGCTACGACTTCCATCTGCGGCCGCACCGGTCCGGCTGCCGGGTGGCGGTGCAGGTGACCTCCTGGCTGTCGGGGGGCCTGCTGCTGTTCTGGCCCGTGGTGGCGATGGCCTGGCGGCGCGATCTGCCGGACGACGTGCAGCGCCTCTACGAGGTGCTGACCGGCGACACCGGGCGGGCCGAGATCGGTCACGAGCCGGGGCCCGGGCCCCTCGCCCGCCAGCCCCGGCGCTTCCCGCCCCTGCCCCGCCGCTTCCGTCTCCCCGCCGCCCACGGCTGACCGGCGCCGCGGAGGCACGGGGCCGGTCGGACCGCGGTGGGGACCTGTGGCCCCTGCTCTCCTGGGTACCCGGACCAGGACGCTGACGACGAGCACAGCGTCGCAGTACATGTCCGGACCGTCAGGGAGAGAGGTCATGAGTGCCAGGAATGCCGGCAGCGCCGGTCACGCGGAGGACGGGACACCCCGGCTGCGCAGACGCACGTTCTGGCGCTGGCGGCGGAATCCGCTGCGGCGCCGCAGCGATCTGCTGGAGGCCTGGCTGCGGCTGGTCCTGACGGTCTCGCTGGCGCTGGGTGTGGCCACGGCGGGCGTGGTCACCTACCTGGCCGTCCACCAGGATCTCAGCGACCTGCGGTACCAGCGGCACGAGGTGACGGCGGTGGTGCTGCCGGATCCTCGGCAGCCCCGGGACGAGGGCGGCAGCGGCACGGAGGGCGGCCGCGGGGCCGCCGAGGAGGTGCTCGCGCCGGACGGCACCGCGGTGGTCGAGTGGACCGCCCCCGGCGGCGGACAGCGCAGCCAGGAGACGCTGGTGCCCGCGGACGCGGTGCCCGGCACCGAGATCACCCTGTGGACGGACGACAGCGGCCGGCTGGTCAAGGAGCCGCCCACGCCCGCCGAGGCCATGGTGCAGTCGCTCATCGCCGCGTCGTTCGTGGCCGGCTCCTGGGTGGTGGTGGTGCTGCTGGTGCGGCGCGCGGCGCTGTCCGCGCTCAACCGGCGGCGGGAGCTGGAGTGGGAGTTCGAGTGGGCCAGCGTCGGCTCCCACTGGCAGACCGGCCCCAGCGGTCCCGAACGCTGAGTCCCGACCCGGGCCGCGCGCCCGGGACGGCGGCGCGCCCGGGACGGCGCGCACCGGGCGCCCGGGGACATGCGGGTCCGGGTCCCGGGGCTACTGCGCGGGGAGCGGGACCCGCCAGACGAGCCGGGTGCCCACGGGCTCGCCGTTCTCCTCGCCGGCCGGGCCGACCTCGAAGCCGCCGCCGAGCTGCTCGGCGCGCGAGCGCATGTTGGACAGGCCGCCGGTGCGGGCCGGACTGCCCACCCCGAGCCCGTCGTCGGTCACGGTCAGCACCACCTCGGTGGCCACGGTGAGCGCCACATCGGCGCGCCGGGCGTGCGCGTGCCGGGCCACATTGCTCAGCGCCTCGGCGGTCACCGCCTCCACATGGTCGGCGATCTCCTCCGTGACATCGGTGTCCACCGGCCCCTCCATGCGCAGCGCGGGCATGAAGCCCAGCACCTCGGAGGCCGAGTTCACCACCCTGGTCAGCCGGCGGCGCAGGCTGCGCTCGTCCGCGCTGTCCCCGGAGGTGCGCAGCGCGAAGATCGTCGAGCGGATGATCTTGATGGTCTCGTCCAGGTCGTCCACCGCCCGGTTGACCCGGTCGGCCGCCTCCGGGCGGTCGATCAGCCGGCCCGCGCTCTGCAGCGTCATACCGGTGGCGAACAGCCGCTGGATGGCCAGGTCGTGCAGGTCGCGGGCGATCCGGTCGCGGTCCTGCAACAGCTTGACCTGCTCCGACTCGGTGCGGTGCCGGGCCACCTCCAGGGCCAGCGCGGCCTGTGCGGCGAAGCCGGAGAGCAGGCCCACCTCGATGTCGTCGAAGCCCGTCCGGCCGGCCCTGCGGGCCAGCCGCAGCGCACCGCGCGCGGCCTCGTGCGGGGAGAGCATCGGCACGGCCACCACCGGGCCCTGCGGCTCCTCCAGCCCGTGGAAGCCGAAGCCGCCGGGATCGGAGCGGATGTCCAGGGTGACGGCGGGCTCGCCGGTGCGGGCGGCGGCGCCGGACAGGGAGTCCTCCATCGGGACCCGCAGCCCGGCCAGCATCCGGGCGTCGGTGCCCTCGGCGATCTCCACCCGCAGCGCGGAGCCGTCCGCGGTGGGCAGCAGCACACACGCCGAATCGGCCTCGGCGACCTCCAGGGCCTTGCGGGCGATCAGGCCGAGCACATCGGTGGTCGACGCGCCGGAGAGCAGGGTCCGCACGATCTCGCCGATGGCCCCCAGCCACTGCTCGCGGCGGCGGCTCTCCCGGTACAGGCGGGCGTTGTCGATGGCCACACCGGCCGCCACCGACAGGGTGGTGAGCACCGCCTCGTCGTCCGCGTCGAACTCGGCGCCGCCGCGCTTCTCGGTGAGGTAGAGATTGCCGAAGACCTCGTCGCGCACCCGGATCGGCACGCCGAGGAAGCTGTGCATCGGCGGGTGGTGCGCCGGGAAGCCGTAGCTGGCCGGGTGCGCGCTCAGATCGGCCAGGCGCAGCGGGTGCGGGTGGCGGATCAGCTCGCCGAGAATGCCGTGGCCGGAGGGGTACGGGCCGATCTTGCGGGCCAGCTCGTCGGAGATGCCGACGGTGAGGAACTTGGCGATCCGGTTGTTGTCCCCGATCACGCCGAGCGCGCCGTAGCGGGCATCGGTCAGCGTGGTGGCTGCCTCCACGATGCGGCGCAGCACCTGGTCCAGCTCCAGTTCCCGCCCGACGCTGAGCACCGCCTCCAGCAGGCTGTGCATGCGGTTCTGGGTGTGGCGGGCGGCGTCCAGACGGAGCTGGAGTTCGTCCAGCAGCTGGTCCAGCCTCAGCTGCGGCAGCGCCGGCGGCCGCTGGATGCTGCGCTCCTGTCCGTCCTGCTGCTCGGCGGCCTCGGCCATGGCTCCTCCAATGTGCTGCTCCCCTGGCCTCAGCAGCGTAGCCAATGGACGCGGCGGCGCCGGAGGGCGGTGGGGGGCGGAACGGCCCTGCCCGGGGCGCGCGCACGCCCCGGGAAGCCCCGCGAAGGAGGGCCGCCCCGCCCTCGTCCCAGGGACCATCCGGCCCCTGCGGGATGCGCCTGCCGCGCCGGACTCTTGAAGCAGCATCACGGAACCGTATCCGCAGGCCGTTCCGGCGGGCCGTCCGCCGGGGCCGGGAAGCCGGCCCCGGGGGCCCGTCACCGGCGGGCGTCCCGGGACGCCTCCACCGGCCGCGCCGAGCGCACCGACCGCCGCACCCACCGTGCAGACCGTGCAGGGAGCCTTCGATGACGACGACGCCGGCACCAGAACTGCGGCCCGGACACCGGCCGGGCGGCGCCTACGCCCTGCTGGCGGACGGCACCACCGTGGAGATCCGGCCCGCCGGGCCGGACGACCGGGAGGACGTGCTGCGGATGTACCGGGCGATGTCCCCGGAGCATCTGCGGCTGCGCTTCCTGGGCGCCGGCTTCCGGGTGGCGGAACGCTCCGCGGACAAGGTCTGCCGGCCGCCGCGGCCGGGGAGCCGGGCGCTGCTGGCGGTCCGGGAGGGCGAGGTGCTGGGCGTCGCCGAGTACCACCGCAACGCGCCGGAGCCGGCAGGCGCGGGCCTGCCGGAGGGCCCGGGCCTGCCGGGCGACGGCCCTGCCGCCGGGGACACCGCGGACATCGGGGTGGCGGTGGCGGAGGGCTGGCACCACCGGGGCGTGGGCACGCTGCTGCTGGAGCACCTGGCCCACGCGGCGCTCGGCGAGGGCATCCGGGCGTTCACCGCCGACGCCTTCGCGCAGAACAACCCGCTGCTGGAGCTGGTGACCGGGATGGGGCTGCGGGTCCGGCGCCGCTACGACGGGCCCGAGGTGCGGTGCGTGATCGACCTGGAGGAGGACGAGCGCTACCGCAGCGCGGTGGACGCCCGCGGACGCTGCGCGGACGTGGCGAGCCTGGAGCCGCTGCTGCGGCCCCGCTCGGTGGCGGTGATCGGCATCGGCCGCGGCCCGGAGTCGGTGGGCCGGGCGATCCTGCGGAACCTGCGCGAGCACGGCTTCACCGGCCCGCTGTACGCGGTGAGCGCCGGCGGCGCCACCGTCGGGGACGTGCCGGTGCACGCGGCGGTCGGCGAGCTTCCCGAGGCCCCGGACCTGGCGGTGATCGCGGTGCCCGCCCGGGCGGTGGCCACCGTCGCCGAGGAGTGCGGGCGCAGGGGCGTGCGTGCGGTGGTGGTGATCAGTTCCGGCCTGGCCGCGAGTGAGGGCGCCGCGCTGCTGGAGTCCTGCCGCTCGCACGGCATGCGCCTGGTGGGCCCCAACTGCCTGGGCGTGGCCAGCACGGACCACGCCCCCGGTCCTCCCGGCTCTCCCGGTCCTCCCGGCTCTCCCGCTCCCGGCGCCGCGGTGCGTGCGGCGGACGCCGCTCCGGCCGGCTCCCCCGGCCCGGCGGTGCCCGGCCGGGTCCGCCGGCCGCTGTTCCCCGTGGCGGCGGAGCAGCCGCCCGGGAGCGGAGCCCCGCCCGGGGCGGGGGTGCTGGACGCCACCTTCGCCGCCGGGGCGCCGAGCCCCGGCACGGCCGGGGTGGCGGTGCAGTCCGGCGGTGTCGGCATCACCCTGCTGGATGCGCTGTCCCGGCTCGGCATCGGGGTCTCCGACTTCGTCTCGCTCGGCGACAAGTACGACGTCAGCGGCAACGACCTGCTCCAGTGGTGGGAGTGCGACGGCCGGACCGGCATGGCGCTGCTGCACCTGGAGTCCTTCGGCAACCCGCGCGCCTTCTCGCGCACCGCCCGCCGGGTGGCCCGCAGGATGCCGGTGCTCACCGTGGACGCCGGCCGGTCCGAGGCCGGCCGGCGGGCGGCGGCCTCGCACACCGCCGCCATCGCGACCCCCACCATGACCCGCCAGGCCCTGTTCACCCAGGCCGGCATCATCGCCACCCGCTCCCTCGCCGAGCTGACCGCCACCGCCGCCCTGCTGCACGCCCAGCCGCACCGGGACACCCTGCGCGGCCACCCGCAGCCCGCCGGGCCCCGGATCGCCGTGGTCAGCAACGCGGGCGGGGCGGCCGTGCTGGCCGCCGACGCCTGTGCCGAGGCCGGGCTGACCGTGCCGGAGCTGCCCGCCGAGCTGATCGAGCGGCTCGCCGCGGTGCTGCCCGAGGGCGCCGCCCCGGCCAACCCGGTGGACGCCACCTCGGCCGTCACCGCGGACCAGTTCCGGGCCTGCCTGGAGCTGCTGGTCCGGTCGCCGTCGGTGGACGCGGTGCTGGTCTCCCTGGTGCCGACCGCGATCCCGGCGGCGGCCGGGAACCATCCGGTCCCGGCTCTGCTCCCGCCTCCGGGGAGCCAGGACCGTCCGGTCGTCGCGGTCCTGCCCGCCCAGGAGGCGTCCGTCCGGCTGGACCGGGCACCGGACGGCCGGCTGGTGCCCTGCTACGGCGACCCGGTGGTGGCCGCGGCGGCCCTGGCCCATGTCGCCCGCTACGCCCGCTGGCGGGCCCGCGCGGCCGGCACCGAGCCACAGCTGGACGGCATCGACCTGCCGGGGGCGCGGACGCTGGTGACCGCATTCCTCCACCGGCACCCCGAGGGCGGCTGGGCCGACCCGCGGCTGTGCGCGGCGCTGCTGGACGCCTACGGCATCCCGCAGCTGCCCTGGCGCTGGGTGACCGGCGCCGACGAGGCCGCGGCGGCGGCCGGCCGGCTGGGCGGCCGGGTGGCCATGAAGGCGCACTGGCCCGGCCTGGTGCACAAATCCCAGGCGGGCGCGGTGCGGCTCGACCTGGCCGGCCCGGAGGCCGCCCGGGCCGCCTACCGGGAGCTGGCCGGCCGCTTCGACGGCACGATGACCGGTGCGGTGGTCCAGCCGATGGCCCCGCGCGGCGGCACCGAGCTGGTGGCCGGCGTGGTACAGGACCAGGTCTTCGGCCCGCTGGTGCTGTTCGGCCTGGGCGGCACGGCCACCGAGCTGCTGGCCGACCACGCCGCCCGGCTGGCCCCGCTGACCGACCGGGACGTGCACGATCTGATCACCGCGCCGCGCTGCACCCCGCTGCTGTTCGGCTACGGCGGCAGCCGGGCCGCGGACCTTCCCGGGCTGGAGCAGCTGCTGCACCGGCTGTCCCGGATGGCCTGCGATCTGCCGCAGGTGGCCGAGGCCGAGCTGAACCCGGTGCTGGCCCGGCCGGAGGCGGTCACCCCGCTGGACGTGCGGATCCGGCTGCTGCCGCGGACCGCCCCGGCGCCGTACCTGCGGCGGCTGCGCAGCCACCCGGGCGCCGCCTCCACCGCCGGCCCGGCGTCCGCGCCGGACGGCCC